>JBAZPZ010000005.1:0-46444 GCA_041645495.1 Fidelibacterota bacterium | reverse complement strand
TCCGGCGGTGGCGGCGGCTTCGGCGGCGGTGGCTCGTCCGGCGGATGGTAAGTAGTGAAGTTGAACCCCGCCGTTGGCGGGGGATAATTGTAAGTTGAAAATTTCAAATTGCCGATTTTTCTGTCATTCTGAGCCGCATTGAGTGTAGTCCATGAATTGTTCCATCGAACAGGAATTGAGAGTTGACAATAACCAGAGGAATGAACTGCGGCGAAGAATCGTGGAAAGTTCCGTAAAAATCCCTTCCCGTCTTTTTAATTTGATAAAGAGGCGTGGAAAGTTGAAAGTCGAAGATACGACGAATGAGAATGGGGAAATTTCAAATTGCAAATTTTAGATTTCAAATATCAAATTGAACGCGAATTGAAAGAGAGTTGAACGATGTCGTTGTTAGGAACATATTTTTCGAAGGCGGATTTGAAAGCGATCGCGAAGGCTTGTTCGGAAGCGGAAAAGAATACGTCGGGCGAAATCCGGATCAGCGTGTTCAGCAAGACACCGTCGCAACTCAAAGATAAAAACGTCATGGAAATCGCGCTGGACGAATTTTACCGGCTGGGAATGGATAAGACGCGTGACCGAACCGGCATTTTATTACTCATTCTTTTAGATAAACGGAAATTCCAGATTCTCGGCGACGCGGGGATTTATGTAAAAATTGAGCAGTCAGTTTGGGATTCTGCGGCGGAGTCGCTCTCGCAAGATTTCAAAAACCACAATTACCGAACCGGCGTCATCAACGTCGTTACGAAAATGGGCGTCATTCTTGCCGAACATTTTCCGCGGAAAAGTGACGACGTCAACGAACTGACTGACGAAGTTTTCGTCCGGTAACGGACGCAGATTTTTTAAGGAGGAAAAAAGATGTGGAAATGCATACGGAGACATTTTCCCGGAACTGCTTTGCTCGTTGCGACGATGCTTTTCGCAACAATGACCCAGCAATGCGGAAAAAAAGCGGGAATGACGATGATCAGCGATGAATTTGCCGTGAAAGTCGCCGATGAAATAATCGCGAAGTTTGGTGAAACCAGCGCCGACCGCATCCGGACCGGCATCACGCAGATGCAAAAATTCTGGACAAAAGAGGACGGTAGCGAAGAGGACTTCAGGAAATTCTGTCAGGAAAATTTCCTCGTCGAAGGCGATTCGCTGAACCGCTCACTCGCTCGTCTGGAGAATTCGTTTGAGACACTGAAAGGTGTTATGCTGGAACTCGAACGCGACTTTCAGTGGGACTTGCAGGTGGACGTCGGACCGATTTTGCCGGTCGATTATCTGATGGCGAACTTCAGTCTTTCTCCGAATGTCACTGAAAACCTGTTCAAGAGCAAGGTTGCATTTTTTGTCCTGTTGAATTTTAAAGTATATTCTCTCGAAGAAATGCTGAGAGTCAGCGACGATTGGACGCGGGAAAAATGGGCGCAGGCAAGGCTGGCTCAGCGGTTCAATTCGCGCGTTCCGTCGGATATTTCCCAGAAAAAGTACGAAGCCTATGTCATCGCCGATAATTACATTAGCAGTTACAACATCTGCATGGGACATCTGCTGACGGAAAACAGCGAAAAATTGTTTCCGGAAGATCTGAAACTGATCACCCATTGGGGATTGCGCGACGAACTGAAGGCGCAATATCCCGAAGCCGGCGGACTCGAACGACAGAAAATGATCTATGACGTGATGCAGAAAATTATCACACAGGAAATCCCGGCCAGCGTCATTAATAATCCGAAAGTCGATTGGAAAGTCGGCTCGAATCAAGTCATTGGCGAGGGCGCCGATGCGAGTCCCGAACCGAACACGCGTTATGTGCAACTACTCAATATCTTTCATGCCGAAAAAGACGCTGATCCGTATTATCCGATCAATCCGACGTTCATTAACCGCCGTTTTAACGAAGACCGTGAAATTCCCGAAGAGACCGTAAAAGCGTTGTTTGTCCAACTTTTGAAATCTGAAGAACTCAAACAGACGGCAGCCGTCGTGAAAAAACGGCTCGGGCGTGAACTCGAACCGTTTGATATCTGGTACAATGGTTTTAAGAGCAAAGGCGCTTATTCGCAGGCGGAATTGGATAAGATCGTTTCGGCGAAATATCCGACTGCCGATGTTTTTCGCGAGAAAATGCCTGAGACATTGATGAAACTCGGCTTCGATAAACAAACCGCTGAATTTTTAAAAACCAAGATCAACGTCGATCCCGCTCGTGGTTCCGGTCATGCGCAGGGCGCCGAACGTTCTTCCGATAACGCGCATCTGAGAACCCGCGTCCAGCCGACCGGAATGGATTACAAAGGATTCAACATCGCCATTCATGAACTCGGGCACTGCGTCGAGCAGGTTTTTTCGCTAAACAAGATCGATCATCCGATGCTTTCCGGCGTTCCGAACACGGCATTTACCGAAGCCTTTGCGTTTGTATTTCAGAAAAGAGATTTGGAAGTTCTCGGTTTGATGAAGAAAGAATCGGACACCGAATATTTGGAAGCGCTGAATCAGATTTGGTCAACCGCGGAAATCGCCGCTGTCTCTCTCGTTGACATGCAGGTTTGGCATTGGATGTACGAACATCCAAAGGCGAAACCGGAAGAACTGAAAGCCGCCGTCATCGACATCGCCAAGGTAACTTGGAACGAATACTATTACCCGATTTTGGGACATAAAGACGCCATCATTCTGGCAGTCTATTCACACATGATCGACGCCGGACTCTATCTGCCGGATTACCCGATCGGACACGTCATTCAGTTCCAGATCGAGCAGTACATTTCCGGGAAAAATCTTGGAAAAGAAATGGAACGGATGTGCACGCTGGGTTCCATCACACCGTCAGCGTGGATGAAAGCCGCCATCGGAACGGAAATCTCGGTTCAGCCGATGCTGGATGCCGCACGAAGCGCGTTGACAATACTTCAGTAATCGCATAGAAAATCTAATCGAACCTGCCGGGCGGAAAATGTCCGGCAGGTTTTTTATTTTTGGTGGTATTTACAGACATCGTCGATTTTTCGTATATTTGAGTGGTTATTGAAATATGGAGCAGAAACCGATTAGATCGAAGGAGGGTAGTTGAGATGAAAAAACAAATTTTATGGGTTGTGTACGCCGTTATCATTTTGCTGGTTCTCTGGTTGATTCGCGCGAGTAGTTTGCTAAGCCGTGTTAGTATTCAGGAAAAAACGGTCGATCCATTCGTGATGGTTTATGCCGATTATATCGGGGATTATAAGAATGTAGCCATACCGATGGATTCGGTCTTCAACAAATTATTGAAAGAAGACGGAATTTCGACGACGAAGGGTATCGGAATATATTATGACGATCCCGAAGTTGTTCCGGTTGAAAAATTGCGAAGCAAAGTCGGGTGCGTTTTGGATGAGAAAGACATGAAAGCGCTTCCGGATTTGAAAAAGAAGTACAAGGTTTTTGAATTCAAAAAGTCGGATGCTCTGGTCGTGGAATTTCCGTTTCGTTCGCGGATGTCGATTGTCGCCGGCGTGACGAAGGTTTATCCGGCAATTCGGAAATATGCACTGGAGAATAGCTACGGTGGACGGGAGATGATCGAAATCTATGACACACCCGGGAAAAAGATCATCTACATCATGCCGATTCGCAAATAATCGGATTCTCCAGATGACTTTTTGAATTGTCGGCGGTGAGCAGAAAAACCCGGCGTGAAGGATGTTGACAGGTCGGAGGAATTGTTTTAAATTCACCCACTTTTTATCGCCCTAAAAGCTCAATGGTAGATCAGCGTACTCTTAATCCTTTAACTTCAGACGGTGAAAAACAATCGATATCCCGTCGGTATCCACTTTTGCGGTTCCAAACTTGCATTTTTAGTTCGCCAAAAACATTTGATTTAATGGAATCTGGTTTACCCCGCGTTCCTTAAAAACCTGTGCCAAATAGGCCTGCGAAAATGAAACCATCCACATCGTAGAAGATGAAGAAATTGTGCGAAACTTTTTACAGGAAGTCCTGGAGAAAAAAGGGTATCACGTGGCGGCGGCAATCGACGATAAAACTACTTTGCAGACATACGGCGAACAAGGTTCAAAAATCGATCTGATCATCAGCAACATCGTTTCGGTGTTCATTTGTTCCGGCAATCTGCCTTCGGGACAATAATGCATTAGGAACCAGCCGGAATAGAGGCTCGTGATGATCTTGGTCATGAACCACGGAAGTTGACCGATGCCCATGTAGTTGTTTATTCAGAATTAGCGGAGAATGTAGCGGCGATTCTCGGCGTCGGAGCACTGATCTGGCACGAACTGTGCAAGAGTGGCTGATGCACTTTGGATCGTTATCATTTTGATAAGTGTGTGTTGCAATACCAAATTTGAGGAAGTATATTTGATCGATATGATATCGTCTAACCTGACTACCGAACGGATCGCGAAATGAATAAAACGAATCTCAGCGGGAAATACGGGCTCATTTTCACGCTCTTCATTTTATCATTAATTTTGGTTTTGATCTTTAATCTGTTCACAATGAACCGACAAAACAACCGTCGGAAGGAGCCGACGAAGGTCTATTTTGCCGACAACATGTCTGTGGCGCATTTAGAAATCATTCGCCGCTTCAACGAAATTTACAAAAACGAGATCGAGATCGTTCCGATTAACCTTCCATTCACCAAGTTTTCCACGAACGAGCGGAAGGAACTCATCGCGCGGTCGCTGAGAGACCCGGAGAGCCGCATCGATATTTTTGCCGTCGATCAAATCTGGACGCCTCGTTTCGCGAAGTGGGGCGAGCCGCTGGCGAAATATTTTTCGCAAAAAAATCTCTCCGATCTGCTTCGTCCGGCACTTTCAACCTGTTATTTCAATCAGACGCTCGTTGGGATTCCGCTCTATATCGATCTGGGCGTTTTGTATTACCGGCGCGATCTCCTGAAGAAACTCACCGACGAGAAAAACTTTGAGGCACGACTGAAACGGTCGATTTCCTGGGAAGAAATGATCGTTCTATCAAGCCAGTTTGGCGACGATGGGAATTTCTATCTGTTTCAGGGGGACAATTATGAAGGGCTGATCTGCAATTATTTCGAGTTTTTCTTTGCCTTGGGCGGAAACATTCACGACGGGAATCGACTCCGGTTCAATACCGAAGAAGGGCGGAAAAGCGCCGCGTTTATGGTCGATCTGATCCACAAGTACCGCTTATCACCGCCGGAAGTAACGACATTTAACGAGCGTGATTCTTACTTCTGGGCGCTCAAACACGACGCGCCGTTTTTCAGAGGCTGGTCCAGCTTTCTGAAGGATATGACCGTCCCGGCTCCCGATTCAGCTAAGGTTAAACTTCTCGGCATGGCCTGTTTACCGCATTTCGATAATCGACAACCGGTGACGATTTTCGGTGGCTGGAACCTGATGATTTCCAAATATTCGACTAAAAAAATGGAAGCAGTTAAATTTCTGGAATTCATTCTTTCCGAAGAATCCCAAAATACACTCCTGCGTTATGCCGGATATTTGCCTATCCGAAAGGATATTTATGAAAATCCGGAGATTTTTCGGGAATTTCCTTATCTCACGGAAATCACACAGATGATGAATTACGGCGTTCACCGGCCTCCGCTGGCGGATTACACCAAAATATCGGATATTTTATCGTTTCATCTCAACAAGGCGCTGAAAGGCGATATAAACGTAAAAACCGCGTTGAAAGAGGTGGATAAAACTATCGAATCCAAACAACATTTCATCAAATAAACCATCCTATCGATGAACCGTGCTCTAAACCGATTGCAACGTTACCGATTTGAAGTCCGGCATTTTATTATTCTTTTCATTGTTCTGGCGACATTCCAACTCTTTCTTTCGTATCTGCACAAGGTCTCCAGCCGAAATCTGCTTGAACAAAGCATGAGCCTGTATCGGAAAGATTCTGCGGTGCGTCTCGCCAATCTGACGACGACCTCGCTCGAACTCTTGGTCGAGCAGAGTCTTACGAATCCCACTCAAACCGAAGCCAATCCGCGGAAAATCATTCAGGCATTCAACATCATTATGAATCAACAGACGCTTCAGCAAAATGTGGATCAATTATGCATCGTTCTCAGTTACGGCGGGAAGCCGTTCATCATCGATCAGGGCGAAGAACTTTACGCATTGTCATTTCACAACCAGATTCCGGATCAGAAACATAAATCCGTCTATGCCGAAGCGATCCGGCGTTACACGGAAGCGAAGGACGAATTGTTACAAACGGAGCAGATCAATTGTACGTGGGACAATATCCAATCGTTTCATGTTCTGGTTCCGTATGTGCCGAAAGGCGAGTTCGAGGGCGTCGTTTATATGAAAATATCGCCCGATTTGAGCAAGATCGTCCGGGAAATATCGACCGTTTACGACGAAACCAGCATCGTCTTCACGGCGTTGATCCTATTTGGCTTGTTGGCGATGTTTTACATTACTTCCTACACGGTGAAAGAGCGAGACCAGGCGCAGGAACTACTGTTCAGGGAGCGGGAAGACCAGATCAAGAACGACATCGAGCATCAGAAAGAGGCGCTCTTTACCAAGCGCATCTATCACGCACACCACAAGGCGGAAAAGATCATGGGCTTTATCAAGGAGGAAATTCGGAATCTGTCGGAAACGAACATCACCGCCTTCAAGTTCGTCGCAACGAAATATTCCAATTTTATCTCGCGGGTTATCTATGACATGAAGTGGTTCAAGCCGCCGATCCACGCGACGCGTAATGCGATTTTCAGCACGGATATCAATCAGGTGATTCAATTTTTAGTCAAATACATTTTCCAGCGCGTTTACAAGGAAAACAGCGCCTGTGAATTTAAACTAGAATTCGATTCGGCACTTCCGCCGGTTCAGATCAACGAATACGTGATTTGGGAAATTCTTGAACCGCTGATCCAGAATTGTGTTGATCACAATCAGGGACAGAATGTCGTCATAACAATTCGAACGAAATTCGACGCGCCGCAGAAGCGTTCGACTGTCCTCATTTGTGACAATGGAAAAGGCATCGATCCAGATCTGTTGAAATTCAGCGAGTCGGGCGTCCGGAAAATCTTTCTGGAACATACGTCAACTCGGGAGAATGCCATCAACTCCGGATACGGCTGTTACATAGCCTACGAATTAAGCGTCAACCGCTGTGGTTGGTCGATGGACGCCCGAAATGCGGAAACCGGCGGCGCTGTCGTCGTCATCACCATTCCAAGTGGATAATTCCGAACTTTAACCGCATGAAACCGATTGGAGAAACAAGATGATTAAAAATGCCATCCGCCTGTTGTTAATCGAAGACGAAGCGTTTGACGTGCGGCGTATCCAAAACACGCTCAGACCGTACGAACGAATCGTCATTTCGGACATTGTTTCCAGCGGACACGATGCGCTGAAATTGGTTTCGCAGAACGATTACGACGTGGTAGTGATGGATTTTCAGATCGCGGGCGGCATCATGGGTGAGGAGTTGATCCACGAAATCCGGAAACTCAACGCCACGGTTCAGATCATCGTCATTACCAAAATGACGATCTACCAGACCGATTTCGACTTTGCGAACCGACTGATCCGCGCCGGAGCATTCTGGTTTTGCACCAAGTATCCGGTCGATATTGAAAATTTCATCTATCAACCGACAGACTTCATCCTGAGTATCGTCAATGCTTACGAGAAACGCCGTTTGGAAATCGACCGCGAGCGGTCGAAAAACAAATTAAGTCGGACGGTCAGCGATATTTTATTGCGGAAAGTCATCACCGGCGTCTCGCCTGCGATTCAGGAGCTTCGGGAGCAAATACGAAAATACGCTGACGCCAACGCGAACGTGCTGATTTACGGGAAATCAGGAACAGGCAAAGAACTCGTGGCGACAAATATCCACTATTTAAGCAGTCGCAAACTCGAAAACTTCGTGCCAATCAACTGCGGCGGCATTCCGCGCGAACTGATCGAGAGCGAATTGTTCGGATTCGAGAAAGGTTCGTTCACCGGTGCGCAGGACAGTCGGTCGGGTCTCTTCGAACAGGCGAATAATGGAACGATTTTCTTAGACGAAGTCAGCGAATTTCCGTTCTCGGCACAATCGAAACTCCTTCGCGTTTTGCAGGATGGACAGATCGAAAAAATTGGGCGGAAACAGCGCTACGAGGTCGATGTCCGCGTCATTTCCACCACAAATAAAGACCTGGAAAAGATGGTCAACGATAAGGAATTCCGTGAAGACCTCTTTTATCGGCTGAATGTTCTTCAGATTTACGTCCCGACGCTTCAGGAACGATCGGAAGATATTCCCGTCCTTGCCGATCATTATCTTCGGCGGTATTGCCACGATTTGGGGCGCGCGGTTCCGGAATTTGCACCCGGAGCGATGGAAGTGCTGACCGATTTTTCATGGCCTGGAAATGTGCGCCAGCTTCAGAATGCGCTTCAGCGGATGATTTTTCTCAGCGGCGAAGAAGACATCACCCGAAAGACAGCGCTGGAATCGATCGGTGCAAAAAAATTTGAGCCGGAAACCCAGAGCGCGTACCGGTTCGATAAAAATCAAATCCTGCCGTTGACAGAAATCGAACGACAGTTCCGGAAAAATTATATGCAGTTTGTCCGCGAGAACTGCAAGACGGATGCCGAAGCCGCCAAGAAACTCGGGCTCGCGCCGCCAAACTATTACCGTATTTCCAAGGAATTAGGGATGAAGTGACGGCGATAAGTTCGCCGGTAGTTTTTAAAATAATAATCCATTCTTATCGTTTTGATAACCGATCGCACGGTTTTCGTCATACCTGGCCAGTCAAATACTCCGGACGTCGATTTAAGAGTCATTGGCTTGGTTATTGCCGTTTTGCAAGCGAGATGAACGACCAATCCGTCCGGAGAAAACGTTGCTGAAGTACCTGACAAATCTCGATGTCCTATTGCTCTTTCTGTATTTTGCTGGCACGATGATCGTTGGGCTCTATTTTTCACATCGTGAGCAGACGAGTTCCGACTATTTTTTAGCGGGTCGGAATGTTGGCTGGCTCGCTATCGGTTGTTCGCTATTCGCGACGAACATTTCGAGCGAGCATTTCATCGGTCTGGCCGGTACGGGCGCGAGTAGCGGTCTGGCTGTTGGGCATTTTGAATGGATGGCCTGCTTTTTCGTTCTGCTCTTAGGCTGGGTATTCACGCCGTTCTACCTAAAATCCGGCGTCTTTACGATGCCGGAATTTCTGGAACTCCGCTACAACCGTTCCTGCCGGATTTATCTGACAACGATTTCGATCATTGCGTACATCATGACCAAGATTTCCGTGACTCTTTACGCGGGTGGATTGCTTCTGAATCAGATTCTCGGCTGGGACATGGTGACTTCGGCGTGTGTGATGGTGATTCTTACCGGAATCTATACGATAGCAGGCGGTTTTGGCGCGGTGGTTTACACCGAAATCGTTCAGACGGTTATTCTCGTCGGAGGTGCGTTGATCCTGACCGTATTCGGACTGAACGAAGTTGGCGGATTCTCCGGACTGAAAGCCGCTCTGCCGGCCGATTTTTTCCACATGTTCAAACCGGCAAATCACCCGGATTTTCCGTGGACGGGAATTATTTTCGGCGCTCCGATCCTTGCCGTCTGGTACTGGTGCACGGATCAGGTGATCGTTCAGCGCGTACTGAGCGCCCGGAATATCGATAATGCGCGGGCAGGGACGATTCTTGCCGGATTCCTGAAGATATTGCCGGTTTTTCTGCTGATTTTGCCGGGTATGATTGCGCTTGCGCTCTTTCCCGGGATCAAAGGCGATGAGGCTTATCCGACGTTGGTGATCAGCCATTTACTGCCATCCGGTGTGCGCGGCATCGTCATTGCGGGACTTCTGGCGGCGATGATGTCGTCGCTCTCCAGCACATTCAACAGCAGTTCCACGCTGATCACGATGGACCTCTACAAACAGGTTCGTCCGATGGCTACGGAGCGCGAACTTGTCCTTATGGGACGATTGGCGACGACCCTTTTGGTCGTTATCGGCATTCTCTGGATTCCGCTGATCCGGAGCATCAGTCCGCATTTGTTCATTTACCTCCAGAGTTTGCAGGCTTATATCAGCCCGCCGATCGCCGCCGTCTTCCTGTTTGGCATCTTGTGGAAACGTGCAGACGGAAAAGCGGCTTTTTCCGCGTTGATACTCGGCGCCACTCTGGGCGCATTTCGCCTGATCCTGGAAATCATTCTGAAAACCGGTGTCTGGGATTCCGCCTTTTTACGTTGGTATGCAGGGATGAACTATCTGCATTTCGCCATTTTACTTTTTGCCATTTCCTCCGCGGTCATCGTAATCGTGAGTCTGGTAACTGTTCGGGAAAAAGAGAATGAACGGATCGCTTACCTGTTTGCCGGGAATCCGCGCCGCAAACTATTCAGTTGTCGCGAAACGACTAATCCCTATTGGAATAAAATCAACATCGCCCTTTCGATCGTATTGGCGTTGACCGTTCTTTCGTTGTGGGGGATTTTTTTCTAAGAGTGAATGACTGACATAAATTGATAAGGTAGGTCGATGATGAAAATTTCACATACAATTTTCTGTGTGTTTTTTCCGGGCTTGTTTTTGTTAGCCGGGATGCCGGACAAATCCGATACGGCGGTAAATCAGCGGGTCGCCGATTTACTGTCCCGGATGACACTCGAAGAGAAGATCGGACAGATGACGCAGGTGACCATTCAAGTCGTTTCTAAAACGCGTGGCGAGGAAGAGCAAAAACACGAACTCGATCCAGCTAAATTAAACGAGGCAATTGTCAAATATCAGGTCGGCTCCATTTTAAATGTCTGGGATGTGGCACACTCCATCGATTACTGGCATGAAGTCGTTACCCGGATTCAGGATATTGCGACGCAGAAAACCCGTCTGAAAATTCCTGTTTTGTACGGTATCGATGCGATTCATGGTGCGAATTATACACTGGGCGCGACGATCTTTCCGCAGAGTCTGGCAATGGCGGCGACATGGAATCCGGAATTGGTTCGGAAAATCGCCGAAATTACGGCCGTCGAAGTTCGCGCCAGCGGCATTCCGTGGAATTTCAATCCGGTGCTCGACATCGGTCGCCAGCCATTATGGCCACGGTTGTTTGAAACGTTTGGCGAAGACGTTTATTTGGCCAAAACGCTGGGCGCGGAATATGTCAAAGGCAATCAGGGTGACGATCTTGCAAATCCTGAACGCATCGCCGCCTGCGCGAAACATTATCTTGGCTATAGTTTTCCGCGAACCGGTAAAGACCGGACGCCCGCGTGGATTTCTGACATCGACCTTCGCGAGTATTTCCTGCCGACGTTTAAAGCGGCCGTCGACGCGGGTGTTGCGACGCTGATGGTAAACAGCTCCGAAATCAATGGAATTCCCGTTCATTCGTCCTATTACCTGTTGACGACGTTGCTGAGAGACGAACTGGGTTTCAAAGGCGTTGTCGTTTCCGACTGGCAGGACATCAACAACCTCTATTTGCGCGAAAGAGTCGCCGCCGACCCAAAAGAGGCGGTGAAAATGGCGGTGATGGCTGGAATCGACATGAGCATGGTTCCGTACGATTATAGTTTTTATGAAGCTCTGCTGACACTGGTCAAAGCAGGCGAAGTTCCGGAGAACCGCATCGATGAGGCGGTCAGTCGCATCCTCCGGTTGAAATTCGACCTTGGACTCTTTGAAAATCCGTATCCGAATAAATTGCTGGCGGCAAAGTTTGCGACGCCACAATCTGCCGCGCTCAATCTCCAAGCCGCGTGCGAAGCAATCACGTTATTGAAAAACGATAAGAAAACGTTGCCGCTTGCGAAAAATCTGAAGGTGTTTGTGACGGGACCGACGGCGGACAAACTCTCCGTTCTGAACAGCGGCTGGACAATTACATGGCAGGGAAACGCCGAATCGCTGTATCCAAAAGACAAGCCGACGATTTTACGGGCAATTCAGCAAAAGATTGGCGCGGGAAATGTCAGCTATGCCGCGGGTGTAGATTTTGACAAGGAAATTGACATTTCTGCGGCGGTGAATATGGCGAAGAAGGCAAATGTTGCCGTAGTTTGCATCGGTGAACCTGCCTATTGTGAAACGCCGGGAAATATTGACGACCTGACCATGACGGCGTCTCAGTTGAAACTCGTCGAAGCCATCAAAACTGCGGGCGTTCCGGTGGTTTTGGTTTTAGCGGAAGGCAGACCACGGATAATCAACCGAATCGTCGATAAAACTGATGCGATCATTATGGCGTATCTGCCCGGCATGGAAGGCGGCGCCGCGGTTGCCGATATCCTGTTTGGCGATGTCAATCCAAGCGGCAAATTGCCGATTTCGTATCCGAAATTTCCGAACTGCCTGATGAATTACGACTACAAGTACAGCGAAGTCTCTGACGTAAATCAGTACAACATTCAGTTCCCGTTCGGATTCGGACTTAGCTATACGGTTTTCAAATATTCTGACTTAAATTTGAGCAAGACGGTTATCGGAAAGGGTGAAAAAGTGACTGTCAGCGTGAGGGTTCAGAATGTCGGTTCGGTTGCAGGAAAGGAAACGGTTCAATTATATTTAAGCGATCTGGTGGCGTCCGTGGTTCCGTCGGTTAGAAAGATCAAGGGATTTTCCAAGATCGATCTCCGTCCGGGCGAAAGCAAGACGGCGACTTTTGTCATCGGTCCGGATGAAATGTCTTTCATCGGCAGGGACGCCAAACGTATCGTCGAGGCGGGCGATTTCGAAGTGACGATTGCGGATTTGAAAGCAAAATTCAGGCTGACAATGAATTGATCGTGATGGTGCGGAAGAGGAGAGAGACGAAAGAATGACTCGACGGAAATCCACATGGGAAATTGGATTTGGAATTGTTTTAACAATCGTTCTATCGAGCAATCTGAAAGCGGAAGGCGTTCTGATCAATGAGATCATGTCGTCAAATGCTTCGGCGATTGCCGATGAAGACGGCGACTTTTCCGATTGGATCGAATTGTTCAATCCGACGAACGAGCCAATTGACCTGACCTGTTACCGCATCACCGACGAGGAATCGGTTCCAGACAAATGGGTATTTCCGCACTTTGCAATTGGTGCCGGAAAACACTTGGTTATTTTTGCGTCGGATAAAAACCGAAAGCCGGAAGTCGCTCAATGGGAAACGATCATCAACCGTGGAGACGTTTGGAAATATTTTGTCGGGATGACGGAACCGTCCGTTAATTGGCGAGACAAAACGTTTGACGATTCCGGATGGCTTTCTGGAGCGACGGGAATCGGATATGGCGATGGCGATGACGCGACGCAGATTTCCATCGGTTCGCAGTCGGTTTACCTTCGGAAAAAGTTTAGCATTACCGACCAGACGAATATCCGAATGGCTCTGCTTCATATCGATTTTGACGACGGATTCATCGCCTGGCTCAACGGCACCGAAATCGCGCGGTCGAACATTAGCCTTACATCGCCACTGCACAGCCAGTCAGCGGACTCCGCCAAAGAGGCGAATATCTATACTGGCGGCTTTCCGGAGTGTTTTACCGTAGAAAATTTCGCTTCACTTGTAAATGAAGGTGAAAATGTTCTCGCGATTTTGGTCTTGAATTACGGGCAGTATTCGTCCGATTTAACGGCGATCCCCTTTTTGACGCTGGGAATGATTCGTCCGCCGGAAAATCCAAACGGCGCGGCGGACATCCTGCGACTTCCGACACCGAATCTTCACCTAAACTTTAAGATTAGTTCCGGCGGCGAAACCATCTTGTTGACCGATTCGCTGGGCAGAACGGTCGATCGCATTCAATTCGGCGCTATTCCGACGGATGTGTCCTACGGGCGATTTCCCGACGGCGAGAGCGAATGGAAATACTTTCCGGAATCGACGCCCGCTTCTGCGAACAACACCGGCGCCTATCCGGGAATCGTCAGTTCTCCGGTTTTCTCGTCAAAAGGTAGCTGGTACTCCGGTTCGCTGGATGTTACCCTGACCGCCACGCCGAGCGACGCAGTCATCCATTTTACAACAGACGGCTCGGAACCGATCGAATCATCTGAAATCTTTCGGTCGCCGATTCGATTTGAAAAAACGACCGTTCTGAGAGCCAATGCGTTTCTTCCCGGCTGGATACATAGCCGAAGCGTCGCCAACACTTATTTTTTCGACACGCCGCACAGCCTACCGGTCGTCTCGATTTCAACCAATCCGGCGAATCTCTGGGACCCGGACAGCGGAATTTACGTGATGGGCAGAAACGCTTCGCCGGACTTTCCGTATTTTGGGGCAAATTTTTGGCAGGATTGGGAGCGTCCGGTTCACGTCGAGTTCTTTGAATATCCCGATAAACTTGGATTTAGTATCGACGGCGGTGTAAAAATTCACGGGCAATGGGGGTGTGCGTATCCGCAGAAATCGCTGGCGATCTTTACGCATGGGAAGTACGGCAACAGCGACATTCCCTGCAAACTCTTTTCCAACAGACCCAATAAGTCCTTTCAGTCGTTTCTGCTGAGAAATTCCGGGAACGATTGGGGTGTGACGATGTTTCGCGATGAATTGATGCAAGGATTGGCGGAAGGCATGAACGTCGAATTGCAGGCGTACCGACCGGCGGTTGTCTATTTGAACGGCGAATACTGGGGACTACAGAATCTACGGGAAAAAGTGAATGAGCATTATCTTGCCGAACATTTCGGCGTCAATCCGGACGAAGTCGATATTCTCGAGAACAACGGCGTCATCAACGAAGGCGAATCGTCCGCGTGGCTGACACTCGTCGATTTTTATTCGACGCACGATTTGAGTGTTTTAGAAAACTACCAGTACGTCGCCGACCGTATCGACATCGACAACTTCATCGATTACAACATTGCGGAAATCTACGTCGATAACCGCGACTGGCCTGGGAATAACGTCAAGTTTTGGCGGCATCGTCCAACAAACAGCAAATGGCGCTGGATAGTGTTCGACCTCGATTTCGGTTTTGGTTTGTTCGACGCAAACGCCTATCGGTTCAACACGCTGGAATTCGCGCTGGAACCGAACGGACCCGGTTGGCCGAATCCGTCGTGGTCAACACTCTTGCTTCGAAAACTTATTGCGAACGACGAATTCCGACAGAAGTTTATCAACCGCTTCGCCGATTGCCTGAACACTCGTTTTACGCCGGCGGTCGTCGTTAGCCAATGGGAAGAGAAAAAGCAAGTGATTGAAGCGGAGATGAGTCGCCATTACGAACGATGGAAATCGGGAATGACATGGACTTCATTCAACGATTGGTATCGAAATGCGGAAGTTTTGAAGAATTTTGGGAAAAACCGGTCAGCCTACGTGTTCAGTCATTTGCTATGGCAGTTCAACCTGTCGCGTGTCGTGCGTTTTCAGGTTCAGAAATCGCCGGCGGAAGGCGGATTCGTGAAAGTCAACTCCGTCAACGTAGCAGATTCTGTCTGGTCGGGGCTCTATTTTGCCGGCATTCCAATCACAATCAAAGCCGTTACGAATCCGGGATTTCGGTTCTTGGAATGGATGATTAATGGACGGTCGGTTGCCTCGGATTCGCTGGCGCTCGATGTGGACAGTGTAAGTTCTGTCCAAGCGGTTTTCGTTCCGGAGAGTTCCCGGAGCGGTGGCGTGGTCATCAATGAATTCAATTACAACTCCGACCCGGATTTCGACCCGGAAGATTGGGTTGAGATTGGGAATTTTTCAGACACAGCGGCCAACCTTTCCGGATGGATTTTCAAAGATTCGGACGACTCGCACAGTTATGTTTTTCAGCAGGGAACGAGTTTAGCGCCCAATGGATTTATCGTGATTTGCAGAAGTGTCACGGCGTTTCATGCGCTTTTCCCTGATGTTCAGAATTATTTGGGCGACTTTAGTTTCGAACTCGGGAGCTCCGGCGAATTTATCCGGTTATTTTCCGCGGAAGGAATGTTGGTTGACTCGGTCGATTACGGCGTGAGTTCGCCCTGGCCTACCTTAGCGAATGGTGGCGGCCCGACGCTGGCGTTAGTCGATCCGCTGAGCGACAATACACAACCGGATAGCTGGAAGGCGAGTGATAATCACGGAACGCCCGGTATAGACAACCAACTCTCCGGCGCCTACCGCGAGACCTTGAAGATTCCGAAACATTTCAATGTCGCGCAAAATTTCCCAAATCCATTCAATAATCAAACGGTGATTCCCATCGATCTGCCGCGGAGAGGAAACGTCAGCATTACGGTTGTTGATGTGAGCGGTCGGACGGTCGCGCGTATCTGGAATGGATATTTATCGCCGGGAAGTTACCGGTTTGAATGGGCCCCTGAAACATCGGTTGGTTCCGGGCTCTATTTTTATCGGGCGCGCATGGATGGCGGCGCCGAAATAGTACGGAAAATGGTACTAATCAAATGACGGACAGACGAGTTATCAAATAAATAAGAAAATGGTTATTAAGATGATAACAAGAGAAAAACAGATCGAGTGTTATCGGTTCTATTGGGTTGAAAAGAACCTGACAACCGGCTGGAAACCGGTTGGCTTGATTTTTGTCAGTTGATACAGTAATGAACATTCGATTGTCGGATTGGAAAAATGAAAGAATGAAATTGACAGGAGTGAGGTTTCAATTTTTACGGATTTTCCTGATTGGAATTCCTAAGAATAGATTGTCAAACAATAAGTTAACAATAAGGAGGAGTGAAGTGAAAAAGCAGATGTTACTTTTAGCAGTGCTACTGCTGTCAGTAGCGGTAGCCTATGGAGGGTTTGAGAAGGTAATCAACACCTTTGATTCTGTTCCAGCAGACACGAATTACTGGCATTTTTTCTGTAACAATGCCGCTGACACGGCGCACAGCTATGTCCGGTATTCGTTTGTGTCAAGCCCCGTGGCAGTTGGCGCCGGTGCTATGAAACTGGACTATTCCAGTCACAACAAGGAATCGTGGGGCGGTTTTGTCAAACTCGAGCACTGGATGGCGGATTCCAATGCGACTTATGACTTTTCCGGATTCGATTCAATCTCGGTAATGTACTATGTGCAGACGCCATGCTCGGATGTTGGAAAAGTTCACATGCGATTGAATCTGCACGATGTCAGCAATTCCGTCAACGGAAACAAAACCTACGACGGCAACCAGGTTGAGTACTACTACTCGATGCATTACATTCTGGACAACACGCCCGGCTGGCACGAGATCAAGATGCCGATCGTGTCGAACGGTTCGATGGACGGACAAGGATTTTGGCTGACTGGTTGGGTGGGCATTCCCGGCAATTCCATTTTGGATAAGGACAAGATCAAGGGCTTTTCTATCGAATTCTCGATTAGCGGCTCCGGAGAAGGCAACTATGCTTCCGGCACGGTCATTCTGGATCATTTGACGCTGAAGGGTGCCTCATCGATTCAAATGGTATTTTTCAACGGTAAGGCACTGCCAGGCAATGTGACCGGTTGGGGCGGATGGGGCGGCGGCAGTTATGAACTGACGAACGAGCAGGATTTCACCTCCGGAAACAAGACGGGCAGTATTAAATGGAACACCACGCCGAACACATGGGCGGTCTGGGACGGCATTGTTTTCACGATGGCGGATCCGGTCAATATGTATATCAACTGGCCGACCGATTCCCTGCATTTTGCCATCAAAGCAGAGGCGGGTCTCGATTCCCTGAAGATCGTCCTCAGCGACGACGATGAAGACGGCGATGGAGCCGACCTCGAATACGAGTCGTTTTACATGCTAAAGGAAAATTCGGTCGGTTACGATGGCGGTTGGAAAGTCGTCAACATCGCATTGTCGGATTTTGACAGAAACGGTGGCGCTTGGAACGGCTCCGGGATGCAGTATGACAAGATGATGGATAGTACGAGAGTTCTGAAACTGAAGATTCTCATTGGCAGTACGCTTGGTGTCGGAAAAGTCGTCTATCTGGACGACATCTGGACGGGAAATCCCACTTTTGACTGGGTTGCGTCCGATCCGCCTAAGAACCTCGGTGTGATTCCATCGGCCGATTTTTACAATCTGGTCATCTGGCAGGATGTCGAAGGTGAAGTTGGCGCATCGTACTCGGTTTATACCAGCCGGAAACCGATTGAAGATATCACAGCCACTGACGTCGAAAAGCTGGCGTCTTCTATTGTCGAAGGTACGCAAAGCCTGGCTCACAGCATTTACTATCCGCTCGTGAACCACGAACTGACGACTTATTATGCCGTCACCTGCACGGATGCGGCCGGCAACGAGAGTCTGCCCGCAAAATCCACCGGTTTTACGAACGTCGCCAAAGGCATTCCGACGATTGCGTTGAACGCGCCCGCGAACTTTGCTATTGATGGAGATTTCAGCGAATGGCAGGCCGCCGGGATCAAGCCGTGGGTTCTGAAACCGGAAGTGAATAAGGTTATCGGGACGGTTACCGACAGCACAGACCTGAAAGCGACAGTCTATTTAGCGATCGATGACGACTATCTGTATGTCGGCGTTGATGTGGTCGATAACGTGTACAATTTCGGCTCCGGTAACTGGTGGGATCAGGATGCGCTGGAACTCTTTATCGGTTTGTATAACCTCACTGGTTCCAAGCATCCCCGCAATATGCGCGGCGCACAACCAGATTATAAACTCCAGTTCCATGAAAACGGCATCGTCAACGAGTACATCAATCGGACTATCTGGAAAAAGACAGATGCAAATTATCATCTGGAAAGCTTTAGCGGCGCCGATTACGTAATCGAAGCGAAAATTCCGCTCGATTCGATTGCCGGACCGAACGATACCCGTTTCCATCCGCAAAGAGGTATGCGGATTCCGATGGAAATCTATTTCCATGACAATGATGGCGGGTGGGAAGGAAACCTCGCCTGGTCGCCTTACAACGAAGACCATGCCTGGGAATATCCGACGCAGTGGGCTTATTCGTGGATAGGCGATACGATGGACGTCGTTGAAACGGGAATCGAGAAGGAAAAACCGCAGGTAGCGAAAATCTACAAACTGGAACAAAACTATCCGAATCCGTTCAACCCGACGACCATGATTCACTATGCGGTCGCCAAGCCCGGCATCGTAAAACTCTCCGTTTTCAACATGCTCGGACAGAAAGTCGCTGAATTGGTGAATGAAAACAAAAATACCGGCAGTTACCGTGTTGTCTGGAATGCGAAAGAGATGCCGTCCGGTATCTATTTTTATCGTCTTGAAAGCGGTAATTATACCGATGTCAAGAAGATGCTTCTCGTGAAATAGTTCTTTGATCAAATGATAGAGGAGACGTGGCGGAATGTCGCGTCTCCTCTTTTCTCTGTGTCTATGCCAGTGATAGGGAAATCGCATCGGACAAATGACTTCGTTTGAAACCGTATAGAGGATGTGGGTATGAAAGAATCTGATCATAAAATTTTGAGGGCGCTGACCGGCGCGTTTCTGTTATTAGTTTTCGCCGGATCGGTGGTTTCTCAGACAACCGGTAAAATTTCCGGCAAAGTGACGGATGTGGCGACGAGCCAGCCGTTGATTGGGGCAAATGTCATTATCGATGGCACGTCGATGGGAGCCGCGACGGATCAGAACGGTGATTTTTTCATTATCAATGTTCAACCGGGTGCTTATACGGTTAAATCCATGATGATGGGTTTTGAGACGATTATTGTGAAAGATGTCCGCGTCAGCGTGAATCGGACGCAATATCTCGAATTCAAGATGAGGCAAACCGTTATCGAAGGCCAAGAGGTCATCGTCGAAGCGAAGCGTGTGACGATTCGGAAAGACCAGACCAGCACCGTGAAAAACGTCTCTGCCTCGCAAATGGAGGTGATGCCGGTGGAAGACGTGGCAGGTATTTTATCGATGCAGGCGGGCGTCGTGCGCGGACATTTCCGCGGCGGCAGAATGGACGAAGTGTCGTATTTAGTCGATGGCGTACAGGTCGATGAAAATTTCGGAGGCGGCGGCAGATCGGTCGATCTGGAAGTCGAAGCAATTGAAGACCTTGAAGTCATTACCGGAACCTTCAACTCCGAATACGGAAAAGCCATGAGCGGAATCGTCAATGCCGTGACTAAGGTCGGCAGTAACCAATTTCACGGCTCGATCTCCGGAGCGCTGGGAAATTATTATACGTCTCATTCGGATATTTTTATCGGACTGAAAGCCGGCGATGTTGCCCGGAATCAGGATTACAAGTTCACGCTAAGCGGCCCGATCATTAAAAATAGGGGTTTCTTTTTTGCCAATTACCGGTATCAGGACAACAAGAATCATTTAAATGGCATCCGCAGGTTTCGGGTCTCGGATTTTAGCTATTTCGCTTCCGACGATTCTGCGCAATGGTACTCGGAGCACACAGGCGACGGCAGTTATGTGGCGATGAATCGCAGTCTGAACAAGTCATTCGTCGGAAAAATCACCTTGAATTTGGTTAAAAATTTCAGACTCAATTTCATGTACACGAACAACAACGACGAATGGCACAACTACGATCACCAGTTTAAATATAATCCG
Source organism: Fidelibacterota bacterium (assembly GCA_041645495.1). Taxonomy (GTDB): domain Bacteria; phylum Fidelibacterota; class UBA2242; order UBA2242; family UBA2242; genus 0-14-0-20-45-22. Next base: position 25,959 of record JBAZPZ010000005.1, on the reverse strand, counting down.
GATGGAATGGCGGCTGATTACCGGAATTCAAACCTGTACGCTCTGAATATCAATCACATGCTGAATAGATCGCTGTTTTATGAATTCAAATTGTCGGCGATCGACAACACGTACGGACACTATGTTTATAAAAATCCATACAGCGCCGGATATGTTCATGAAGGTTATAGCATGATTGACGGACCGGGTTTTTGGACCGGCGGCAACCAGAAATCGTACACTAAGCGTGTTATGAAGGATCTCAGCATGAAATTTGACCTGACCTGGCAGGCAACCAATCGACACGGCTTCAAAACCGGTTTTGAAATGACCGATTACAGCATTGACAATCAGGAATATTCCATCCGTAACATCTATGAGGGAACGCCGGAAAGTGACTTGTTTGAACTTGTCGTTGAAGGTGATAGGATGAAATTGAAATTCCTGAATTACGAGCCGTCGCTTCAACCTGATTCCTCTGAATATGCCGATGTGTATCTCGTGAAACCAATCGAATATTCCGCCTACCTGCAGGACAAGATGGAATTCGACGATATGGTCATCAATCTTGGCGTAAGGTACGATTATTTCAATCCGAAAACGGTTTATCCGACGCAGTTGCGGAATCCGGCGAATCAACTCGACTTTCCGAACAATCCTGAAAAAATTTCAACCTATCCGGACACCGACCCGAAGACCCAGATCAGTCCGAGACTCGGGCTTTCGTATCAGCTCGGCAAAGCGGCAATCCTGCACTTCAGTTATGGGCATTTTTTCCAGATGCCGCCGATGTATGCAATGTACTCGAACCACGCATTTACTATTTCCCCGACCGATTATCAAACCGTCAACGGGAATGCCCGCGTCAAGGCGGAAAAGACGGTAAGTTATGAGGTTGGCTTGTGGCAGGAAGTAGCGACGGGACTGAACGTGGACGTTGCGCTTTTCTATCGGGATATTTACGACCTGCTTAGCACAAAAATCATCAGTACGTATAACCAGATCGAGTATGGACTTTATACCAACAAGGATTACGGCAATGCACGTGGATTGGAACTGAAGATTGATTTTTCGAGAGGAGACGTGATGTTCAACATGAACTATACACTCCAGTACACGCGCGGAAACGCCGACAATCCGACGCAGACATTTACGCGCGCCGGGAACTCCATGGATCCGATCAACCGGCTGATTCCAATGAGCTGGGACCAGCGCCATACATTTAATGCAACGGTTGGTTATAACACGCGAGTTTACGGAGCCACCATGACTGGTTACTATAACTCCGGCACACCTTATACGTGGCAACCAATCGCGGAGAGCGCATTACAGCGCGTCAATTTGTTTCCGAACAATGCCTGGCAACCTGCTATCTTCAGTTTTGATTTAAACGGCTATTACAACATCCGGATAACGAAACATGTCAACGCCCAACTGACGCTAACCGTCTATAATCTTTTGGATAGGTTGAACGCCGCGTATGTTAATGCGCAGACTGGTATGCCATACACCGCTATTGTTCGTGCAAACGATATCGCCAGCCACCGAAGCGATTTCAACGATTACTATGACCGGATTCATAACCCATCCATGTACACCACGCCGCGGATTCTGAAACTCGGTTTGGGGATCAATTTTTAACATGCAGGATTTACCGATTGCAATTAATAGATCGAAGCGTTCCAAAGGAGGCTTTTCTGATATGAAGATGAAAGCGACATATTTTTTTCTGACTTTACTGATGATTTTTTCCTTCGTTCCACTGCTTTTCGGACAGAGCAAGATGTATGATGGACCGGACGATCCTGCCGGCGACGTCGCCGCTATTCGCGAAGGTTACATGATAGGCAACCGCGTTTTCCTTTACTTCCAAAATACGACGATGCTTTCGGACTGGCCAAAGGTCGAAGTCTCCAAATGGCCGAACACGTACGAAGGAACGAAAATGTTGGACGGGATTGCTTTGCTCGTCGGTGCGCTGGTCTTTTTAAAAAATGACTCTTTCCCGGTGACCGATCCGATGGAAATTTTATACTTGAACGCTAAAAAGGAACTTGATACGCTCTTTTATTTACAGACGTATTACCGGGAAGAGATGGATATGGACCCGCTGGGACTGATCAAATGGGGACTCTACCCGGTCTTCGGCTATTTCAATGAGAACAACGAATATCCCGCAATGAGCAATCTTCCCCAATCGTGGCCTCCGCTCGGCTGGCCTGCGCGAGGTGATATGCTGATATGGCCCGGCGAGTGGAATGGCAGATTCGGACGCGGTGTCATCTATGCGGATATGGAAACCTACTTCGTCGCCAACGACGCGCAGGATTTGGAATATCTCGGACCCGAAGACATCGTTCGCTACTATCCACGTCCCGGAAAAAAGATCGGCGACAAACGTCCTGATGTCACGATTCAAAAAGGAAAACCGTGGGGCGGAATCGGCATTCGCGTCGAACAACGCGGTTTCCAGTGGAACAATCCGCAGGCACGCGACGCGCTTTTCTGGGAATATGTCATTGCCAACATTTCCGACTACGATTTGAAAGACGTGGCATTCGGGTATTGGGTCGATAACGCCATCGGCAATGACGGTGTCGACGAACTCGGATATTTCGACCGTAAACTCGATATGGCCTATTCGTGGGACATCGACGGCATCGGGCAGGGCGGCCTCCCGACCGGAATCATGGGCTTTGCCTATCTCGAAAGTCCCGGCCTGGCATACGACGAGATCGACAACGACGAAGACGGTTTGACCGACGAAAAGCGAGACAACACCGCTTCATCAAAAGTTGATCCGTACTACGGAATTACGAATCTGACGAATTTTCTTGATTTCTACCATTTGGAGGAATCTGATCTGACCGAACACTGGGACGCCGATGAAGACGGCGATTGGCAAGACGGCGAAGACCTGAACGGCGACGGCGTTTATCAACTCGGTGAAAATGCTGGCGATGATGTCGGTCTCGACGGCGTCGGTCCCGGCGAATTGAACTACACCGCGCCTGACGAAGGCGAATGCAACCACCGACCGGATTTCGAGGAAGGCGTTGGGTGCGAGCCGAACTTTGCCCGCACGGACGTAAGTGAATCCGATATGGTCGGTCTTACCTCCTTCATGTTGTTTCCGATTCAGCCGCATACGCCGCCGTATAAGAAATGGTTCCGCAACGATAAATCGATGTGGCAACTTATCAGTTCTGACACGCTGATCGAATATCTTGGCTCGATTTCTAATCTGGTAGAGACATTCGCGTCGGGGCCGTTCCCGCTTTATCGGGGTAGGACCGAACGTATCTCGATGGCGGAAATGCACTCATTCGACCCGCTGGAAGGTCTCAATTCTGATCAACACACGGCACTGGCGCTTTTCGAACTGAAAAAAATCGTGCAGGTTATTTACGAGAAAGACTACCGGTTTGCGCAACCACCGAAGATGCCGACACTTTCCGCCACGCCCGGCGACGGCGTCGTGATCCTGACGTGGGATGACATGGCTGATACCAAAACCCGCGATCCGTTTCTTGAAAATGTCAACGACTTTGAAGGCTATAAACTCTTCCGCGCGACGGATAAGAAAATGTCCGACGCCGAAGTCATTACCGATGGATACGGAACGCCGATGTTCAAGAAGCCAATTTTCCAATGCGACTTAGCCGACAATATATCCGGCTTTACAAACTTCGGGCTAGTAAATGGCATGGGCTATTATCTTGGAAACGAAACCGGCATTCAGCACTATTTTATCGATAAAAATGTTCAAAATGGGCGAACCTATTATTATGGAATTGTCGCCTATGATTACGGGGCGCCTGACATTGGTCCCGGCATTGCTCCGTCTGAAAACAACATGATCATCGAACTCGACGAGGCGGAAGAGATTCGGACGATCAGCAAAAACGTCCAGGTTGCCACACCGCATCAGATGGCGGCTGGTTATGTGCCGGAAGAGATCGAAATGTTCGACAATTCTGGCATTCTCGGACAGGGAACCCTATCGCCAGAAATTCTGGCGAAGAAAGACCTGCAGGCAAATCATGTCTATGGCGTCACATTCGAGATTGACACCATCGGATCGGCAATTGCTGATTATCCCCATGGAGTCAATTATACCAACGATGGCTTCCGAATTTATGATCTGACAGATACTGAATTAGTTTACATCGAAAATCCAGAGAACATGCATGGCAATAGCATTTTCTATGACGATTTGTTGGCTGTCAATTATTTGGACAATCAGCATACGGTTTCTTCCGATGTATTTGAAGGCCTGCGTATCAATTTGAAACTCCCAAACATGTTTCCAGCGCCGGATTATAACAACACCGGTTGGGTCGTCGGCAGTAAACCGATTCTGGTCACGCGGAGCAAACGCGAGTCTCTTTTCTTTCCATGGGATTACGACATTGTGTTTTCTAACCAAACGGTTTATACCGGTCGAAATGTTCCGAAACCCGGTATCCGCGATGATGCCGACGTACGGATTTCGCCGATAAGTCTCCTTTACACAACGCTGGGTTTCAATTTTTATGTCGTGAATAAATCCTTTCGCGATTCGACCGGCGCACTTGAAAAGATGGATCTGGTTGGTTATGATTCCGATAAAAACGGAAAATTTGAGATCTACAAAGATAAGGTGCTTGTCGGACCGGTGACAAATTCGGGGAAATGGGCAGGAACGCTTTGTTCGATCTCGTTTCCCGACAGCCTGCAGTTGCCCGCTGACGGCGATGTCTATCGAATGACAAATATTCGTCCTTATTGGATCACTGATACCTTGAAATTCACGATCAAAAGCACGAGTGATCTCGACAAGGAAGCGCTGAAATATACGATGAGCAAGATTCAGGTCGTTCCCAATCCATACGTTGGCACGAACGCGATGGAGCCGTCGGTCGCGAATTGGTACCTGAATCAACGTCGTAAACTGATGTTTACGCATTTACCAGCGCTATGTACAATTAAAATATTCACGGTCAGCGGAGTGTTAGTCGATGTTATCAACGTGAATAACGATGCGGACAATGGAATTGTGCACTGGGATATGTTGACGAAAGAGAACCTGGAAATCGCCGCAGGCATGTATCTGTATCACATTAAATCAAAAGCGACGGGTGACGAAAAGGTTGGCAAATTTGCGGTCATTAAATAGATGAAAGCGGATTTGAAAAGGGAAAAGAGATGAATAAAATAAATCGTACGATGTTCATTTTGCTGGTGATTTTATTGACGATCAATTGTCAGTTAGGGTTAGCTCAGCGTCCGTATCGAACGGGAACGACAACGGCGAACTTCCTGGAAATCGGTATAGGAAGCGACGGCGCAGCGATGGGCGATGCTTTTGTCAGTATGGGCGGGAATTTATCGTCGTTGTATTGGAATCCGGCTGGACTGGCGTTCCTGAAGCAAAACGAAGTCATGTTCGGCTACCAGCCGTGGGTCGTGGACATCAATTCCACTTATGCCGCTGGCGCGATTCTATTGCCACCGTACGGCAACCTCGCGTTAGGATTTTTCAACGTCAACTACGGCGATATGAAAGTCACGACATTGGATATGCAGGACGGCACCGGTGAGATATTTACGGCGAACGAATATGCGTTTACGTTTTCTTATTCGCGCAAACTGGCGCAGTGGTTTTCGTTTGGCGTGTCGGGAAAATATATCAGTTCCCAAATCTGGCACACAAAGGCTAACGCGGCGGCGCTCGACCTTGGCGTCATTGTCAACACGCATTTCTTTGCGCCTTCCGGATCGAAAGAAAACGGTATGAAGATCGGCATGAGCATTTCCAACTACGGAACGAAAATGCGCTACGACGGTATGGATTTGTTGCAACTTATCGACATTGAGCCGGATGAGGCGGGAAATTATAGCGCCGTCCCGGGGCAGTTCAAAACACACGAATGGGAATTGCCGCTGATCTTTCGCATCGGCGTTTCCGTGAATCCGATCCTGACCCAAAATCATCGTTTGACGCTCGCGGTGGATGCGCTTCATCCGAACAACAATTCGGAATCGTTAAATTTCGGCGTGCAATATGAACTCCGCCTGCCTGGCACCGGTAGTTTCTTCCTTCGCGGCGGCTATCGCGGGCTATTCCTGAACGACAGCGACTACGGGTTGACGTACGGCGGCGGCATCACGCTCAGATTTATGAACAATTACGCCATCCGAACCGACTACGCTTTCAGGATGATAGGCGTTTTAGGGAACACAAACTCTTATACCATTGGCGTTCTTTTTTAAGCCGGGATCCTGTTATTTCTCGGGAATTCTGTGGCGTTTTTCCGGAAAACGCGGATGTGGATAATCGTCAGAAAAATGAACGGGAAATGCGCCTGTTTCCATAGATTATACCGTGGTTATTCAATGAAGAGCGCCGCGGAGAGATTATGCTGAAAGTCCTTTTGAACCGATACAAACCATTTCTACCTGTTATTCTTGCCGTTCTGCTCGGCCAATTCAGTTGCGCGAAAAAAAGCGTTCTGCCGGAATCCGAACCGCTGGCGATCGTCGGCGACCGTGTTGTCACGGTCGATGAATTTGTCCGGCGTGCCGAATATACGATTCGCCCACCGTATTGCCGGGGCGACAATTACATTCACAAGAAAATCATCCTCAACAGCCTGATCGCCGAAAAGTTGTTTGCTCTCGAAGCGGACACGACGAATGAACTCTGCCGCAATCCGGAGTTTCAGCGCTACATTCAGGGTCGGCGGGAGCAGGCGATGCGCCAAACGCTTTTCTATCAAATTGGTTACCAAAAGACAAAGGTTACGGAAAAGGATGTTCGCCAATATTATCGCAATGCAGGCAGAAAGTACCGCGTTCGGTTCGTCACATTTAACGATCGACAATCCGCAATTGTCGCCGTGAAAAAATTCAAAAACAATTCCGCCGGGATGGGAAGTCTGTCCCAACTGACAGAAGTCGGAAAAAGTCCCGGCTCGCGCGAGATTTCATTTTCCGATGAATCGGAACCGGCGATTCATGAGGCGCTTTTCGCCAAATCGCTGAAAAAGAATCAGATCATCGGGCCGATTCAAACGGAAGATAAACGATTCCTCGTGATTCAGGTTGACGGCTGGACGGACAGAGTCGTCATCACAGATACCGAAATCCAAAAGCGATGGAACGACGTCAAAGGTCGGGTGACGGAAAACCGGGCGCAGTCTCGATTTGTCACTCATGTCCGGAAACTGATGAGCGGGAAGCAGATTGTGTTTGAAGAGACGACACTGATGCGACTTTCCACGCTTCTGTCGCCGATGTATCTGAAAGACATGGAAGAGAAAAAGGAAGAGTTATCGTCGGCGCTCTGGCGGCGGGAAGTCGAAGAAAAACAGAATGTCGGAATCGCCGCGGAAATGGAGCGCCTGCGAAGTCAGCCGTTTTTCACTATTGACGGGAAGACGTGGACCGTCGAGGAATTTGAAACGGCGCTGGAATCGCATCCGCTGGTTTTCCGAAAGCGCAAATTCGACAAAAAAGAGTTTCCGAAGCAATTCCAGTTAGCCATTGTGGATCTCATTCGCGATAGTTATGTCACCGCCGATGCTTACCGTCGCAGATTGGACAAGGAACCAAGCGTCTGCCGGTATGAGGAAATGTGGCGCGATAATCTCATCTCGCTTTACGAAAAACAACGCTATCTGGAAAAATCTCACGCTGAAAATATCTCCGCAAAAGATTATCAGCCGATCATTGATCGATACTTAAATCCGTACGTAGATTCGCTTCAGGCAAAATATTCTGACCGAATTCGTATCGACATGGATGCATTTGAGAAAATTCGGCTTTCGCGGATCGACGTCGTTGCCTATCAGAAAAACGTGCCGTATCCGATTCTCGTTCCGCACTTTCCGCTCGTCACGACGGATGTTAAACTGAACTACGGACAAAAAATGAATCCGCAAGAATAATGGAACTCGTTGCACAGGAAAATTGATGAAAATTTTATGAAAAACTTATATCGAAAATTGTTTTTAGCACTCATCTGTCTTTGCCTTCCGCTTTTGGCCAAAACCTACAAAGGCGCCGAGTTCCGAACAAAAGCCGCTTACACTTACGGACGGTTTGAAGTTCGGTATAAGGCGACCAAAGGCGGCGGTCAGACGGCGACCTTTTTCACGTATCATGAATTGGAGATCGGAATTAACGACTGGAACGAGATTGATATAGAGATTCTCGGGCGCTATCACGACGACGTTCAGTTCAACACGATCACACCCGGTCAAACCAATCATGTCCGCCATCAATATGTGCCGTTTGATCCGGCGACGGATTTTCATACTTACGCCTTTGAATGGACGCCGACCTACGTCGCCTGGTTTATCGACGATGCCGAGGTCTATCGACAGACCGGCGCGCACATTGCCACACTGAATAAGCCGCAGAAGATCATGATGAATATCTGGGTTTCGGACGCTTCAACATGGGTAGGCGAATTCAATCCGAAAGTCCTGCCGCTGTTCGCTTATTACGATTGGGTCAGTTATGCCTCTTACACGCCGGGAACGGGAACCGTCGGAACCAGCAATAATTTTTCACTTGATTGGAAAGACGATTTTCTGACGTGGGATCAAAACCGATGGTTGAAGGCGACGCACACGTTCAGCGGCAATATGGTCGATTTTATGGCGGAAAACGTCACTTTTCAAGACGGGAAAATGATTCTTTGTCTGACCGACGAGACGAACATCGGCTACGCCGATCATCAGGCGCCGTTCGTCGAATGGGCGCGCTATGTCGATGATATGGTGAGCGTCCGATTTTCGGAAGAAGTCGAGCAGACGAGCGCCGAGAAGAAAGCCAATTATTTCATTTCCAATGTCCTGATCGAGAACGCAGAGCTTTCAGCGGATAAGCGGACGATTCGACTGACGGTGGATAGTTATGACTCGACGCAATCCAATACGCTATATGTTCTGGGCGTCAAAGACAGATCGTCTTCTGCTAACTCGCTGATCGGTCAGTCAGCGCCGATTCAGAATCCGCCGTTTTGGACGTTTCCGATCAAAGTCAACGTCGGCGGAACCGCGACCGGCGCCTACATTGCCGACCAGAAATGGTTGGAATCAGCTAATTACGGATACGACGGCGGGCAGACGGGCAATTTTCCCGGGCAGGCGATCGACGGAACGGACGACGATGAGGTTTTTCGGACGGAATGCTGGGAACTCGTGAAGTATCAACTGCGTCTTCCGAACGGAAAATACAAAGTGACGCTATTGATGGCGGAAAATTACTTCGAAGAGCCGAACAAACGCGTCTTCGACATCAATATCGAGGGAAAATACGTCGTGCGAAATTTGGATATTTTCAAAAGCGTTGGGATTCACCGCGCTTATTCGTTGACAATCGACGAAGTGACGGTATCGGATCGGATGCTGGACGTGCATTTCGGTGCCATTGCAGACGTTCCGATTTTAAACGGTATCATCATCGAGCAGGTTATGTCCGGAATCGGGAATGGTTCGTCGGGATCGCCGAAGTCCTTTCGGCTTGGACAGAATTATCCGAATCCGTTCAATCAGGCGACGATGATTTTGTATGAGATTGCGGAAACCGCCGATGTATCGCTTCGTGTGTTCGATTTGCTCGGTGGGGAAGTAGATTCGTGGATTAATCACGCTCAATCGGCGGGTGCTTATACCGTTTCCTGGGCGCCGACCGTTTCCAGCGGCATCTACTTTTGCCAACTCGAAGCCGTGACCGCTGCTGAAAAATTCCGGTCAGTTCGCAAAATGGTTTTAATCAAATAGGGAGTTAATATGAAAAATTCACGTCGGATACAGGTCGTTTGTTTAATTTTATTGACGGTCATTTCAGCGTCGGCTCAACGAATCGCTCTCAATCCCGAGATTGAAAAGAAGATCGACAAATTATTGAGTCAGATGACACTTGAAGAAAAACTTGGACAAATGACGCAGTTCAGCGGGACGAATCCTGCTTACGAGGGTATGATTCGTGAAGGGAAAATCGGCTCGCTGTTAAATATCCGCGGCGCAAAGGAAGTCAATCGCCTCCAGCGCATTGCCGTCAAAGAATCGCGTCTCGGCATTCCGCTGATTCTCGGCAACGATGTGATTCACGGCTATCGGACAATCTATCCGATTCCGCTTGCCTGCGCGGCAAGTTGGGACACGGCATTGGTGCGGCAAGCGGCGGCAGTCGCGGCTGAGGAAGCGCGGGCAGAAGGGACGCACTGGACGTTTGCGCCGATGGTTGACATAGCGCGCGACGCGCGATGGGGACGAATTGCCGAAGGCGCCGGAGAAGACCCGTTTCTCGGATCGGCAATTGCGAAAGCTTTAGTGACTGGATTTCAGGGCAAAACACTTGCCGGACAATCGTCTGTTCTCGCCTGCGCGAAACATTTTGTCGGATACGGCGCCGCCGAAGGCGGGCGTGATTATAATACGACTGATATGTCCGAGCGAACTTTGCGCGAAATCTATTTGCCGCCATTCAAATCAGCCGTTTATGCCGGAGCGGGTTCGCTGATGAGCGCCTTCAATGACCTTAGCGGAATTCCCGCTTCCGCAAATCATTTTACGTTGGCAGACGTTCTGAAAAACGAGTGGCAATTTAACGGATTTGTCGTTAGTGACTGGAACTCGATTGGCGAGTTGGTCGCTCACGGCATCGCATCCAACACTATTGAGGCGGGCGTCGCCGCATTGAAGGCGGGCGTTGATATGGATATGGAAGGACGAGCTTATTCAGATGGTTTGGCGATGCTGATAAAACAAGGGGAAATTCCGATGTCCTTCGTTGACGACGCAGTTCGACGGATTTTGCGGATGAAATTCGAACTGGGATTGTTTGACCAACCTTATACCGATGAAACCTTAGCAAAAAGCGTCATTCTTTCGCCTGAAAATTTAAAAATTGCGAGAAACCTTGCCGTGGAGTCATTTGTGCTGTTGAAAAACGATCGCGACCTGTTGCCGCTCGCGAAGAATCTCAAAACATTGGCAGTGATCGGCGCGTTGGCTGATGATCAAGATGCGCTTCTCGGCACATGGGAATGCGAAGGAAAAGCCGCCGACGTGGTTTCCATTCTTCAGGGGATTCGTTCCGCTGTTGGAAAAACGACGAAAGTTCTTTATGAACAGGGTTGTCCGGTCGTCAATGAAAATCGTTCCGGTTTTGCTTCAGCCATAGCCGCGGCAAAAAATGCGGACGCCGTAATTATCGTATTGGGTGAAAGTCGAAACATGAGCGGCGAGGCGGCTTCGCGTGCCGAATTGAATTTGCCGGGTGTACAGGAAGAACTGGTGAAAGAAATTATTGCTGTTGGGAAACCGGTTGTCGTTGTTCTGATTGCCGGGCGTCCGCTGACGATTCCATGGTTGGCGGAAAATGCGCAGGCGATTTTGATGGGCTGGGCGCCAGGAATTCAGGGCGGAAACGCTGTGGCTGATGTCCTTTTTGGCGATGCGAATCCCGGTGGAAAACTGCCGGTCACTTTCCCGCGCTCCGTCGGGCAAATTCCCATTTATTATAACCATAAAAACACCGGCAAGCCGGCGAATGCGTTTAATAAGTTCTCATCAAAATATATTGATGAAAAATCCACGCCATTGTTTCCATTCGGATTTGGGCTCAGTTATACGACATTTAAGTATTCCGGTTTGAAAGTAATCGCCGATCGGCTTACGTCGAATGATACGCTGAAAGTTCGCGTGAATTTGATGAACTCAGGCAAACGAAAAGGCGCTGAAGTCGCACAACTTTATATTCGCGATCTCGTCGCCAACGTTACGCGTCCGGTCAAAGAACTCAAGGGATTCCGGCGCGTGGAATTACAGCCGGGCGAAGAGAAAACGATCGAATTTGCCGTTCCCGTCGCCGAACTGGGATTTTACGATTCTGCGATGAAATATATTGTCGAGCCGGGAAAATTTGAAGTCATGGTTGGCGGGAACTCGGATGAACTCCTCATGGCAAATTTCGAGGTGATTTCTTCGGAGAATAAGTAGATGAATTCATTTCGGCGAATTCTTTGGCTCGGCGGGGCGTGCTTCCTGTTCGGATTCTTTTTGAAATGTCCCGACGGCGCGACGAAACCGCGCGGCGAGTCGGATACGATCGTCGTTCCAGACGGCTGGGAACTCGTCTGGCATGACGAATTCAACGGTGCTGAGGTCGATACGGCCAAATGGACGATCGTACAACGTGAAAACAGCTGGAATAACGAACTCCAGTATTATATACCGGAGGAAGTTTATATTGAAAATGGCTGTCTCCGCCTGCGCAGTCAAAAACGAACGTTCGGCAGTAAGAATTACACATCCGGATTGGTTTACACGCAAAACAAGTTTTATTTCAAGTACGGTCGATTTGAAATTCGGGCGAAATTGCCGTACGGCAAAGGAATGTGGCCGGCGCACTGGATGTTGCCGAACGACGGTGATTGGCCGCCAGAGATCGACATCATGGAGTATATCGGTGATATTCGCAACGTCATTTACATGACGAATCATTATACCGAAAACGATCAGCGCCGATCGAGCGGTGGGAACTACGTGTCGAATTTCGACTTTTCGGCGGATTTCCACATTTATACTGTTGAGTGGGAAGCCGACTCGATTCGCTGGTACATCGACGACGTTCGGCGCTTCGTTTCGACGAAAGGCGTGCCGCAGGAATATTTTTACATTATTTTGAATACGGCGGTCGGTGGCGATTGGCCCGGCTCGCCCGATGCGACGACTGTTTTTCCGCAATACCACGACATCGACTATGTTCGCGTTTTTCAGAGAAAAAGATGATGAATGGAATAATAAAGGACAAACACAGGCAGCGATTGGCGTTCATTCTGACCTGGGTTCTAATCGGTTTCATAATGGACTGTCAGGATAAATCGCCAACGAAGCACGAAGAGGAAATCGTCTATTTGAATCCAAAATGTTCAGTCGAAGAGCGGACCGAGGATTTGCTCGCGCGCATGACACTTGCCGAGAAAATCGGACAGATGGCGCAGGCGGAACGCGGCGCGATTCAGCCGGAAAGCGACATCCGGGATTATGGAATTGGTTCGATTTTGAGCGGCGGCGGCTCATCGCCGAGTCCGAATACGCCGGATGCCTGGGCGGATATGGTTGACCGTTTTCAACTCTACGCGTGCTCGACGCGATTGAAAATTCCCATGCTGTACGGAATCGATGCGGTTCACGGCAACAACAATATTTATGGTGCGGTCATATTTCCGCACAACATCGGCATGGGTTGCACGCGCAATCCCCAGCTCGTTCGCTCCGCCGCGGAGGCGACGGCGGAAGAGGTTTCAGGCGTCGGGATTCGCTGGACGTTTGCGCCATGCATCGCCACTGTTCGTGATGAACGTTGGGGCAGAACGTATGAAGGCTTTTCGGAGACGCCGGAGCTGACCCAGCTAATGGCGTCCGCGGCGGTTTTAGGCTTTCAGGGTGATGAACTCAGTCCGCCACCATCGGTTCTTGCCTGCGCCAAGCATTTCCTCGGCGACGGCGGAACGCAGAACGGACACGATCAGGGAAATACGGTCGTTGATGAATCGGGTTTGCGGCGGCTGTTTCTGCCGGGTTACATTTCCGCCATCTCCGCCGACGTCGGCTCGATCATGGTTTCCTTCAGCAGTTGGAATGGCGTTAAAATGCACGGCAACTCCTATCTACTGACGACGGTTCTGAAGGACGAATTGGGATTTAACGGTTTTTTGGTCTCGGATTGGGGCGGAATCGATCAACTGTCCGGTGACTTTGCCAGCGACATCGAAACATCCGTCAACGCCGGGTTAGATATGATCATGATTCCCAACCGATACAAGGAGTTTATTGCAACGACGACCGAATTAGTCAGTCAGAGCAGAATTTCGCAAGAGCGTATCGATGACGCGGTTCGGCGAATTCTGAGAGCCAAATTCCGACTGGGACTTTTTGAGTATCCGTTCGCCGAGCGAGGTTTGACGGCGACAATCGGATCGCAGGCGCATCGGGATATCGCCCGGAGAGCCGTGCGGCAGTCGTTAGTCTTGCTCAAGAACGAAAATCACGTTCTGCCAGTTTCCGAGAATGTGAAAAGAATCCACGTTGCGGGAAAAAACGCCGACAATTTAGGAAATCAATGCGGCGGCTGGACGATTTCATGGCAGGGAATGTCTGGAAATATCACAGTCGGTACGACGATTTTGGAAGGCATTCGTCGGCGGGCTGGAAATGACATTCAGGTTACATATAATGATAACGGATTAGGCGCGGAAGGTGCGGACATTGCCATCGCTGTCATCGGCGAAACGCCGTATGCGGAGGGCGTGGGCGACCGAACCGACCTGATGCTTTCGCAGGAGGACATTTCGACTGTCCTCAATCTGAAATCGACTGGCGTCCCGACGGTTGTGATTTTGGTTTCCGGCAGACCGATGATTTTGGAAAATGTTGAACTCGCCGGTGACGCGATTCTCGCCGCGTGGTTGCCGGGAACGGAATGCGACGGAGTGGCGGACGTATTGTTTGGCGATTACACACCGGTTGGAAAATTGTCATGTTCTTGGCCAAAAAGCATGTCGCAGGTTCCGATTAATTACGGGGATGCACCGTACGAGCCGCTGTTTGAATATGGTTTTGGATTAACCTACTGAGGCGGAAGTAAAGACGGAAAGAAGAGCCCGAATCGTGCAAAACCAAAACATTGTAATACGAATTCTCATCATTACAGCGGTGTTGGCGCTCATCAGTGGGAGTCTTTTGGCGCAGAATTTCTCCGGCGGATTTGGATTCTTTTTTCCCGTGGGTGACACAACCACGCAGAATGTGTCTCGTTTATGGATGGACACGTTCGAGACATTTCCAATATTTATATTCAACTCCAAAACCGATTTTTTGATGAAATGGTGGGTTATCTGAAAAATACACTCGGCGTCCGCGTACCAATCGTCGGAACGAACTGGAATGTTGGCGCGTCTGGCGAATCGCTTTCCGCCGGAATTTACGTGATTCAAATGAAAGCGGGTGACTTCCGGCAAAACCGGAAATGCCTCCTGTTGAAATAAAAGAAAGTGGTATTATGAAAAGACTATTAATCGTCTTGGGGATGTTAGTTTTAATTACCGTCGAGAGTGGGATGGGATTTTATCACACTTCTGGCAAGAACATTGTCGATACGAACGGAAACGCTGTTTTATTGAAAGGGTACGGACTCGGAGGGTGGCTCGTTCCGGAAGGCTACATGCTTCATTTTCCGGGATTCGGCTCGCCGACTTCTATTCGGGATCAGATCGTCGACGTCATCGGCGAAAGCGCCGCTACCGAGTTTTTCCAACTGTATCGGCAGAATTATGTGACGGAGAAAGACATCGCGCGCATCGCCGGTTGGGGATTCAATTCGATTCGCCTACCGCTTCATTATGAATTCTTCTCGCCGAAAGACCAATCGGGTGTTTTTATCGAGACCGGCTTCATGTTCATTGACAGTTTACTCAATTGGTGCAAACGAAACGGAATGGTCGTTATTCTGGACATGCACTGCGCGCCGGGCGGTCAGAATTCCGGAAACATCAGCGACAGTGACGGCGAAGCCAAACTCTGGACGGTGCCTGCTAACCAAACCCGCCTCGTCGAAATCTGGAAAAAAATCGCCGAGCGATATTTAAATGAGGAAGCCATCGTCGGCTATGATTTACTGAATGAGCCGGTGATGCCGAGCGGCTACACGAACTCGGACTTACGAAACCTGTATATCCGCCTCCGAAATGCGATTCGCGAAGTCGATAACAACCACATCCTGTTCATCGAAGGCAATATGTACGCGACGGACTTCACGTTGTTGACGCCGCGGTTCGACGTCAATATGGTTTACAGTTTTCATAAATACTGGAACGAGACGACCATCGGTGCGATTCAAGGTTATCTCAATATCCGTGACAATCAAAACATCCCGCTCTGGATGGGCGAATCGGGCGAAAATTCCAATCCGTGGTTTTATGCGGCGACTCAGCAATTCAACGCGCTGAACCTGAGTTGGTGCTGGTGGGCGCATAAGAAATTTGAATCGACGTCCAGCCCGCTTTCTGCCAAATTGCCGACGAACTTCCAGCAATTGGTCGATTACTGGAACGGTCAGGGCACCAAACCATCCGCCGCGTTTGCGAAAGCGATTTTGATGGAAATGGCGGGGAATCTGACGATTGACAAATGCCGGTATCAGCCCGACGTCGTCGCCTCTTTAATAGATGTTGAATTCGGCTCAAAGGTCAAACCGTTCAAATCGCACACAGCACCGGGTATTATCTCTGCCGTCGATTATGATTTCGGAACACAGGGCGTTGCCTATTTCGACAACGATTACCAAAACACGGGCTGGGCTAATTTCCAGCAGTGGAACAGTGGCGACTCATATCGTAACGACGGCGTGGACATCGAACCGAAGTCAGGGAGTTCCGGCGAATACATCATCGGCTGGATCAACACCGGCGAGTGGCTGATTTATACGACGAACGTGCTTTACGACGGCAACTACAAATTTGCCTTTCGCGTCTCCAGCCCGAATAACGGAACGAAATTGAGATTGCAGGTCGATAATCAAAACCTGACGGGCGACCTCTCCGTTCCAAATACAGGTGGCTGGCAGAATTGGCAGGACATTCAGACGATCGCATTACCGCTGTCGGAGGGGTTACATCAACTTAAAATAGAAGTCGTCACCGGCGGATTCAACTTCTCGCAACTCCAGATTAATCCAACCCAGAACGGCGTATTCGAGAAAATTACCGAACAAATATTCATTGGCAGAAATTATCCGAATCCGTTCAACGATTCGACGATCATTCCTATTTTTATCGGCGCGAGAAGCCATATCGACCTGAAAGTGTTTGATTTACGGGGGCAATTGGTCAAAACGCTTGTCGATGAGATTTGTCCGCCGGGACATTACCGGTTTGCGTGGAATGGACAGGACGAGAGCGGCCGCACCGTCGGTTCCGGTGTTTTCGTATATCGACTGTACATTGCAGGTAAGGAGCGCTCGTGGATGGTGTCGCTCATAAAATAAAGCGTGACGATGGTTTGGTGAAACCGGTTAAGGCATCTGAATCAGCGCATTTAACAGCGGTTGTCGCCAGGTTCCCACACTGACGTCATATGCACCGAAACCGGAACAGAATTCCCAATATGCCCAGCTGAATTCCCTCTGCTGGCATTGATTCACGATGTAACCGGTCCATGCCGCCCGCGATGTCATATCCGCTTTGCTGTAAGCGCCAAACTCGCCGATAAAAATTGGACGATGATGAGCATCAGCCCAGGCTTTTATCTGGTCGAAATCTTCCTCGATGTCGTGCTTTTCAGCGGTCGTTGCCATCCATGTCGTTCCAAGCCATGCATCACTGTCGGCGACCCATTCCGCCCCTTGATGCGTAAAAGTAAACGGTTCGTAATAATGGACGGTGACAATCAGGTTTGTGTCTATTTCCGGCAGGGATAGTTTGCTCAGTGCGGCGAGTCCGCCCCATTCTGCCGTGCCGACAATAACAATCCGGCGCGGATTCGATTCCCGAATGACGGCTAACGCTTCGGACAAATACTGATTCCAGAGCGAAGCCGTCAATTGATCATGTGGCTCATTCAGGATTTCAAAAACGAGACGATTGGGAGTGTCTTTGAATTGCGCGCCGATTTGTCGCCAAAGCGCCAGAAATCGTGCTTTTTGAGCGGTAGGCGACTGGAAAATTTCGTCGTAATGGTGAATGTTAATGACAACCGCAAGGTCTTCGTCGAGAGCGCAATTGACGAGGTGCGCGACCCGGTTCAGGAAAACTGGATGAATCGTGTACGGAGTGTCAACCACCGCATGAGCCGACCAGCGGATTGGAATACGCACGGCTTTGAATCCAGCCGACCGGATCGTGGTAAAATATCTATCCTGAATCGTGACGCCCCACTCGCCTTCGTCGGGCGCTTCCAGCGCATTTCCCATATTGATTCCGGGAAAGAGGAGACGATTGATTGTATAAGCGGTCATCGTGTCAATGTCGTTCTCGGTTTTGGTGTTTGAGTCTGGTGCGCAGTCCATTGAAATGAGTGCTACCAAAAGCATCAACGCCATGATTCCGGCGCGAACGCTGATCCATGAACGTATGGTTCCCGGCAAAATAGTTTTAATTCCCTTTCTCAGATGCCTTACCCTGATTGACCTCTACCAGAAAAGTATGTACAGAACGGCCAGAATTCCGCAAATCCCGATCGCACCGGCATTGAAAATCGCGTCGGTGGCAAACAATTTCCGGCTGATCTTGATCGCTTTCGGATCGTCGCCTTTTTTCTCGATCAGCGTGATAATGACTACGATTGCGCTCAGTAGTAAAAACACGACGCCCATCCGGTTGAGGAACGGCATCGATGGGATGAAATACTTAATTCCCAGCGAAAGCGGAATGGTCAGCGCCGCCGCCCAGAGCGCGGAATTTGCTGTGGCTTTCTTCCAGAACAGTCCGAAAATGAAGATGGCGAAGATGCCCGGACTGATAAATCCGGTGAACTCCTGAATGAATTGAAACGCCTGACTGAGCGACGACAACATCGGCGCAATCAAGACCGCAATGACCAACGCGACCGCGCTGGCGATTCTGCCCGTTAGCACCAATTCGGACTCTGATGCGTCTTTCCGGATGATCTGTTTGTAAATATCCATCGAGAAAATCGTCGCTGTGCTGTTGACCATCGAACTCAGCGACGAGACGATGGCGGCGATCAACGCGGCGAACGCCAATCCTTTTAAACCGACCGGAACGAACGTGTTCAGCAACCACGGATACGCTTCGTCCGGCTTTGCCAGATTCGGATTCAGGACAAACGCGACGATGCCGGGAATGACGACGATCAGCGGTGTTAGAATCTTCAAATAACCGGCGAAGATCAGCCCGCGTTGCGCTTCTTTGATGCTCTTGGCGGCTAATCCGCGCTGGGTGATGTACTGATTGCATCCCCAATAGAAAAAATGCGCCATCCACATGCCGCCGAGCAAAACGCCCAGCCCCGGCAATTCTTTGTAGTTCGGATTGGAAACGTCCAGAATCATATCGAATTTCTCCGGAGCGCGGCTCAGCAATTCGCCGAATCCGGCCAGAACTCCCTGTCCGTTTCCGACGGCGCTCAGTGCGAAAAACGTCGTGATCAATCCGCCGCCGATCAAAACGACAACCTGCAGAACGTCCGTCCAGGCGACGGCTTTCAGCCCGCCGTATATCGTGTACAATGCCGAGAAAATCGCCAAACCAAGAATTCCGTAAACCAACGGGATTCCCATGATTGCCTTCATGGCCAGCGCGCCGAGATACATGACCGATGTCAGATTGACGAAAATGTACAGCAGAAGCCAGAAAACCGCCAGACCGGTGCGAACCCGCTTATCGAAACGAATCTCCAGCAGTTGCGGCATCGTGTAAATGCCCTCTTTCAGGAAAATCGGGAGAAAATACTTGGCGACGACGATCAACGTAATTGCCGCAGTCCATTCATAGGTCGCGATACCCAAGCCGATCACGTAACCACTGCCGGACATCCCGATAAATTGTTCCGCCGAGATGTTGGCGGCGATCAGCGACGCGCCGATTGCCCACCACGGCAATTGCTTGCTCGCCAGAAAATAGTCGGCGGAGTCCTTTTTATGTCCTTTCCGTTCGCGCGAAACGAAGAGCCCCAAACCGATTACCATAACGATGTATCCGAAGAATACCGCCCAGTCAAATAGTGAAAAATTCATGTCGAAAACCTCTCTTTAGAATTCGGGTTCGTGCGGAAGCGTCCGGAAAGCCGAAATTTCCAGCGATATGCATCTGAGAATCCATCCACGTCCAAACAAATCATCACTTCCGTATTTGACAAAAATCAAGCCAAGTTAAGAAAATTCAGTCTAAAACTCCCGCATATTTTCCGGATACGAATGACCGCCTTAGATAGAATGTAAAAACTCCTGCCGTTGGTTTTGGATTCCGAAGGGCTGTTGTTATTAAATCAATAACGAATCGGTTATCATTTTGAAAAGGAAACCGAAAACCTGCGTCGGCGATTTGGTGAAATTGTTCTTCACTTCAAGTACTTTCCTGTTGAAGTGTCCATCGGAAAAATAGTCTTCGGCCTTCAGCAAAGTCGGGTGCGTTTTGGATGAGAAAGACCTGAAAGCGCTTCCGGGTTTGAAAAAGAAGTACAAGGTTTTTGAATTCAAAAAGTCGGATGCTCTGGTCGTGGAATTTCCGTTTCGTTCGCGGATGTCGATTGTCGCCGGCGTAACCAAAGTCTATCCGGCGATTCGGAAAATGCACGGGAGAACAGGTACGGTGGACGGGAATTGATTGAAATCTATGACACACCCGGGAAAAAGATCGTTTATATCATGCCGATCCGCAAATAATCGGATTCTCCAAATGACTTTTTGAATTGTCGGCGGCGAGCAGAAAAACCCGGTGCGAAGGATGTTGATAGTTCGGCGGAATTGTTATAAATTTAGCCCGCTTTTTGTCGCCCTAATAGCTCAATTGGTAGAGCAGCGGACTCTTAATCCGTTGGTTCAAGGTTCGAGTCCTTGTTGGGGCACAAAACAAATTTCCCGCCGTGAAAAGTTCCTTTTTTACCTACCGATTTTACCGGCTTTTTATCGCTTACCGACCTTAATATTCATTAGATTTTACTTCATTTCGAGATACAAAATCGGATACCGGACGGAATATCCGCACTTTCCGAACACTATAAAAAGACAACCTTGAAAGGATCAACCGGCGGGTGTGTCCGGGCCGAGCGTTCGCCTTTTTTCTATTGCATTACATCGTGACTATATGTATTTTTCCAATGTATATGGAGAATGACAAATGAGAACTATCACGAATCAAAACAAAACGCAAAGGCTTAACCTGATTGTTTTGCCGGAACTGACCAGAAAAGCGGAATCCGTTTCAAAGCGGATGAACATTTCCGTTAGCGAAATTGTCCGACGGGCTTTGAGTGAATATCTTGACCGATTAGAGCAGATAGAAATGGAAAAACAATTATCTGAAGGCTATCAGGCCAACGCGGCTTATTATTGCCAACAGCAAGAGGACTGGAAACATGCCGACAAACTCTAAATATTCCGGTTTAGTAGAACCCATTAGACGCGGTGACGTTTACATGGTCAACCTTGATCCGACTATCGGTTTTGAGATGGGTAAACTCAGACCGGCGGTGATCATTCAAAACAATATCGGCAATCAATATTCACCGGTAACGATTATCGCGCCAATTTCAAGCGTCAAGGTCATTACAAAACCATTGCCGGTAATGATTTTCCTTTACAAAGACGACGCCGGACTTGATGCCGACAGTTACATTGACTGCGGACAAATCCGAACTATTGACAAAGCCAATCGCCTGATCCATAAACTTGGCAAATTGTCTGTGGAAAAGATAGCAGAACTTGACCGGGCAATCAAAATCAGTCTTGCCTTGTCATAACGATTTTTAACACTTGGACAGGATAGTACTCTTAATCCGTTGGTTCAAGGTTCGAGTCCTTGTTGGGGCACACCAAATATCCCGCCGTGAAATGACAACTCAGAGATTTCTTTTGTTTTCTTGGCTGTAGTTTTTTATAATGCCGTCACTAAAGTGCTTTTTAAAAAAAGAATCATTCTCTGAGAGAGAACAATAAAGTAGTTTTGTTTACTGATCGTTTCTAACACCAGATTTTTTAAACACAAGTAACTAACAAAATGTCACGGAGATAAACTGGAGAGGTTAATGAAGGTTTTATTGCTTGAAGATATCCATAAAGACGCGTCGTCGGCATTCATCGATGCCGGATTCGATGTTTCCGAGATCAAACATAGCCCGACCCTGGAAGAGATTGTTGATAAATCTTTGGGTGCAACCGTTATCGGTATCCGGTCCCGAACAAAAATCGGTAAGGATATTCTCGGCAATTCTGAAAATCTTCTGGCGATCGGCGCGTTCTGCATCGGAACCGAACATATCGATCTTGAAATATGTGAGAAGCGGGGGATAGCGGTTTTCAACGCTCCTTACAGCAATACGCGGAGTGTCGTCGAGTTGGCGCTGGGCGAGATCATCATGCTTCTTCGCCACGCATTTGACCGAAGTTCCGAACTTCATACGGGAAACTGGAAGAAATCCGCCGAAGGATGCCGCGAAATCCGGGGGAAACGGCTCGGCATCATCGGGTACGGGAATATCGGCTCGCAACTGTCCGTCCTTGCCGAAGCGCTGGGAATGGAGGTCGTCTATCACGACGTTTCCGAGAAACTCTCCATAGGAAATGCCAAAAAGGTCGCATTCGATGAACTCCTTACCACTTCCGACGTCATCACGTGCCACATCGACGGGCGTCCCGGCAATCGCGGGATCATCGGCGAGCGGGAGATCGCTATGATGAAGCACGGCGCGATCTTCATGAATCTTTCCCGCGGCTTTATCGTCGATATCGACGCTCTGGCAAAGGCGCTGACATCGGGAAAACTCGCCGGCGCGGCGCTGGATGTCTTTCCAAAGGAACCCGCGAGCAACAAAGAGGAATTCCTGAGTCCGGTTCGGGGACTGAAGAATGTTATTCTGACGCCTCACGTCGGAGGTTCAACGGCGGAAGCCCAGCAAAACATCGGAAGGTTTGTCGCCGCGCGGATCATCGACTACATCCGGACGGGAAGCACGACAACCTGCGTCAATCTTCCCGTGCTTCAGGCGGCGAAGGGCGCCGGAATACATCGCTTCGCGCACATCCATGAGAACGTGCCGGGAATGCTGGCGAAGATCAATAAGTTGTTTGCCCAGAACCATGTGAATATTTCCGGCCAGCACCTGCAAACACGCGGGCATATCGGCTACTCGATCATCGATGTGGATGACGTCAAAGGACCTTCGCTCGCGGGGAAAATGGCGGCACTGCCCGGAACCATCCGATCCCGGTTGGTTTATTAGACAGATCATCCTCCAGTGAAATCGCTGAGGTAGGAGGAGGGAAGTGAGTGTTTAAGCGATTAATAAACGACAGAGCCTGATTCTATCACCGATTTGGTTTTTCATAGATCAGACGCTTTTCGCGATCGATGACAGGACGGATGTACTTTGAAACAGCATTCGTTGACAGAAGATCGACTTTAGTTTTAAGAATTTCCTGAAGTTCATTTTGCATTCTGACGTACTTCAGTCCGATTTGCTGACTGTAATCCAACTCGACTAAAATGTCAATATCGCTGTCCGTTTCGGATTCGTTGCGAACATACGAACCGAACAGATAGGCTTTCAGGACAGGCTTGTCCTTGAAGTAGTTGGTAATCAGGTTGATCTCGTGTTTTTTCAGCATAGTCATCAATTCTTAAAATAACCGGATAAATTTAGTGAGTATCATTGATGTTAATAGGAAAATATTTTTGAGTTTGTGTAAATCAACGATTCCACTCAGGTTATTGATGATCACTCTGATGACCATCGGTTTTCAGGCGCTTAAAGCCGCCGTCGCCGATCCGGCCAAGTTGCAGAGGTTTGACCAGAGAACCGGATAAAATAACTTCCGGTTTTCATGGTGATGTTTTTGTATGAGAGACATAACGTTAAGGCTGTGGGTTCGGCGCGCTAGCGACTATACCTACCAGCCTCTGGTTCGCAGTCATTTAGTCAGCCTTCCAAAGTCAGTGGCAACGTACTTCTCAAACTGCTTCTTGCAGTACTCGATCTTTCGTCCCGTCGCCTTGTCGGTCTTTGTTCCGTTGAACCAGATGCTCCTCTTTCCTTGATTCTTACCCGTCTTGTTTTGGGCGGCCTCAGCAATGAATTCCTGCGAAGTCATGATCCACGTCATGTCCATGCGCTCAGAGTAGAACACAAACCAGTAGTTGTCGCGGGCCTCGTGGGGGATGGCTGCGAAGAGAGCGGCGTCGCCTTCAATCACGTCCCGCGACCGTGCCTTGATCTGTACGGTAGTGAACGTTTTGTCAGGTCTTCTAATGACTGCGTCAATCGCATCGTCGTCAACAAGAGGGACGTAGACATCGAGTCCTTCTTTCAGCATTCGGCCAATGATCCAGTACTCAATGCGCTTCCCGAATCCTGCCGAGTGTCTGAATGGATGTGCCATCGCTACGCCCCTGCACTTTGCTGGCCGTGAAGCCAAGTTAAAACCTCACCAAGCACTTCCTGCGATGTCTTCTCATCCGAAAGATGCACCGCGTCACTGTCATGATGCGGGGACCAGTAGTTGCCGTAGAAATCCGAGACCACGACCATCAATCGGCCATCCGGCCGCAGTTTCTTCTGGGTGTCTTTGGCGATTCTGTCCGCCAAACTGAAGCATTGCCTTATATTTTCGGCCGTCTTCTGGGCGTCCATGTACACACCGCCCCAGCCGAGGAACAGAAACATCTGTAAGGGGCCGCAGACCAAGTAGTATTGTATCGCATAGGAGTTGACGCCGTGCCCTGAGTGCGCGAGCACGGCGTAGTCACCTGTCTCCGCTCTGCCGGCCCCGTTCACGTAATGGTTCAGATCATACGGAGATACGTCTATGGGACGCGTGGAGTAGATCCACTTGCCCCTTTCGTTCAGGGATGATGCCAACCTCACGGGCAGGCATGGAAAAGCCAAACCAGCCTTTCGGAATAGGGCTTTCGCTTTGGCGAGATCAGTCATTCCTGCGTTTTCCTGCGAACATATGTTTAACCTGCATATTCACCTTGTTTCAAGGTTTGTCTATGTACAAACAAGTTTCTTAATGAAGAAACCGGTAAGTTTTTCTTTGAGTAACTTTACTGATTCATTTTGCGTTTGTTGATTCATAACAACAATATTTTACTTATTCCCATTTCCATTGTCAAGCCCGAAAATTTCATTTTTGTCACTTTTTCCTTTTCACCTCATTGAGCAGTTTTTTCTCATCGTTTTCCAGATTACGTTGCACTTTTCTGACATCCTCAGCCGGAGGCAGGGTTTCGGGTTTAACGCCGCGCTCGATCAGAATTTTACGCACAGCCAAATTATTGTCGACATGTTCATCAGAAATTTGACTTTCGCCCGACAAATCCTTATCAACGACATTGTGGCTGGTGAGTTCGGCGGCAAAATCCTTTGCCTTGATAGTCAGCGTGGGCAGGAAATCTGCTAAGGGTCTGCCGTCGGGGACAGCCAGTTTCTTTTTCATCTCATGAGTGGAATATCCGCCGAATAAAGCCCGATCGCCTTTGGAGCGGATAATGGCAAAACCGCGATCATCCACGCCGCGTTCGTAGATGATAGCGGACAATTTTTTCTCCGATTTAGACAGTTTATCGCGCGCCGAGACGCGATCCGCATCCAAAAGACGTTGTTCGATGACTTCCTGTTTGCGGGTTTGGACGGCGAAATAGGTCTGGGCAAAAGCGATTTCGTTTTTGGACGGGTCGCCGTTTTGCGCGATCAGGTAACAGGCATAGCGGGTGAGAGCCATATCCTCAATAGTTCGTTGTGCTCCACTGCCTAAAGGTACCATTTTGTTGACGTCAACAAAATGGTCAGGTGTGGAAATGCCCGCATTTTCGCAGGCGGCTTTTGCCTTTTCAACCACTTTCAGAAAGTTACGCCATTCGGCATACCCTAATATATCCTGCAAATCGCGCGCGCTCCAGCACTCGATTTCGTTGTACAGATAGCAGGCTTCTTCAAATTTTTGAAAGAGTTCGACGATCAGTTCTTGTTTCATATTGTCCTCAAAAGGAGTTTTTATCCGCTGATTTATTTAATATCATAACGATAGGATTTTACTTATTCCAATTTCCATTGTCAAGCCAGAAAATTTTAAAAGGAATAGATATATCCCTTCGTGTCTTTGAGACGGATAGAACACAGATGACACTGATGAGATAGATTTACACAGAAATATCTTTTTTATCTGCGTTTATCAGCGATCTGTTCTGTGTTCTCCGCCGGCCGAACCAGTAAAAACCAATAACACTGATGAGATAGATTTACACAG
>JBAZPZ010000004.1:0-51000 GCA_041645495.1 Fidelibacterota bacterium | reverse complement strand
TTTTCTTCTTGCCGCCGTCGCCGTAATAGTAATAGTAATGATAGTAGTAATAATAGGAATCGTAACCGGCGGTGATGTTGACGCCGTTCAGGACAGCGCCGATCAAGTGCGTCTTTACCTGTTTCAGGAGTTCGACGGCGCGCGCTACGACGCGGGTGTCCGTCACGCTAGCTTTGACGACCAATAAAATGGCGTCAGTCATCTTTGACATGATGCTGGCGTCAGTAACGGCGATAATCGGCGGGGAATCGAAGAGAATGATCTCGAACTCGCTCTTCATGCGCTCGATAAAGTTTTTCAGCTTCTGAGAAGACAGGATTTCCGAAGGATTCGGCGGAATATCTCCGCACGTGATAAGGTACAGGTTTGGGATTTCCGTCGCCCGGATGATGTCGGAATCATTCAAATCTTCGATCATCGCATGGGTCAATCCGGGTCCGCGCGAGACATCAAACACCTTGTGCAGAATCGGTTTCCGAAGATCACCATCGATCAATAGCGTTTTCTTTCCCAAACTGGCGAACGTAATTGCGATGTTGACGACGGTGGTTGATTTTCCGTCGCCCGGACCGGCGCTGGAGACGACCAGCGTCCGGATCGGATTATCGGGATTCATAAATTGGATATTCGTTCGCAAAGTCCGGTAAGCTTCCGCGACGGAAGACTTGGGATCGTAATGCGTCACGAGCCGTGATTTGAGCGAATGTTCGAGGTTTTCGCCTTTAAATACCTTTAAGGATTTCTCGATAGCGCTTTTCACGTCGATCTTCGGTATGATCGAAATCGTCGCAAGCCCAAGCCGCTGCAAATCTTCGGTGCTCTTGATCGAATGGTCTAAATAATCCCTGACGAAGGCGATTCCGACGCCGAGGCCGAGGCCGAGAAACAATCCCAGCAACATGTTCATTTTCTTTTTGGGTTTCACGGGTTTTTCCGGTGGAACGGCCGGATCGACGATTCGAATGTTGCTGATTTTGCTCGCTTCGGTGATGCGGGACTCCTGATATTTTGTTTTCATCAGGATGAAGTACTTTTCGTTGACCTGCCGCTCGCGATCCAGGCGTGCATATTGCAGACTGCTTTCGGGAAGTTTGTTGAGTTTGGCGGCATATTGATTGACCAGATCTTTATATTCGGAGCATTTGGCTTCAAGTGCAATTTTCTCGACACTGGTGAAAAGGACATCGCGTAAAAGATCGGAAGAAATTTTAGATTGTTCCTCTGGCGACAAACCTAAGTTCGTTAGATTTTCCGCTTCTTTAAATAATTTCAATTTAAGTTCTTGTATACGGCCGTCCAATTCCCGAATAGCTACATCGCCTGTCTTATAACCCTGAATCGCCATTGCAGTGATTTTTTGAGCTTCGATTTCAGCGATTGCCTGTCTCAATTGAGCGATCAACGGATTGGTCGTATTAACCGCCTCTTTTAACACCATCTGTTCGCGGTCAGTCAGAATCTTTTGCTGGTTATCCCATTTCTTTTTCGCAATCTCCATTTCAGCCAGTGAAGTGTAATATGTAGCTTCAAAAGTAGATAGTTGATCAATGAGCGTTTGTGCGGTTTCGTCAAGCCCGAAGACCCCTTCACGTTTTTGAAAGTCCTTGAGCGCTTCTTCAGACGTCGTCAGATCTTTTTCAATGTCAACTAATTGCTCCTCGAGGAAATTCTTGACCTCAACCACTTCTCCCAGGTTGAACTCAAGGTCAAGCCGGTAATATTCCCGCGCAATCATATTGGCAAGAAACGCGGCTTCGTTCGGACTCGCGGATGTAACAGTTAATCTTACCGCTTCCGTTTCACGAATCGGTTCCACTTTCATGCTGGCTTGAAGAGCCCGAACCAGCGCCCTATCCAGTGTATCGATGGCAGAGGTAGATGTATCGAATGGGCTGTTTTGAAAAATACTTTCAAGGCCGAATACTAACGGCTTAAAAACTTTCTTAAAATCCAGCCCTTTTTGTTGATAATGTCGCGTGCCGAGAATGTACAGCGTATCGGCATAAGGCGATTGTCTGAGCGCGACAATGACGCGACGGGACAATGCATTGCTCTTAAGGACTTCAATCTCGTTATTCACTTTCATCATATTGGTCGGCATAAACGGATTTGAAAACAGCGTAGAAGTCTGTCCTGCTCTGCCTGCCAATGAAAGAAGCGTCGTAGATTGATATTGCGGCGTTGTCGTAAAAGTAATATAGGTGGTTATAATCATCACCAGAACGAATAAAATTCCGATGATCCATCTGCCGTGATATAAAATGCGAAGGTAATCCTGTAAGGAAACCTCTTTTTCCTGAAAATCGGATTGCGATTGGTTGTTTAATCCTTCCATCTCTTCCTTTTTTATCCTTTCTCAAACTCAGAACCGTTGGCGCGAACGGAATATCTTAAAAAATAGAGCAGCCCGATCGAGGTCAACGAAATAAACCCGACTGCATGCAAAATAACGGCAATTGCCTGCGCTTTGCTCAATTCGACACCCAAAAAAACCAAAATTCCGATAGCACCCGCATGATAGGTACCTACATATCCGGGTGCAGATGGCACCGAAATGATCGCAGATGTTACGAAAAAGATGAGCAAGACTTCGTAGAGCGAAAACTGTGTATCCAATGAGACTCCGACGATCCAGTTGATGAAAATGCAAATGCTCCAGATAGTCGCCGACTGTAAGGCGATCATACCGAGGTGCGGCGTCTTTCTCAACGTCGTCAATCCCTGCCGGAACCGATTGAATATGTCCAGAATTTTCATTCCATGTTTGCTCTTATTTGTCCATTGATTGACGAATTTTCTGATAGTCGTCTTTTTCATTTCTAAAATATAAACCAAAATGCCGACAAGTAAAATAATAAATACCGCGATAATTCCACCGTGCCGTATCATTTCGGGTAATCCCGGAAACACAAAGATCGTTATCAACATGATGACGAAAAACGTAATGACGTCGATTATTCTTTCGACGACAACAGTTCCGAAAATCGACACCGAAGAGAGACCGGTCGATTGATTCAGCGCGTAACAGCGAAGCAATTCACCGAACCGCAAAGGAAACACATTGTTTCCGAAATAACATATCATTTCCGATGCGAACAAATGTTTCATAGGAATTTTTTTTAGTGGCATGATAAGGTATTTCCATCGCCACGCACGAAGAAAAACCGTGAAAACCATCAGAGCCATTGCCAGCAGGAACAGCCAAAGATTCGTTTGTCGGAGCGAAGCCATGAAAGCGGCGCCATCGAATTTTCTGAATCCGATATAGAGTCCCGCCGCACTTAACAAAATGCCAGCCAGTACTTTCCAGTTAAGAAATTTTTTACGCAACCCCGACGTCAATTTCCATTCCTCAAATCGATGATTTGTTTCTTCTGAAACTGGTCAGTCCGGAAGATCTCCTTTTCCTCTTTTTCGCACGATTTTTCATCAGCGATGACAATTGTGACATCATTTTTCTGGAAATCCCGGTAAACGATGCTTTTTAATATTCCACTTTTTAGATCGATAGTCAGAGTGATAGATTTAAAAAAGGCGTTTTTATCTTTTGGCGTCAGTTGCAGGCGGGTCAGACTGCCGGGCTTTTGAGTTGTGCAATTCCCGATAGAAAATCCCGACCAATTTCCTATCATCAAATCGTAGATGAGCTTCATGCCCGAACGCGGGTTCACTTCCTCGACGATCACCTGATCGGTTTTTTTATCGAGGCTCCATAATGCTTTACCGTCAAATATGACTGTTTGCTCCGGAAAATCGACGCGAAACCGGTCGTTCTTTCCCAGATAAAATGCACCTACGGTTTCGCTGGAAGATTTCTGAGCCTGCGATTTTTGACGAACAGTCAGTTGAACCTGAAAAGGAACCGACGACAAATAGTATTTTTTCACCTGCTCAAGCGTGTCATTTTCCGAAGAAAACGCCAACACGAAACCGCATAACAGTACGACAAAAAATTTATGGAGTGAAGATATCGTCATGAATTACAAAAATTTCCAAATAGTATAAGAATTTCCGGACAGCGTCATCGTGATATTTCTCACAGAAAATAAGATTACGGATTGTCCGAATCTTCCGAATCTTCTTCGTTCAGTGTTTCCAGATATGTTTCATCAACCAGAACATCCCGGGCTTTACTGCCGGTAAACGTACCGACGATTCCGGCCCGTTCCAGTTCGTCAATCAGCCTTGCCGCGCGGGAATAGCCGATGCGTAGCCGTCTTTGCAACAGCGAAATCGATCCCTGCTGATGCGTAACGACCAATCGGAGCGCCTGATAGAACAGCGCATCGCGTTCGCCGCTTCCATATTCGCCGTCGTCGCCGACTTTTTCTTCCTGAACCGATGGAAGTTCCATTTCTCCCGGTTGTGGCTGTTTCTGAATGAACGACAAAATTCTTTCCAGTTCATCGAGTGAGATGAACGCGCAATGGACGCGAAATGCCTCCGGATTTTGAGGTGTCGTGATCAGTCCGTCGCCTCTGCCCAATAATTTTTCGGCGCCGTTCAAATCCAGAATCGTCCGCGAGTCAACTTTCGATGCGACCTGAAAAGCGATGCGCGCGGGAAAATTCGCCTTGATGACGCCGGTGATCACATCGACACTCGGTCTCTGCGTGGCAATGATAAGATGAATGCCGACTGCACGGGACATTTGCGCCAGCCGCGTAATCGGTTCTTCGACCTCTTTGGCAGAGGTCAGCATCAGGTCTGCCAACTCATCGATGATGACGATGATGTACGGGAAAAAGTCCTTTTCGATCTCGCCCTTTTTCACCTTGGCATTGAACTCGTCGATATTCCGCACCGTCGCCTCGGCGAGAATTTCATACCGCCGTTCCATTTCCATTTCGACGGAACGAAGCGCCACGATCGCATTGTCCGGGCGCGTGATGACAAATTCATCCAGGTCTTCGCAGGTGATCAAATGATATTTTTCGAGCGCTTTATAAATCGAAAGTTCCAGTTTTTTGGGGTCGATCAGTACGAACTTGACCTCGTCCGGCCTGGCGTGATAGAGAATGCTCGCGATGATGGAATTGACGCAAACGCTTTTCCCCGAACCTGTCGCTCCAGCGATCAGCAGATGAGGCATTTTCGCCAGATCGACGGTGTAAATCTCGCCGGACGTTGTTTTTCCCAGCGCGATCGTCAAAAGCGATTCGGAGTCCATGAATTGTTTCGATCCGATGATGCTCTTAATATAAACTACCGACGGATGACGATTGGGAATTTCGACGCCGACGACCGATTTACCCGGGATCGGCGCAACGATACGAATCCGTTTCGCCTGAAGAATTCTCGCCAGATCATCCGACAACGCGGCGATGCGGCTGACCCGAACGCCCGACGCGGGTTCGATCTCGTACCGCGTGATGATCGGTCCGGGCGAAACATGCACGACTTTCCCGCTCACGCCGAAAGTTTCCAGCGCGTTTTCGACCAACACGGCATTTTCTTCCATCTCTTCCTTCGTCACCTGTCCCGAATATTCGGGATCGGGAACGGGATTTAAGAGATCAAGCGTCGGTAAGTGGTATTTTTTCCTGACCGGCGGTGCGACGGTTGTCTCAGCCTGAGGGATTTTTGAATCGGTGATCGGTTTATCGACGGTAAAGGCTAAATCTATTTCTTCCTCGGGTTCAATCGGAATGCCGGGCGGTTCCGGTTCTACTTCTTTCGGTATCTCCGGCTCGGGTGGTTTTCTAAGAATTGCCCCGAAGGTTCGGGGCGGCGTTTTTACGACGGCGCGTGCTTTTTTCTGCCGCTTGTTCATCAGCCAGATCGAAAACTTTTCGAACGGGCCGTAGAAACTCCAACTAAAATAACCTCTCATCGTAATCAAAGCGACGACGGAAAGCGTGACGATCGTTCCATAAAAACCGAGAAAATCGCACATCACTTTCGCCAACGCTCCGCCGACCAATCCGCTGTACCGAAAGCCGATGTCCGATGAAATCGACTGCCGGATCGCCGGTAGCGCCAGCGATATGGAAACGACGAGCGATAAAATGAAGACATAAATGCTGAACCGAACCAGATTGCGCTTTTCTCTTCCTGAAAACAGCCACCAACCCCACAAAACGAACAGAATCGGACAAAAGAATGACACAACGCCGATCGTGAATTTGATGAGATAGTGCGAGATGAAAATCCCGACGATGCCCATCCAGTTTTGAATGACGACGTTCCGGGAAATCGTCGGCTCTTCCATCGGATCGAACGACACCAGACTCAGGAATACAAGAATTCCGAGAAGGATCAGTAACAGTCCGGTGATTTCCTGGCGTCTTTCGCTCATAACGTATGCGACGGGACAAACGGTGCATTGACGACAACTGCCTTGTTCATTTTTCCCCGAATGTCGATTTCAATGATAGAACCGGTTTTGCTGAATTTAGCCGAAACGTACGCGGCACCGATTCCCTTGTTCAGCGTCGGCGATTGTGTTCCGCTGGTGACAACGCCGATCTCTTTTCCGTTGGCAAAAACTTTATAGCCGTGCCGCGGAATCGCGCGCTCGAGCATTTCAAACGGAACATTTCGCCGAACGGCCGGCGCTTCCTTGACTTTTACCAGAACGTCCCGACCGATAAAATCGCCTTTGTCGAGTTTGGTGATCCAGCCGAGTCCCGCTTCGATGGGATTCGTCGTCTGGTCGATGTCGTTGCCGTACAGCGCGTACTTCATTTCGAGTCTCAGCGTATCGCGCGCGCCGAGACCGATCGGCTGAATTCCAAATTCCTTTCCGGCCTCGAAAATTGCGTTCCAGAGTTTTTCACTGAATTCTGGTTTGTGATAGAGTTCGAAGCCACGCTCGCCGGTGTAACCGGTTCGGGAAATGATCATTGGAATGCCCGCGAGTTCGCCTTCCGCGAAGTGATAAAACGGGATCGATTCAAGATCGACGGTCGTCAATTTTTGAAGCGTGGCAAACGACTTCGGTCCCTGAATCGCCAGCAAGCTGGTCTCGTCCGATATATTTTTCAGCGAAACGCCGGCAGTAACATGCTCTTTTATCCAGTTGAAATCCTTCTCCAGATTCGAAGCGTTTACGACGAGCATGTAATAGTCCGGAAAGCGATAGACGAGCAAATCATCGACAATACCGCCGTCCGGATAACACATCGCCGAATACTGAACCTGACCGACAAGGAGTTTGGAAATATCGTTAATCGTAATCGTGTTGAGAAATTTTCCCGCGTTTTCGCCGGTGACGATAAACTCGCCCATGTGCGTGACGTCGAAGACGCCGACCTTTTCCCGCACCGCGCGGTGCTCGTCCAGAATGCTGGCGTACTGGATCGGCATAAAATAGCCGGCAAATGGCAGAATTTTGGCGCCGAGAGCGACGTGTTTTTCATAAAAGGGCGTTTTCTTGACATTCATGTTTTCGTCCATGATTCGATCCTTTTTTTACATTTTATTCAATGCGACTTTGACATATTGCTCGACAGTGCCGTTTTCGCCGATCTGCTGATGCGCTTTCTTCAAAGCATTCAGCGCCTCGCTCCGACGATAACCGAGCGATAGTAACGCCTTCAACGCTTCATCGCGATCCTGCCCGGCGGAAAATTCGTCCATCTCTTCCGGAACCGTTTCATCTTTGCCGACCAGTTTTTCACGGAGTTCAATGATGATGCGTTTGGCAGTTTTCAGTCCAATGCCCGGGATCAGCGTCAATGCTTTGACGTCGCCCGAAATGATGCGCCTCTTGAAATGTTCCGGTGAAGCGCCTGAGAGAATCGTGATGGCCATTTTCGGCCCGATTCCCGAAATACCGATCAGCATCAGAAAAAGGTTTCTTTCGTCGGTTGTCGCGAATCCGTACAGCGCCTGAATATCTTCGCGGACGTGAAAATAGGTCAGCAGTTTCGCCATCTGATGCGGCGCCGGTAGCGATTCGTACGTCGAAAGCGGAATCGTTATCTGGTAGCCGACGCCGTTGACGTCGAGAATCACCATCGTTGGCTCTTTGTGTTCCAGAATTCCTTTTAAATAGGCAAACATCGTCACCTGTTAATCAATCGGTTTTGGTTGAGATGACAAATGGCGGCGGCTAAGGCATCGGAGGCGTCGAGTTTTAGGGATTTTTCATCGATTCCCAGAATACGCGAAACCATGAAGCGAACCTGCTCCTTCGTCGCATTACCGTTGCCGACGACGGAGGATTTGATTTTCTTCGGCGCGTATTCACAAACCTCGACGCCGCTGTTCACGCCAGCCAATAGAACGACGCCGCGCGCATGTCCCATCATCAAAGCGATGTGGATATTTTGCGCGTAAATGGCTTCTTCGACGACCATCATGTCGGGTTGCCATTTTTGAATAACGATGACGAGTTCATTATAGATTTTTTGAAGTCTTTGAGGAAACGGATCGTTCGGCGACGTGTCGATGGAGCCCTGATCCAGACAAACGATTTTGTCCGCAGTTTTCTTCAGGACACCGTAACCGGTATGATGAATACCATGATCGACGCCGATAACCCGAATTTCTTGAACCATCAGGCATTTTCCTGAAGTTTGCTCAGAATCGCGTCATCGATGTCAAAGTTTCCGTAAACGTTTTGAATATCTTCGTGCTCTTCGAGCGCGTCCATGAGCGAGAGAATTTTTTGGGCCGTTTTTTCGTCTAATTTAACCGTGTTCTTCGGAACCATCGTGATCGAAGACTCTGCGACGGGAATATTGCTGGTGTTCAGCGCATTTTTGACGGCTTCAAACGAATGCGGCTCGACGCTGACTTCGTAATATTCGCCTTCGACCGTCAGATCGTCCGCACCGGCGTCAGTCACGATGAGCAAGAGATCGTCTTCGGTACAGACTTTTTTATCGACCGTAATGACGCCTTTTTTCTCAAAATTGTAGGCAACGCTTCCGGCCGTGGCAAGGTTGCCGCCTGCGCGTGAAAGAATGTGGCGGATCTCCGAAACCGTGCGATTCTTGTTGTCGGTCATGGATTCCATGAGAATCGCGACGCCGCCGGGTCCGTACGCTTCATAGTTGATCTCTTCGTAAACGGTGCCTTCGAGTTCGCCTGTTCCTTTTTTGATAGCGCGTTCGACGTTAATGAGCGGCATGTTCGCGGCTTTGGCGGCCTGAATAGCCGCTCTCAGACGGGGATTGGAATTTTCATCACCGCCGCCCATTTTCGCGGCGACCTGAATTTCCTTGATGATCTTCGTGAACGTTCTGCCGCGTTTTGCATCAAGAGCGCCCTTTTTTCTTTTTATTGTGCTCCATTTTGAATGGCCTGACATGTGTACCTTCCTTTACTTTAATTTTTCTATCAATAGGAAATTATTCGTTCCTTTGATTTGATTTTTGTCTGAACGATCCAGGCTTCGTGAAACCCAAGACCTTCCACGCGTTTCAACACGCGTTCCGCTTCCTCGCGCGTTTGACAGTTTCCGATCCGAATTTTATAATTGGGCGAATGAAATGCCTTTTCGACATCTTCCGGCGGAAAAGCGGCCAGCAATTGCCGATAAACCGAGTCGGCCAGATCGAAATCGTTGGTGATGAACGCTTGTACTTTCCAGCCTGTCTTTTCGATTGTCTTCAGCGAATCGCCTGCTATACGATTCGAGGAAACGGGCGTGGCGATGTCCGAGATGATTTCCTGAACGACCGTGCCGTCAAGCAAGGGCAAAGCGGGTTCGTTCAGTGTCAATGGATTGAACGTCTCGTCTTGCGGCGGAAGCGTCTGGGAAAACGGTATGTTGAAGATGAAGAGCAAAAGAATCCAGGTGAAGTATTTTTTCATCGACATTTTTGAACAAACCGGATAAAATATAAGAAATATTGAGAATAATAGGAAAAGATAACATCAAAATCGGACGTCATCAGATTGTACCGATGTCATCGGCTGGAATCCACCCCTGCTTTCCGTCGATCAATTCTATTTTCAGCCAATCACCGTCTTTGTCGAGAATCGCGACTTTCGTGCCCTCATGAACGATGAACAATTCCGTACTTCCTTCCTGCGGCGCGGCTAAACTCCGAACACTGTAATGAATGATGATGCCCGCGTTTTGCCCCGTTTCGATCCGATGTCTCGGAATCATCGCGGCTACGGAGATCAGCACGATAGCGGCTGAGATTCCCGTCAGATATTTCAGTGACGTCCGGAACCGCTTGGCTTCGGCGAGTGTCAAGACGGCAACGGCAACCGACGCGATGAATAGAAAAATCGCCACGAGCAATCCCCAACCTCTGGAAGAAAGCAGATTCGTTGCCTGCCGGACCCAGCGAAACAGGAAGAATTCGGGTGGCGGATCGATCCGGTCTTTGACGGTCAGGTTTGCCAATTTGAGGTTGAACCGGACGTTCTCGTCATTCGGCAACCATTTCAGTGCGCGTTCGTAATTCAAAATCGCCAGCCCGATGGCACCGGTGCGATAGTAGGCATTTCCCAGATTGTAATACAGCGAACCGCTTTCGAGTCCCAGCGCTAAAATCGACTGGTATTGGTCGATCGCTTCCGAATAGTTCTCGTTTTGATATGCGGTGTTACCTTTTTCAAATAAATAATCGGCGCTTTGATCGTTTCCGGCGAATGCCATGGAAGTCAAACTCACCCAAATCACGATGAAGATTTCGCGTACGTTCATATCAGATTGCCTTGCTCAAAAGCGTTATCAGTTCTTTTTCCTCTTTAACCAATATCGAATATCTCTCAGCATCGGCGGCGGAAGGTAAAAATCGTAATTGTTCCAGTTCCGATAAAATCACAACGACCCGGGAAACTGTTTCCTCGGGAACTCCTTTTTTCTTCAGACAGACTTCTATCTCCGGCGTGCTGATTCCTGCCGACGGTAAATTCAGGCGATCGGAAATAAAGTTGACGAGAATTTGATTCAAGATCGAGGCAAAATCCGACAGATCGCCTAATTTCATTTTTTCATCTAATTGCGCAAATCCTTTCTGGGATTTCGGCAAGGCGCGGCGTTTGCGCGCGAAGGAAATATTCGTTACCATCTTTTCCGCCCACCACCGGAAACCGAATGCGCCGGAAAAAATCACTACGGATGAGATCGTCAAGAGCCAAAACCAAATCTCCGAAAAAACCGAACTGCCGATCTTATTCCATCCGGAATTGTCGCGTCGGATAAACCGGATATCCTGCCCCAAAAGCGAAACCTCTTCTTTGTTCAAACCGGACTGATCTGATGCGAACATTTTTCCTTTGGGATTGACCCGAACGTCAAATCCTCTCGCAGTCACGCTGACGTAGCCGTCGCGATTCGGATCGAAATAGGAAAAAGTGACCGGCGGAATCCGGATGAGTCCTGAACTCCGCGGGATCAGTACATATTCGTAGGTCACTGTTCCGGAAATCGCATTTCCCTGGTTGTTGACGCTCTTTCCGATCTTCGGCTCGAACACTTCCAGCGTATTCGGAAGTTGCAGTTCGGGCATTTTCAGCGAGCCGACATTGCCTGTGCCAGAAATCTGATATTTCAGTGTCAGGGCCTGATCTTCGGTCGTCTCGGCGGTATCGATCGATGCCGAAATCGTGAATCTGCCGACGGCTCCGGAATAATTGGATGGTTTACCCGACTCCGGCAAGTCCCGGACGGTCACGCGAACCGGACTGGACGAAACGCTGACGACTTTCGCCTCGCCGAATGAGTTGTCGAAAAACGAGTCGTCGAAGAAATCGTCGAAAATCGAGCGCCTTTTTTGGGACGGAACGATCACTTCCACGTCGATGACGAACGGATCGATTACCAAATCGCCGGAAGTCGTTGGGAACAGAGCCAGTCGTTTGATGATCGCCTTTTTATAGGTCACTCCGTTTAAATTTTCCGTCGTGACCTCGGGTTCGGTTTTGATGGGAAATTCTTCGATCCAGAATCCTTTCGCATCCGGCAGTTTTTTCGGCGCGTAGGTTCGGACATTTTTAAAATAGAGCGTAAAAGCGACGCCCAGTTCTTCGCCTTTATAAATCGTCGTTTTCGACGGGATAGCTTTCAATAAAACACCCGCGCCCTGCGATGTGTTCGGTTGCTGGGCGGGCGGATTCTGCTTTGCCGGCGGTTGCGAAGCCGATTGTCCCAAAACGTTAACGGTCACTGGTTCGGTTTTGTAAACGTTCCTTCGATACGTGATCGAAACGGGTGGAATGACCAACTTGCCGGTCTTGGTCGGCGCTAACCGCCAACTGATCATTTTTGAGGCGTTCATGCGGCCGTTGATGATCTGGATGCTGCTGGATTGAGATGGCCCGGCAACGATGACGAAGTCCGGACTTTGCGGTGGCGGAACGTTTGGAAAATCACTCGTTCCTTCGATTTGAATCGTGAAAGTGATCAGGTCGTCGGCGGTGATTTGATTCGGGTCGGCGGACGCTGAAACACGGAGTTCATCGGCAATCGTCGCGCCGGTCAGCACAAGCAGAAAAAACAGAATAAGCAAAGAATTGGATCGTTTTGTAGCGCTCACCAGTCTTTTTCCTTCTTGATTCCGGAATACTGTATTTTCATTCGTTCCTGCATCAGATTCTTCTCGTTCTCTTTGAGAGCATCCAGAATTTGGGCGGCTTCTTTCTGATCTTTCTCTTTTTCTTTTCGGTTTTTCATCTGTCCCGAATCTTCGGGATGCCGGGCGTTCTGTTTCTGTTGCTCTTTTTGCTGTTGTTCCTGTTTGTTTTGCCCATTTTGTTGCTGATCTTTCTGATCCTTTTTCTGTTGATTTTGGTCGCTCTGTTGTTTGTCCTGGGAGTTTTGCTGTTTCAGCATGGCTTTGGCCAGTTCATAGTTGTACTTGGCGTCCATGTCCTTCGGATTCAGTTCGAGAGCTTTTTTGTAGAACTGCAAACTCTCGTCGATGCGATTGGCCTGATAGAGGGCGTTGCCCATGTTGTATAAAACGGCGGACTTCTGTTTTGGATCTTTCATCGGAATGGCGCTTTCAAATTCCCGGATAGCCTCTTCGACCTGATTGGATTTGTACAACGCGGCGCCTTTGCCGTAATGCGCCTCTTCCCAATCCGGATGATCTTTGATGATGCGGTTGTATTTTCGGATGGCGTCGTCGTATTTGCCTTTTTGATAGAGTTTCAGCGCACCATCCGCCGAAAACACATTTCCGGCCGCCATTGTCAGAAAGAAAACTCCGATGAACAACCTGTCTATTTTGAGAAACTTCATCATTCTTCTTCCGCTTTGCGTTTTATTTTCTCCGGTAGGACGATCTCGGCGATGAGAAGCAACAATCCGATCGCCAGGAATATTTGATACCGTTCCTGATAATCGCTGTATTCGTGGGAGCGCAAATCCTTTTTGTCCATCTGCAGGATTTCTTTGTAAATCTTCCCGAATGCGTCAGTGGTCTGATTGAGCGAATAGAATTTGCCGTCGGTCGCGTTCGCAATCTGGCGCAGAACGGTCTCGTCCATCGCCGTCGTCACGATTCGTCCGGATCGGTCTTTTTTAAATTCCATTCCCATGCCGTCTGTGCTTGGTACGGGAATCGGAGCGCCCGTCGATGTTCCGACGCCGATGGCATAAATCACGATGCCTTCCTCTTCAGCCTGTTCGATGACGCTTTCAATCTCGCCCTCATGATCTTCGCCGTCGGAAATCAGGATCACGGCCTTGTGCTTTTTATCCTTCGAATCGAGCGCCTTTGCCGCCGTTTGAATCGCATCCGCGATGGCCGTGCCTTGCGTTCCGATGACGCCGGTGTCGATTGCGTCGAGAAATAACTTGGCGGCGCTGTAATCCAGCGTCAACGGACATTGCAGGTAAGCCGTTCCGGCAAACGTCACGACGCCGATCCGGTCGCCCTGAAGTCCTTCGATGAATTTTCCCGCCTCGTATTTCGCCCGCTCCAGACGGCTTGGCTTGATATCTTCGGCTCTCATGCTGACGGAAGTGTCGAGTGCAATAATGACGTCGATGCCGCGCCGTTTGATTTCGGCGAGTTTCTTTCCCACTTTCGGTCCGATCGCGGCGATCACCAAAAAGAGAAGTCCCCAAATCAACAGATTTTCTTTGATCCGCCGCATCGTCGGGCTGAAATCGTCCAGAAGTTTATTAGACAGATCGTCGCCGGCCAGTAAGCGGAGATCGTTTTTCCGGCGAATCCGGTAAACGATGAGAAGCACGATGATTCCCGCAAAGAGTAAAAACAGCCAAAACAATCCCGGATGCGCGAATTTAACCATTACGGCATTTTCCTCCAGAACGATTGTCCCAATCCGGCGCTGACGAAAAGCAGCAGAATTCCCGGTAAAAGAAACCACACATACAGGTCGCGATAATTCGTGAATTCCTTCACCTTCACTTCGGTTTTTTCCATTTTGCTGATTTCGTTGTAGATCGTCGATAAGCTTTTTTCGTCGGTTGCACGAAAATATTTTCCGCCCGTCGTCTCGGCGATGGCATTCAAAATGCCTTCGTCGATCTCCACATCCATCATCCGGTATTCGATGCGACCGTCCGGGAACCGAACCGGGTAAGGCGCCTGCCCGCGTTTTCCGGCTCCGATCGTGTATATTTTGATGTCGAATGCCTTGGCCATATTCGCCGCGGTGCTGGGATCGAGTTCACCGGCGTTGTTTCGACCGTCCGAAAGCAAGATCATGACGTGGCTTTTCGCCTGACTATCACGCAGACGATTGACCGCGTTGGCGATGGCCATTCCGATCGCCGTCCCGTCATATTTTTGTTCGACGATCGTCACCTGCTTCAGCAGTCCTTTCAGCACATCGTAGTCGATAGTTAGCGGGCATTGCAAAAAGCTCTCAGCGGCGAAAACGACCAGTCCGATGCGGTCGTCTTTCCTGCCTTCGATAAAATTCATCGCAACGGATTTGGCGGCTTCCATGCGGTTCGGCTTGAAGTCGATCGCGCCCATCGATCCGGAAATGTCGAGAACGAGAATGATGTCGATTCCTTCCGTCGAAAACTCGCGCGTGTTCGATCCGCTCTGCGGTCGCGCCAGCGCAAGAATGAGCAAAACGACGGCTGTCGGTTTCATCAGAAAAAGCGCCTGTATTTTCCACTTTTGTCTATCGCCGGAAATTTCCCGGACGGATTGAATAGACGGAAAACGAAAGGTGGCCTCTTTCCGGTGACCTTTTCGCCGATACCACCAGACGATCGCCGGGATCGCTATCAATAAAAATAGAAAGTACCAGTCTGCAAAATAGAACATAAACTCGAATGTCAGTTAATTCAGCGAAAAATTTCGTTCAATATAATGACCGACCTGTAAAATTGTTTCCTCATCGAAATAGTTGCCGATGATCTGGCCGCCGATCGGCAGACCGTCTGAAGCGTTTCCGAGCGGAACGCTGATGGCGGGAACGCCGGCAAGACTTGCCGGAACCGTATAAACGTCACTGAGGTACATCGCCAACGGGTCTTCGATTTTGCCGCCGATCGGAAAAGCGGTCGTTGGTGTCGGCGGTGTGAACAGAAAATCGACCTGACGAAAAGCGTTCACGAAATCTTCTTTGATCAGCCTGCGGACGCGCTGAGCCTTGTCGTAATAAGCGTCGTAGTAGCCGGCTGAAAGCACGTACGTTCCCAGCATGATTCGGCGTGTGACTTCGTCGCCGAAGCCTTCCGCGCGAGTTTCCCGGTAAACGGATTCGAGGTCGCCGCCGCGTTTGCTCAGTCCATAGCGGATTCCGTCGTACCGGGCAAGATTGGAAGAGGCTTCTGCCGTCGCGATGATGTAATAGGTTGCAATAGCATAAGGTGTATGAGGCAGAGAAACCGGAACAATCTCGGCGCCGGAATATTTAAAAAATTCGACGCATTTTTCAATTCTTTGACGAATTTCGTCGTTTAAACCTTCGGACAGATATTCCTTCGGAATTCCGACGCGAAGACCGCGTATCTCTTTTCCCAAACCGGCCGAGTAATCGGGAACCGGCGTATCGGAAGAGGTCGAATCGTTCGGATCGACGCCGGAAATGACGGTCAATAATTTTGCCGTGTCTTCGATGCGTTTTGAAAAGACGCCGATCTGGTCTAATGACGATGCAAAGGCAACCAATCCGTACCGCGAGACGCGTCCGTATGTCGGTTTGATGCCGACGATTCCGCAAAAAGCCGCCGGTTGGCGAATGGAACCGCCGGTGTCGGAACCGAGCGCCACGTCAGCCAAACCGCCTGCAACAGCCGCGGCCGAACCGCCGCTCGATCCGCCCGGGACGCGCGTTTCATCGACTGGATTCCGAACCGTTCCGAACGCGGAATGTTCGGTTGATGAGCCCATCGCGAACTCATCCATGTTGGTTTTTCCAATAATCAGACCGTCCTGCGCGAGGATTTTCTTTACAACTGTCGCATCGTAGGGTGGAATGTAATTTTTCAGGATGGCCGAGCCGCAGGTCGTCGGAACGCCGCTAACCGAAATATTATCCTTGACGGCGACGATCAATCCGCCGAGACTGCCGGAAGTCTGCGATTGTATTTTGCTTTCGATCTGCCGGGCGCGCTCGTCAACGTCCGGCAGAATCGAAAGAAACGCGTGATACGGATTATCTTTACTGACGCGCGCGACAATGGATTCCGCGCGTTGGATCAACGAGTCTATTTTCACCGGCATTATCCTTGAATTTCCGGCTGATCCGATTTCCCTGAAGTTGTGTCCTTCGGTGTTTCTTTGACAGAATCGAATTTCTTGGTTTCGACCGGTTTCTGCGCAGTGGTCGAGGCGCTCTCGATCTCATCCTGAATATCGCTGGTGGCTTTCTTGAATTCTCTCAGCGATTTACCCAGACTCTTGGCAAACTCCGGTAACTTTTTCGCGCCAAACAGAATTAAAAATGCCAAGAATATTAATAAAATTTCACTGAAACCTAAATTACCCATGATTCCTCCTGACGGCTATCTCCAAAACCTGATAAGATAGTAGGCGACAGCCAATCCTACCAATCCGATTAAATTAAATTTGAGGGTGAATCCCAGCGTGATCGAAAACATGACAAGATCCAGAATTCCCGGTCCGAGCGAAATATCGATCGACCGAAGGAGAACCTCTTTGACCACGCCTTCCGGCAGAGCCGATTTGATCAGTTCTCCGCATAGCGAGCCAAGCATTGCGCCCAGCAATAAAACTCCCAGTACGAAAACCAAAGCCAATTTTTTCCGGGATTTTTCCATCTCAGTTCTTTCCTAAAAAAGATTTAAAAATTTGCAAACCGTCGTCGGAACCGAGGATTTTTTCCGCCGCCCGCTCCGGATGCGGCATCATCCCCAGTACGTTTTTATTCGGGTTGACGATTCCGGCGATGTTCATCAGCGAACCGTTCGGATTCGATTCTTCCGATACTTCTCCGATCGAATTGCAATACTGAAAGACGATCCGGTCTTTATCCTGCAATTCTTTCAGTGTCGATTCGTCGGCAAAATAATTCCCGCTGTAATGAGCTATCGGCATTTTCAAGACCTGTCCGGGGCGATACAATCCACAAAACCGGTTGCTTGTTGTCTTGACTTTCAGAAAGACGTCCTGACAGCGA
This sequence comes from Fidelibacterota bacterium, assembly GCA_041645495.1. Taxonomy (GTDB): domain Bacteria; phylum Fidelibacterota; class UBA2242; order UBA2242; family UBA2242; genus 0-14-0-20-45-22. The sequence continues at coordinate 33,516 of JBAZPZ010000004.1, read as the reverse complement.
AAACGCATGTGATCGTTGGCGATCAGCGCACCCGGCAGAAGTCCCGCTTCGACCAAAATCTGGAAACCATTGCAGATTCCGATCAGAAATCCGCCGTGTTCGGCAAATTGGATGATTTCCTGCAAAATGGGAGAAAACCGCGCCAAGGCTCCGGCGCGCAGATAATCGCCGTATGAAAATCCGCCCGGTAAAACGATCACGTCAAACATACGAAGCGACCGATCCTTGTGCCAGATATAATCGACGTTCGCGTCCAGGACTTTCTTGAGAACATGATAGGCATCATGATCGCAGTTCGACCCGGGAAATACGACGACTCCGAATTTCATTCGGAAACCTCCGTCATTTCGTACGTGTATTTCTGGATGACCGGATTCGAGAGCAATTTATCGCAGGCTTCACGTGCGACGGTTTCCGCTTGATCGCGAGTCATTTTTTCTTTAAAAGTCAGTTGAAAATATTTGCCTGTTTCGACGTTTTTGAAATCGGTATATCCGAGCGAAACCAACGCATGATGAATGGTTTTGGCTTCCGGGTCGAGAATTCCCGGCTTGTACGTGACAACGACTTTAGCCTTCCACATAATTTATCTGTCCTTTCTTCGGAGCGAAAAATGCACACGCGGCTCTTCGTACCCGACGAGCCACATCAATAAGTGCGTCACAATGAACATGAACATGATCGGGAAAACCGCATATCCCTGAAAAATCAGCGCCGCCAAAGCCAGCAGGATGATCGACGCCGTCCGGATGGAAATGAACAATCCTTTGGTAAAGGACATCGTCATCGTCGCGCTGAAACGAATGTTGCTCACCATCAGAAACGAGATAACGATCACCATCGGTAAAGCGATCTTGGAATCGCCGTAATTGCCGAACAGTACATAATTGAACCACACAAATGAGCCAATCGTCAAAGCGCTCGCCGGGACAGGTAAACCGGAAAAATAAGGATTCTTGACGTACGTCGCATGAAGGTTGAACCGCGCCAACCGCAATCCGCCGAATAGAAGCGGAAAGAAACTGATGATCGCGCCGACGACTCCAAGATCGGCCACGTACAAGTCGTGTACTAGAATGGCCGGAGCGGCGCAGAAGGAAATGATGTCGGCCAGCGAATCGAACTCGATGCCGAAATCCGACTGTTGTTGCAACAAGCGGGCAACTTTTCCGTCGAGCCCGTCGAAAATGAATGCCAGAATGATCAACATCACCGCCGTGATGTAATGCCCCTGAAAAATCTGAAGAATTGCCAGAAACCCCGAGAACATGTTGAAGATCGTAAAAATGCTCGGAATGGATTTTCTAAATCTCATAAAATTTCTCCAATGATAGTTTCACCGCTGGTGACTTTTTCGCCGGGTCGGACGCAGATGCGGACGATCGGCGGAACGAACAGCTCAACGCGACTGCCGAATTGAATCATGCCAAAACGTTCGCCGCGTTTTAATTCATCGCCGACGACAATATAGGAAATGATACGCCGGGCAACGATTCCGGCGATCTGGACAACCTTGATCCGCAACCGTTCGTTCTCGATCGAAATGGCGTTTCGTTCATTTTCCAGCGATGTTTCCGGCTTGAACGCGGATAAAAATTTTCCGTGAATATATTCGACGTTTTTCACGACGCCACTGATCGGAACGCGGTTGACGTGAACGCTGACGACCGACATAAAAATGGCGACCCGTGTGCATTTTCCCACAAACGCGTCTTCGATCTCTTGGATCGAAATGACTTTTCCATCCGCCGGGCAGACGATCGCGTTCGGATCGTCCGGAATCAGCCGATTCGGGTCACGGAAAAACCAAAGTGAAAACAGGAAAAAGCCGAAAGCGCACCAGAACAGAATCCAGAGCACGCCCCAACCCGGCCGCAAAGAAAGCATGAGCAGGATGAAGCTAATGAAAAATGTCGGAACGAGTATTTTCGCGCCTTCTTTTCTAATCATTTTTTCTCTCCGACAATCCGTTTCCACATCTCTTTATAAGTGGATTCGACGTCGCCAAGGTCAAGGCGAAACCGGTCTTTATCGAGTTTCCGGTTTGTTCCTTTTTCCCAAAACCGGCAGGTATCCGGCGAAATTTCATCTGCAAGTAAAATCCGATCCTGGTAACGTCCGAATTCCAGTTTAAAATCGACCAAATTTACGCCAATCGAGTCGAAAAATACCTTTAAAATTTCGTTGATTTTCAGCGCGCTCCGCTTCATGGCGGACAGTTCTTCAGCCTTCGCAATTTCGAGCGCGAGGATGTGATCGTCGTTCATCAGCGGATCGTTGAGCGCATCGTTTTTTAAGTAGCATTCGACGATCGGCGATTTGAATACGATTCCTTCCTTGACGCCGTACCGTTTGCAGAGACTGCCGGTCGAGATGTTTCGGACAACGAGTTCCACCGGCACGATTTGGACTTTTTTGACCAGCATTTCGTTATCGGAAATCTGCCGGACAAAATGCGTTTCGACGCCGTTCTTTTCGAGCAATTCGAACAACATCGAACTGATCGCGGTATTGGCGACGCCTTTTCCGACGATCTGCCCTTTTTTGATTCCGTTGAATGCGGTCGCGTCGTCTTTGAAATATTGAATGACAAGAGTTGGATCGTCTATCTCATAAATAATCTTGGCTTTGCCTTCGTAAAGCGCTTTACCCTTTTGCATATTATTCCTCATGTTCAAGTCGTTGAAAAATTCCTTCGATCCGTGACAGCACTTTTTTCAGATCGAATAACTCATCCAATTCCGCGGCGCTCAAATGTTCGCTCACAACGGCGTCTTTGCAGAGTTTTCTTTTAAAATCGCCGCCGTTCTGCCAAACCTCCATGGCGATCGTTTGAACCGCGGCATAGGCATCTTCCCGGGACATTCCCTTTTTCACAAGCGCGAGCAGAACTTCCTGTGAAAAGATCAGTCCGCCGGTTTTTTCGAGATTGCGTTTCATGTTTTCCGGATAGACGACCAAAGAATCGAGAACGCGAGCGGTTTCGCCGAGAATGAAATCGGCGCAAATGCAGGCGTCGGGAAGGATCACCCGCTCGGCGGAAGAATGCGAAATGTCGCGTTCGTGCCAAAGCGGAACGTTTTCCATCGCCGTCACCGCGTAGCCGCGCAACAAGCGCGCCAAGCCGCAAATCCGCTCGGATAGAATCGGATTCCGTTTGTGCGGCATCGCCGATGAGCCTTTTTGCCCTTTTGAAAAATATTCCTCCGCTTCCAAAACTTCCGTCCGCTGCAAATGCCGGATTTCGGTGGCGATTTTTTCCAGACTCGCGCCCATCACCGCCAGCGTAGTCACGAAAAATGCATGACGATCGCGCTGAACGATCTGGTTGCTTACCGGCGCCGGCTGAAGTCCGAGATTCCTGCAAACTTTTTGTTCGACTTCCGGCTCCAGATGCTGATAGGTTCCGACGGCTCCGGAAATTTTACCGACTTTCACATCGGTCAAGGCCAATTCGAACCGCCGCAAATGCCGTAGTAATTCCTGTTTCCAGATCAGAAACTTAAGACCGAACGTAATCGGTTCGGCGTGAATTCCATGCGTTCTGCCGATCATCGGCGTCAGTTTGTATCGGATCGCCTGCCGGCCGAGAATGTCGATCAGGTTTTTCAGGTCGGCGCGGATCAGTTCGCCGGCGTCGCTTAACTGAATCGCCAGCGCAGTATCGAGCAGGTCGGATGAGGTCATTCCCTGATGAATGAATCTCGCCGACTCACCGACGTTTTCAGAAATGTTGGTCAAAAAAGCGATTACATCGTGCCGGACCGTTGCCTCGATCTCTTCGATGCGGGCGATGTCGAACTTCGCTCCGGATTCGATTTCCGCGAAAGCGGATTCCGGAATCACGCCGCGCTCTTTTTGGACGCGACAAACTTCGAGTTCGACTTTCCACCAGGTCTCGAACTTATGTTGTTCCGACCAGATTTTTCCCATTTCAGCGCGTGTGTATCGTCCGATCATCGTTTACTCCAGCACCAGATCCACTTCCTGCTCCTGCTTTCCGCGCAGGAAATTAATCCGAATTTTATCGCCGACTTTGAGGTAATTCTCCTGAATTTCCGCGATGATGTCCGTATCCTGTGCAATTTTTCGCTTGTTGACGTGCGTGATGACGTCACCAACTTTGATGCCGGCGCGAAATGCCGAACTGCCGCGTGCTACTTGCGTAACAATGACACCCGAATTGGACTGTAGTTTGAGATAACTGGCGAGAAATTTGTCGATATTCTGGACGGAAAGCCCGGTTTTAAAACTGCGATTGATGTTACCGCTTTTTTTCATTTCGGCGACGATTGTTTTGATGCGATTCACCGGAATGGCAAATCCGATGCCGATCGATCCTTCGCTGTAATTGCTCCCGGTAAAAATAAACGTGTTGATGCCAATGACCTCGCCGGCCGCGTTCACCAGCGGTCCGCCGCTGTTGCCGGTATTGATCGAAGCGTCCGTCTGAATCATATCCTGATAGACTTTTCCGGTCTGCTGTCGTCCGAAATCCAATTTGGTCCCGGAAACGATGCCAACGGTTGCCGTCGGTTTGTAATTCACATTGAAAAGTCCGAACGGATTTCCGAGCGCGATCACCCATTCGCCGATGATCACGTCATCCGACGAACCCATCTTCGCAAAGGCAAACTGATTGCCTTCGATTTGAAGCAGAGCCAGATCGGAAACCTGATCGATGCCGATGATTTTCGCCTTGTACTCTTTCCCGCCCATGAGCGTCACGACGACCTCTTCGGCGTTTTCGACGACATGCGCATTGGTTACGACAAATCCGTCCACGCTGATCACAACGCCGGATCCGACGCTTTTTACACGCTCGCGATGAATTTGTTCGGGAAACATCAGGTTCCAGAACGGGTCGTTTAAAAACGGATTGGAGGCGTATTCCTGAATTGCCGTCACGTTAATTCCGGCGACGGCCGGACTGACCTTTTCGATCGCCCGGGTGATGGCATTCTGCCGCGATGCGGTAATGTCGTCCTGAACGGACGGTTTCGGAGCGGCGACGAGCGTCGTCAGACTCATCAAAATAACAATAAAAGTAATCAGTTTTGATTTATTCACTTTTCGACCTTTTTCCAATCTTCAAGAAACGTCGAGATTCCTTTATCGGTCAGCGGATGTTTGGACATTTTTTCCATGACCGAAAACGGGATCGTGCAAATATCGGCTCCGATCAAAGCCGCATCGACGATGTGCAATGGATTGCGGATGCTGGCAACGATGATTTCCGTCGTGAATCCGTAATTATCGAAAATCGTGGCGATCTGCTGGATCAATTCCATGCCGACCTGATGAATGTCGTCCAATCTGCCGACAAACGGGCTGACATACGTCGTTCCGGCTTTGGCCGCGAGTAAGGCTTGAAGCGGAGAAAAAACCAGCGTCGTGTTGGTGCGAATTCCGGCGGCGGTCAGTTCTTTGATCGCCTTGAGTCCGTCGAGCGTCATCGGAATTTTGATGACGATATTTTCGGCGATCGGCGCGAGTTCTTTGGCTTCGCGCACCATGCCTGCCGCGTCCAAAGCGACAACTTCGGCGCTGACCGGTCCGTCAACCACTTCGCAAATCGATTTCAATAGTTCGCGGTAATTTCCCTTCTCTTTGGACAACAACGTCGGATTCGTCGTCACACCGTCCAAAATTCCCCATGATTGGGCTTTTTTTATTTCTTCCAGATTGGCTGTGTCGATAAACAACTTCATTTTTTCCTCCTGTCAGTATTGCACGCCTTGCAGAAAAAGACCTCTGGCCGGCGCGGTGTAAACTTGCACTCCGCCATTTGGATTATCAAGAAGATTTTTGAATTCCGCGACGGTGTATTTCCCACGGGCGATTTCCATCATTGTCCCGACTAAAATCCTGACCATGCTATGCAAAAAACGGTTCCCGACGATTTGGTATGTCAGGCTCTCTTTCGTCGTTTCCCAGCGGGAATCGAAAATCGTACAAATCCGGGTTTCGGCCTTCGTCGATGTCAGGCAAAGCCGCGTAAAATCGTGTTCGCCGAGTACTTCAACGGCGCACCGATCCAGCAATTCGCGATCGTAATCGAATCCGGGAAACCATGCGTACTTTCGCCGAAAAATATCCGGTTTCAATAAAACCCAATAGACATACGTCCGGCGTTTTGCCCAAAACCGCGCATGAAAATCCTTTTCGACTTCCCGGCAGTTTTTAACGCAAATATCATCGGGAATCGTCGCGTTCAACGCCCTTTCGACGGTTTCCGCAGACAACTCGTTATCCAAATCGACATGCGCAACCTGTCCCGTCGAATGAACGCCGCTGTCCGTTCGCCCGGAGCCGATCACGACGACCGGCTGATGACGATTGAGCGGCAATAGCGCATCTTCGAGCGTCGCCTGAATCGTCGGATCGTTCGCCTGTCTCTGCCAGCCGCAATAATTCGTTCCGTCGTATTCAATTTCCATGGCGAATCGTCTGATCATACCGGCAATCCAGCGACTAAAATCAGCAAAACGACAGCCGATCCGCATGCGAGCGCTACGTCGATCGGTTTCGATTCAAATTGCCCGTAATATGACCGCTCCGAACGACCGGCGTAGCCGCGCACGGCCATCGCTTCGGCAAGTGTTTCGGCTTTCCGAAAACTAAAAATCATCAGCGGAATGAGCCGTTCGCGAACATGCAAAATTCGTTTTCGCACCGAACTCGTGTCGGAAGAAACGAACGACCGCCATCCCTGATCGAGTCGCCGGTATTCTTCCTTAACAATCGGGAAAAACTGAACGGCGATAAAGACGACCTGAAACAGATCGTCGGTGCGAATTCCGAATCTTTTCAGCGGGCGGATCGACCAGTGAATGCAATCAAGCGTTTCGACGGCGCCGATCCACTGAAAAACGAACGCCATCAAAAACAGGAAATTGCCTATCCGGATCGTGAACATCAGCGGCATTTGCAGATCGACGTTTCCACCCGGTTTTCCGGTTAACAGTCCGAGAATTCCGCCAGTGAATACGAGATGAACCGCAAAAGTCAGCGGCAGGAAGATCAGAAAATAGCGGATCGATTTGATCAACCGGCGAAAATCCGTTCCGATGCAAAGCAGAACGAGTCCGAACAACGCAAAAAATAGCGCTTGCCCGGCGCAGGTGTCGATTTGGAAGACGAGCGTCGCTCCCAGAATCGCCCAGATCAGTTTGGCTCTTGCATCGATATGTGAAACGAATCCGTTCACGTATTTCCTAAAAATTCAAATTCAATTGCAACTCAAGACCTTCCCGTAGCGGTAAAAAAGTCGCGTCAAAGTCCGGTCCGGTTTTCTCGACGCGATCTTTCGTCAGGATCATGACGTCGATGACACTAATGATCCGGTTGGCGACGAGCGCGCCGATGGCGAATGTGGAATTTCTTAACGCGGAACTGCTGCGAACCCGCAGACGATCGAATTTTTTCCGGGAATTGTCGCTGTCCCAGGCCCAGTAATATTTGGCGTTTTCGGGATAGAGCGATTCGTACTGCCGGTTTCGGAGTTTCTGCTCATTGTACTCGAAGATATTCATGTAATTGCCGATATCGGTGAAGTAGTAATCGTCCTTTCCCTTCGGATAAACGCCCGCGTGTTCGGCGGCATAGGCTTTCATATTTTCTTTCAGCGTTTTTCCCTGAATTTGAAAAGCGGCATAAGCGATCCAGCAAAGGACTTCAGCACTGTTGAAACCGTATCCGCGCCGGTGATTGCCGAGGCTATGTTCGCCCCAGCCGGGAAGAACCAGCGATTTGAGGAACGTTTTTCTGGCTTGCTGAAGAGACAACTGCGGAAGCGCGACAGACGAATCCGTGACGGTCTGTGTTTCCGGATATGCGAACTTACCCAGAAAAACGACCAATATGAGAATACCGATGACTCTTTTCATATTCCTCTTTTCTTGATTAAAGCGACCACGATCGTTCCAGCCGAAATCACGACGCAAAGCAGAGCCACCCAATCGCCGAATCGGACATACGGCGTCGTTGGCTCTCCCTGTTCGATTACCGCGTCTAACCATCCCTTTTCGCCGAATCCTTTCCGGCAGATTTCCCTGCCGCGGGAATCAAAAATCAATGAAATCCCGGTATTCGCGGAACGGACAACCGGAATGCCGTTCTCGATCGCCCGGAATCTGGAAATCTCCGCATGCAGAAATGGCGCCGTCGTGTAACCGAACCACGCGTCGTTTGAAACGATGACAAGAAGCTCGGAGCCCTTTTTCGCTCCTTCACGAATGATGGACGGAAACGTCGATTCGTAACAGACGACCGTTGTAAATCCAAGCGTGCTGTCCGATTTGACCGACCGATCGACTTTCAATGGAATCCGGAATACGTTTACCGCCTTTCCCGCCTTAAAGTTCCCCTGTCCGAGGTTCAAATTATCCAATTCGGGAAACAGGTCGGAAAGCGGAATGTACTCGCCAAAAGGAACGAGTTTGATCTTCCTGTAATCTTCGATCTCATATGAATTCGGTCTCAATAAAAACGTTGAGTTGAATACTTCGTAATCATCTTCGTTGAGCCATTCGAAATCCGGTGTGCCCGTCAGGAGCGAAACATTGAGCCGCGTGATGTGCGAAATGATGTCGGTCAGCGCGCCTCTCCGATCCTGTCGTAAAAAAGTCGGCGTAGCGGTTTCCGGCCAGACGACCAGATCCAAAGGCTTCACCGCGACAGAATCCGTCAGATCGTGAAGCAGTTGCATGTTGCGATGAAAGGAGTGATGCTCCCATTTCTGGGTCGGATCGACGTTCGGCTGGATCAGTCCGACATGCGCGACCCGTTTTTCCGCAGACGAACCGGCCGATTTCAGCCGCAGAAGGCCGTATGTTTCCGGGATAAAAAACATCAAAAATAAAACAGACAACAGAACCGGCGTTTTCTTACTGCGGACATTTCCGGATAGAACGAAATAGATCAGCACATTGATCGCGACGATCCAGAAACCGATTCCACCGGAACCGACGACGCTGGCCATCTGGATCAGCTGAACGGCATACGCTTGTGTGTAACAGAGATTATTCCACGTGAATCCCATCGCCCCGAACGAGCGTAAATATTCGACGGCAATCCAGACGAATGGAACCGAGAGAACGCCGATGTTCTTCCCGAGGCGCCGTCCAATGATTCCGACGATCAGTCCGATCGCCGCGTAGTTCAGCGATAAAAACAGCACGCCGGACAACATCGATAGCGTCGCCCAGTACCATTGCGTACCTTCGTTGAGCGCGAGCCAGAATAGAATGCCCAAATTCAGGATAATTCCGAAGATGAATCCTTTTTCCATTCCGAGGTGAAAATCGTCCTTTCTCAGCGCGTAGATAAACGGTATCAGGCTGACGTATGCCAGAAAACCGAGCGGCAATGGCGGAAATGCCGCGAACGTCAGCAATCCGGATAGAATAATCCAGACGAACGAAGGCGTTTTCCTGAGAAAATCACGGAAGTTGGAACAATTGGGTCGAAGAAGCGTCATTCAATTCTCCATCTGCGGCGTCAGCCGGCGTTTAGACAAATCCGATGAAAATAACTTCGCTGAAGTTCGGGGCTTATTCGCCGAACAGCGACAGTTCGTTATTTTTCTTGGTGTCGCCCGGAGACTTCAGCGACGCTTTGATCAGTTTGCCCGGTTTGAAGTGCGTCTTTCTTCTCGGAGGAACATAGACGATTTCGTTGGTGCGCGGGTTGCGGGCTTTGGGTTTTGCCTTCGTCGGTTTCACTTCAAAAACGCCAAAGTTTCGGATTTCGATACGCAGATTCTTTTCGTCTTCGCTCAGCATTTCCCGTAACGTCTGAAAAACGCCGTCAACGATTGTCTCGGTGTCGAAAATCTTGGTATCCAATCTCTTCGCAGTCCACCTGACGACGTCTTTTTTCGTGTACGTCTTGAATTTCATAAAAAAACCTCCTGTTATTTTCGTTCGATTGAAATCATACCCTGTACGTTTTGCAACTTCATGATCACTTTGTTCAGATGTTTGACATTCTCGACCTGAACAACCAGTGAAATATGAATGATCGTGTCATCCACTTTTCCGTCGATACTGACGATATTGGTATCGGTGGATGAAATAATTTCGGTAATATCTTTGAGAAAGTTCTTCCGCTCCTGCCCCATGATTTTCAGATAAGCATAAAACGACTGATTGCGGTCAACGTCCCATTCGACATTCAGCATCCGCTCACTCTCTTCCAGCAGAACCGGCAGATTGTTGCAATCGCTTCGATGAACGATGATACCGCGTCCGCGGCTGACATATCCGAGAATCGGATCGCCCGGAATCGGATTACAGCATTTGGCGTAAGAAACCATGAGGTCGCTGATACCGTGAACTTTGATCCCGCGGATGTTTTTTCGCGCCGTTTCGAGGAAGATCGCGTCGTAGTCTTTTTCCGTTTTTTCCGGCTGTTCCTGCGGAAAGAGTTTGTTGAAAATCGACGTAACCGTCAGATTCCCGGCGCCGACCGCCGCGTAAAGTTTGTTGATGTCCGGATAGCCAAGCGATTCTCTGGATTCCTGAACGGTTTTCAGAAATCGCAAATTCTTGTTGCGCTGGTTTTCCTTTTCGAGGATTTCCTTGCCAAGTTTGACGCTTTCTTCGTACTGGGTTTTGTGAACCCACCGCTTGATGGCGCCGATCGCCTTCGATGTTTTGACGAACTTCAGCCAGGCGTAGCTGGGATGATGCGCTTCGGACGTGATGATCTCGACCGTCTGTCCGCTTTTCAACTCCGAATTCAGCGGCACCATTTTTCCGTCCACTTTGGCGCCGATCGCGCGGTAACCGACTGCCGTGTGAACTTCAAATGCAAAATCGATCGGCGTCGCGCTTTTGGGCAGACGAATCAAATCACCCATCGGCGTAAACACAAAAATCTCGTCCTTGAACAGATCGATCTTCAACGTGTCCATGAAATCTTTCGGACCAGCCGATTCCGTCTTGAGCACTTCGATCAGATCGCGAAGCCATTTGACGTATTGATCGACTTCGTCCGGTTTTTTCCGGCCTTCCTTGTAGCGCCAGTGTGCCGCGATGCCTTCCTCGGCGATTTCGTTCATCTCTTCCGTCCGAATCTGAATTTCGACCAACCGACCGCCCGGTCCGTAAACCGTCGTGTGAATCGATTGATAATAATTCGCTTTATGACTGGCGATATAATCTTTGAATCTGTCCATGATCGGATTGAAGAGTTCGTGGACGATTCCGAGAACGGTATAGCAGTTTTCTTTGGTATCGACGATGACGCGGAGCGCAAACAGATCGTAGATCTCTTCGAACGGCTTGTTCCGCGTTTTCATTTTTTTATAAATGGAATAGAAGTTCTTCGTCCGTCCGAAGATTCGCGCCTTGAACGGTTGATCTGCCAGCGCTTTCTGTAGCGGCTCGATGAAGGTTTGGAGATATTTTTCCCGCTCGCTTTTCTTATCCTTGACTTTCTTTAGTAAAAATTTGTAAGCGTCCGGATCCAGCGTTTTCAGAACGAGATCTTCCATATCGGACTTGATCTTATACATGCCCAGCCGATGAGCGAGCGGAGCGTAAACGTCGCGCGTTTCGATGGCGATGCGTCTCTGCTTGATCGGCGGCAGAGATTCGAGCGTCTGCATGTTGTGCAGACGGTCGGCCAGTTTGATGATCAGCACCCGGATATCTTCGGCGACGCTGAGCAACATTTTCCGGAAATTGTCCGCCTGCTCTTCCTGCCGGTTGCGAAAGGTGATACCGGAAATTTTCGTGATGCCTTCAACGAGTTTGGCGACATCGGGACCAAATTCTTTCTCGACATCTTCGTACCGGATGCCCGTGTCTTCGATGACGTCGTGCAGAAGTCCGCCAGCGATCGTAACGGGATCCATTCCGAGGTCGGTAAGGATTTTCGCCGTGGCGTACGGATGTTCGAAATAAGGTTCGCCCGATTTCCTCAACTGTCCGCGGTGCGCTTCCCGCGCAAATACATACACCTCCCAGAGAAAGTCTTCATCTGCGTCAGAAAAGATTTTTTCGGCGTCTGTGTTACGGACAAGCGTATAGAATTTCTGCGGTCGTTTGTCCTCCTTCGAGAAAACTTTTGAGATGAATGGAGTTGGCATCAGAAAGGCGATTCCGCGGATTGTTCCTTCATGCTCATGTTCTCGAAGCGCGTGTATTTGTCGATAAAGACAACCTTGACGGTTCCCTGTGGACCGTTACGCTGTTTTTCGACGATGATCTCGGCTATTGCATGCTCCTCGGAAGGCATTCTATCGTCCGCGGTGTCTTTTTTCTCGTAATACATTTTCCTGTAGATGAAGATTACGACGTCGGCATCCTGCTCGATGGCGCCGCTTTCTCTCAAATCCGAAAGTTGTGGCCGATGATCGCCACCGCGGGTTTCGACCGCGCGGGACAACTGTGAAAGCGCGATGACCGGAACATTGATTTCTTTCGATAGCGCTTTCAGGCTTCGCGTGATCTCCGTGATTTCCTGTTGGCGGTTCTCCGCCTGATGTCCGCGGACGAGCTGGAGATAATCGACAATGATCATCTGAATGTCGTGCTCAGCTTTCAACCGACGCGCTTTCGCACGGATTTCTATTGCCGTCAAGGTCGGCGAATCGTCGATGAAAATCGGCGCATTCTGGAGTTTTCCGACCGATGTGCTGAGTCTGCCCCACTGATCCTGCGGCAATTTCCGTGTGCGTACTAGATGGCTGTCCACCTTTGCTTCGGCACATAAAAGTCGCATCGCTAACTGCCAGTCCGACATTTCCAGACTGAAAATGCCGACTGGTGTTTTGTATTCGACGGCGGCGTTTCGCGCGATGGTCAGCGCCAGCGCCGTTTTACCCATTCCCGGCCTTCCCGCAAGGATGATCAATTCTCCCGGATGAAATCCGGATGTCAGGTCGTCCAGCAAGATCAATCCGGTCGGAACGCCCGTCGTGTGTCCGGCTTTATTGTGAATCGTGTCTAAATGCTCGAATGTCTGATTCAGGACATCGTTGAAATTCTTAAAGCCGCGGCGCATTTTATTTTCGGACAGAGCAAAGATTTTCTGCTCGGCAGAGTCGATAATTTCTTCCGCCGATTCTTTGGCGTCGTACGCCTCTTCCTGAATCTCATTCGACGAGAGAATCAATTTCCGCAGAAGCGATTTTTCGAGCACCAATTTCGCGTAATATTCGACGTTGGCGGCAGATGGCGTCGCCTCGATCAATCCGGTCAGATAATACGCCCCGCCGGCTCTATCCAGCAATTTGTTCCGTTTCAAACGATCGACGACGCTGACCTGATCGATCGGTTCGCCTTCGTTGAACAATTCGACCATGACGCGAAAAATCGTCTGGTTGGCTTCTTTATAGAACGCCGTGTGGTCCAGATATTGGATCGTTTTGCTCACGGCTTCCTTTTCGAGCATCATGGCGCCCAGCACTGAAATTTCCGCTTCATCGGCGTGCGGCGGAACTTTTAGATATTCACCGTCTTTTTGTGCCACAGTCAACTCCCTGACTTTTCATGATAAATTTGTTTGATCTTTTCAAAATCTTCCCGCGCCACGTCCATCAGATTGATGTTCCGAAGAATGGCCGCCGGATGATAAGTTACCATCGTATCGACACTTTGAAAATTGAACACCTGATTGCGCATCCGGTTGAGAGGAAGATCGAGTTTTAAAAGCGATTTTGCCGCAACCAAACCGAGGCAGACGATCAGTCGCGGCTGAATGAGTTCGATCTGACGCAATAAAAATTGGATACACGCATTGACTTCTATCGGTACCGGCTGGCGATTTCCAGGCGGACGGCACTTGATGATATTAGCAATATAGACATGCGTCCGGTTCAGCCCGATCTCCTTCAGAAGATCGTCCAATAATTTTCCCGCTCTTCCAACGAATGGTTTGCCCTGCAAATCTTCATTCTCGCCCGGCGCTTCGCCGATGAACAGCAGGCTGGTGTTTGGATTTCCGTCGCCAAAAACGACGTGCTTGCGTGTCTGAGCCAGTTCGCAGGCAATGCACTTTTTCGCTTCTTCGTCAAGTTGGTGAAAATCCGACAAAAATCTTTCGCTCGTCGGAGAATCGTCCGGTCGCGATCGAAGAATTCCCGGCATTTCATCAAAAAAGTATTCGGACGAATAAAGTTCGCCCTGCTGTCTAAAATAGTCTGTCAGTTTTTTTCGGAATTCATTCATCAGTCGTCAGCGATTCTCCACAACGGTTTGAATGATCTGCGCGGTGATTTCGCGCTTGGTCGTTTTGGGGAAAAACCACTCTTTTTCATTTCGTCCGAGCATCGTCGCCTCGTTGGTGTCGCTCTCGAATCCGACTCCGGATTTCGACGGATCGTTCCAGACGACGAAATCCATTTTTTTTCGGTTCATTTTATCCGCCGAACGGGCTTTCCCATCGGTTGTTTCGACACTGAAGCCAACAACGCACGCTTTCTCGTTCATCTTCCGGAAAGAAACTATCAGGTCGGGCGAAATACTCAGAGATAATTGGTCCGGCGCATCGTTTTTCTTGATCTTCTCGTCGGAAATCTTTGCGGGACAAAAATCTTCCACGGCGGCGGCCATGAATAGAAAATCCGCTGAACCGGCATTTTCAACGAGTATTTTTTCCATCTGCTTTGCCGATTCTACCCGGATGGTATGAATTTCCGTCGGAACCGGAGCAGATGTCGCACCCGAAATCAGCAGAACGTCTGCGCCTTGCTTTGCGGCTTCCTTTGCCAGCGCAAAACCCATTTTTCCCGTGGATTTGTTGGAAACGAACCGAACCGGATCGATAAATTCACGCGTCGCTCCGGCGGTTACGATCACCCGTTTTCCTGCCAGCAATCCGCTTCCGTTCAGTCGCCGATCCAGATAATCAAGGATCGTCGATTCGTCTGCCAGACGACCTTTTCCGGTGGTATGACATGCCAAATCTCCGGTTTCCGGCTCGATCAATCCGTATCCAAGATCGCGGAGTTTTTGGATATTTGCCTGCGTGATGGGATTTGCGAACATGTTGTCGTTCATCGCCAGCGCAAAGATCGTTTTATTGCCGCCGGTCAGAATGAGCGTACTCAGGAAATCGTCCGCAATGCCGTTCGCGGTCTTTGCGACGATATTCGCAGTCGCGGGTGCAACCAGAATAGCATCGGCCGCCGTCGCCAAATCGACATGCCGCGTCGAGATGCGGATTCCGTCGAACATGTCCGTCAGAACCGGCTTTCCGCTGAATGTTTCAAAGATCAGCGGCGACATGAACTGCTGGGCGGATTTCGTCATCACGACCGTCACGTCAGCGCCTTCGTCATTCACCAGACGCCGGAGCAATGAGGCGGACTTGTAAATGGCGATACCGCCGGTAAGTCCTAAGACGATTTTTTTATTCCTGAAGATCAATATCCATCTCTTCGGCGACCGTTTCTTTGGCTTCTTCCCTGTAACGGTAGCTAACTTTACCGGCGAGCATTTCGTTAACCGCCGACGTCACCGGCTTTTCCATCTTATCCCAATTGACCATCTCTTCTTCTTCCGGCGTCTCTTCAAACGTTTCTTCCTGATCTTCCGTCAATGTTGGGAGCGGATATTTTGCCGTTCTCAGGTTGTTGATCTGTCCGGCTCTTTTAGAAGCGGCCACGACGAGTTCGAATGTGTCTTCGGACTGCTCTCTCAATTTCGAAAAAGGAATCGTTTCTGTCATATATTTTTCTCTCCATTTACGATTTTCTTGATTTTACTGACCGTTTCATACAGGTCGTCATTGGTCACCTGATAATCAAATTTTTTTCCGAGTTCCAACTCTTCTTCGACGCGGGCGGAGCGGATTTTTATCGATTTTTCACATTCCGTGCCGCGCGATTTCAGCCGGTGCTTCAACTCGGCGTCGCTGGGCGGCAGAAGAAAGACCGTGATCGTATCGTTCGGATACATGGCTTTAATATTCAGCGTGCCTTTGACTTCGATGTCCAGCAGAAGAATATTACCATGATCGAGCGTTTTCTGAATCATCGATCTCAGCGTTCCGTAAAAATTGCCGAAGACTTCCTGCCATTCGGCGAGTTTTCCTTCGCAAATGAGTCGCTGGAATTCTTCACGCGTGACGAAATGATAATCGACGCCGTCTGTTTCGTTTTCCCGGCATGCGCGCGTGGTGCAGGAAACGGAAAAAATATATCTGCCGTCGCTTTTAAGCAGTTGATGGCAGATCGTCGTCTTCCCGATTCCGGATGGACCGGCTATTGCAAGCAACAGACCTTTATCGTTCATAAAATGTTCTGCGCCTGTTCCCTGATTTTTTCAATCTCATCTTTCACCAGCACGACCAAATGCGTGATGCGCGCTTCCTCGGATTTCGAGCCGATCGTCGCCGCTTCGCGATTCATTTCCTGAAGCAGAAAAGTCATTTTCTTCCCGGACGGTTCGTCGTCTTCTATATATTTTTTGAATTGATGCAGGTGGCTTCTCAGCCGTTCGCACTCTTCGGTAATGTCGATCCGCTTTGCGGCAAGTGCGGCTTCCTGCAAAACCCGGTCTGTATCAAAATTCAGGTCGGCGCAGAGTTCTTTGAGGTTTTTCTTCATTTTCTCAAAGTAGCCATTTTTGCAGGAAACGAAGCGTTTCTCGATTTCCGAGACTTTTTCACCGATCACCACGAGATGTAATTCCAGTTCCTTCCGAAGAAAATCTCCTTCCCGAAAACGCATCTCGCTGAGTTCGGAGATCGCCGATTCAAGCGCTTCTTTCAATATGGCGATGACATTTTCCGCTTCAACGTTCGGCGAATGGATGTCGAACAGGTCGGTCAACATCAAAAGATGCTCGATCTTGATCTTCTCGTCGATGCCAAGTTCGCTGGAAAGTTCGGTTAAACTATCATAGAACCGGCGGATGACCGGCAGGTTGAGTTTCAGACGAGTGATTTCTTCACTCGCTCCGTTGAGCGAAACCGAAAGCGTGATGCGTCCGCGCATCAGTTTCTCGGAAAGCAGACGCTTGATTTCTTCCGAATACACCTCCAGAAATTCCGGTAACTTGATCGCCACGTCGCAGTAGCGATTGTTGACGGAGCGCAAATCGACGATCAACGTTCCAAATTCCGTTTGTTTTTCACTTTTCCCGAATCCGGTCATGCTTTGTATCATTCAAATCTCCAAAAAATCGCCTGAAGTTAATTACCCGTTTTCAGACAAGCAAATGGAAAAACGAATTATTATTGCATGTATTTTAATGGTTTAAACATGAAAAATATCCTTGTTTTTTATATTTTTGATCTCGAACGAATCAGAGAAATTCAAGTCGCCCGGATGTTATCCGGCAAATTTTTTCTTGGTTTTACCTGTTCTCATTCCTAAAATCAGTCAAATTGAAAAAGGAGTGAGGAATGAGCGGAAAATTCATGAAGCGGAGCAGTTACTTTCTGGGATTGATTTTAATCGCGAATGTCGCATTTGCCGAACAACCCGCCGACGGCCGAGAATCCTGGTATTTGTACTGGGGACTCGGCGGCGCGGCGATCACCTATCCGAAGGGCGTTCAGGAAGCCATCGATATCATCGAAGATGTGGACGGCGTTCAACGCACGACCATCTCGATAGATATGCTGGGTTTTTATTTTCCTCTGACACCTAAAACGATCGGAGGTGTCGTCATCAATTCCGCCGGCGACCGATTTGATTATGAAGACACCTGGTTCCAATGGAATCAATTCCTTTACGGCGCAAGCGTCATTCACTATGTCGGTCAAAGGTTCGGTCAGGGACCGTTTCTGCGCGCGGATGCCGGTCTGGCGAAAATGAACTATCAGAATTCGGAAGATAATTCTATCGACAGCGAAAACGGTTTCGGCGCGCTGGTCGGCGGCGGAATCTCTTTCGATCTGGGCGGAACACGGATTTTACTGAACCTGAACTACTCGTTCCGGAAAGTCGAGGGCGACAATTACCAGATCATCGGTTTTTCAGTCGGCGGATTGTTCTGACCGAACATCTGAAATTCTATAAATCGCATTCGACAGATGCTTATCGGTTTGTTTACACTTTTGTCGATAGGTCCGTAGCAGGAATCGATTTAATGTTTTCTTTTGGGCTTGCAAAATAATTAAATTCCGGAAGTTCGTCAGTCGTTTTTAGTCGAGAATCGTATTGAGATAATTAAACCATGAGAGATGTCGATTTACTAAATGCGCGATTCGGAATTCCAGACCGCGTACAATTTTTCCGCTCTTCGGGCGATTTTCCTATGGTGCGGATTGTCAGCCCGCTTTCGTCCGCGACGATTTCCATTTACGGCGCTCAGGTGTTGTCATTTATACCGATCGGGCAGGAAGATTTGTTGTGGATGAGCCCAAAAAGTTTTTACGAAGCCGAAAAACCGATTCGTGGCGGTATTCTCGTTTGCTGGCCGTGGTTTGGCGCGCATCCATCGGATCATTCCAAACCGTCGCATGGATTTTCACGAATATTATTTTGGCATTTGCGCTCCGTTCAGGCGCTCTCTTCCGACGAAACACGGATTCGGATGACATTGAGCGAATATGATACGACGCCGGATTTGTTCGGCTTTCGCTTCAACGCCGAGATCATTTTCACGATCGGGAAATTGTTGACCGTCGAACTCCGCATCGAAAATATTGACGAACGCGAATTTCAATTCACCGAGGCACTTCATTCCTATTTCAACATCAGCGATGTCCGGCATATTTCTCTCGACGGTTTAGACAGAACTACCTACATCGACGCCGTCGATCAATTCAGCCGAAAAGTCCAGTACGGACCGATTCGGTTCGACGAAGTCGTCAATCGCGTCTATCTGCACACTTCTTCCGATTGTCTCCTTCGAGACGAGCTTTTTTCCCGGGTAATCCACGTCCAAAAATCCGGCAGTTTTTCTACCGTCGTCTGGAATCCGGGGGAATTGCTTTCGGAAATAGTCGCCGACATGGAACCGGACGGCTACCGACGAATGGTCTGCATCGAAACGGCAAACGCGGCGGAGAACGGTGTTACGCTCGCTCCTCTTCAGGTTCATACTATGACGACAACGATCGGTGTCGAGTGATTTTTATTTTTTCACCAACTCTCAATCCATTTCATCCAATCTAAAAAATGTTCAATAGTTGGTTTCATGTTCGGTTACTTGGACAATTTCTTCGAGAAAATCTGGTCGGTTGCGTTTTCGGCAAACCATTCACCTACAAAAAACGGGAAGTAAATTTTCCGGTCAGCGGATGCCGGGAATTTTCAGATCTGCATTTTTCCATTCAGCCGCCGCTTCCGCATTTTTCAGTGGAATTCTCCGCGCCGAATCCGAAACAACGCGTTGCGGTTTTGGCGGAAATCGAGGGAAAAATTGTCACGGACGTTCGGTGGCATCGCATCGATCGTCAGTTGGTCGTCGAATGGAATCGCGGCGACGGTTTTCTGCTTTTTCAGTTGTTCGGAATCAACGGCAACGCCGCCATTCTCGATGCGGATTTTCACATGATTCAGGCGTTCAAGAAAACAGAAATTTTCCGAATTCCCGGACGAAACGATTTCACTTCGGATTTTCTTCCGATGGCCGATGAAAACACTCTTCGACGGGAATTTTCAGATCAGACAAACCAAACCGTTGGTGATTTCTTCCGGTCAGGATGTTTTCCATACCTTTCGAAAGAACTGATCGCGGAAATCTGTTTCCGGAGCAATATTCGTCCGACCGATCTTCCGATCAATTTCTCCGACAGCCAAACCGATATTTTCCTTAACGAAATCCTGACTATTTTTAATGAACTTTCTCATCCGCAATTCCGGGTTTATTCCGAAGACAAACCCACGATGGCATTCACAGAATTCCACTCGAAATCGGCTCGACCGTCCCGGTGTTTCGACGATCTGCCGTCCGCCGACCGGTTTTTCATTTCAGAGTTTTTCCAAAATCATCTCGGTTTTCAACTGCGACAAGCACTTTCACAGAAGTTGAACGGCGCGCTGATTGTGTTCCAACGGAAACTACACAACCAGCAAACCGACCTTGAAAAACTTCCTACGTCAACGCTCTATCGGCTCTGGGCGGACGCGATTCTCTCGAATCTCCGTCAAATTCCGCCGCGTGCAAAATCGGTCGCCATTCCATCTATGGAAAATCCGGAAAACGATCTGATCGTTCCGCTGAATCCTGAGATCTCACCTACCGAAAACGCCCAAAAATATTACACCAAATCGAAAAATATCGAGCATTCCCGAACGAATCTGCAAAAATCCATTGCCGAAACCGAAGTAGCAATCCGTCGGATTACGGAGCGTTTGGAAGTCGTCGAAAAAGCACAATCACTCGACGATTTACGAAAAATGGAAAAACAGTTACAATCCAAACTCGCCTCCGTCGAAATCCGGCAGGAAATCGAGCGCCAACCGTTTCACCGGTTTGTTATTGAAGGCTGTGAAATACTGGTCGGAAAAAACGCCCACGACAACGACGAACTGACTTTTAAAATTGCCCGCCCCGACGACTTTTGGTTTCATGCGCAGGGAACGACGGGTTCTCATGTCGTTCTTCGGAATCCGAAGCGTGCGGCGTCATTTCCAAAATCAATTTTTGAGCAATGCGCGAGTGTCGCCGCCATTTACAGCAGGTCGAAACATTCCAAACTCGTTCCGGTTATTTATACACAAAAGAAGTACGTCTGGAAACCACGCGGTGCTGATCCCGGCGCGGTTTCAGTGAAATTCGAGAAGACATTGATGGTGACGCCACGGTTCCTCAAGCCGAATCCGGTGATTAAATAATCACGGAGTAGTAATTATTCATTTGCGTAACTTACCACTTGTGGTAAATTATATACATGAAATATGAAACACTCATCAGTCGTTATTCAAGCCGACCCTATTTTGAATCGGGCGAATTGGACGTACTTCTCGGCGAACCGCCCGCACAAATCCGCGCTCGTTTATCCCGTTGGGTCAGTCAGAAAAAGTTGATTCAACTTCATCGGGGGCATTATCTGCTACCCGAACTTTACCGCAAATCAAAACCGAATCATTTTTCAATCGCCAACAGCATTTACCATCCTTCATACATTAGTCTCCATTCAGCGCTCGAATTCTACGGATTGATCCCGGAAAGTGTTTCCGTCATTCAGTCCGTCACGACGCAAGTATCGAAAAAGTGGACGACAGAAATCGGTCAATTTGCATACTACAAAATCCTGCAGGAACGTTTTTGGGGTTATCGACGCAGGGAAACCGATTTTTTCATCGCCCTGCCAGAAAAAGCCCTGCTGGATTTTTTCTACTTATCCACCGGCGAGTGGACGATTTCACGTCTGAAGGAAATGCGCTTTCAAAACCTCAAATCACTGGACATTGATAAACTGAAACAGTTCACTGAAAAAATTAATAGTCCAAAAACGATCCGAACAATCACACTACTTTTATCAATTCCAGAGTTATGGACTTGAAAGACGAAGCCATTCAAATCGCCAGACAATCCGAAGACCCGCGATCAGGTAAAAACCGAATGCGTGAATATCTTCAGCATGTCATTTTAAGAGAGCTTTTTGAACTCAATGCACACCGACAAATAATTTTTCATGGTGGAACCGCGCTTCGGATTCTTCACGGATTACGCCGTTTTTCAGAGGATTTGGATTTTCATGTTGACCTGTCACAAAAAGCAGACGGATTTGAGGCTATCTTTTCTTCTTTGGTTCGACGGTTGGAGAAGCAGAATTACACACTGACGGCGTCTCCCAGCCTGAACAAGCCCGTCCTAACGCTCTGGCTCGGCTTTACCGGACTTTTGTTAAACGCCAATTTATCGCCACATAAAAATGCAGTTCTGAGCGTCAAAATCGAAATTGACACCAATCCGCCTGAAGGTTACCAGACTGAAAATTCCATCGTCAACACCTATTTCCCTTTCGCGATTCGGCATCATGATCTAAAGACTTTTTTGTCGGGAAAACTCCATGCACTTCTCCGACGGGAATTCACGAAAGGACGCGACTTCTACGATCTGCTTTTCTATCTAAGCCGATGGAGTGATCTCTCGCCAAACTTTTTATATTTGAACAATGCGCTCAAACAGTCCGGTGAACTTGAATTTTCCGTGGATGAATCCAACTGGCGGAATGTTGTTTTCCGGAAAGTCGAACAAACCGATTTTAATATAGTTCTGCAGGACGTCAGTCCGTTTATCCAGAACATCGCCGATTTGCCGCTAATTTCTATCGAGACTTTTCGCTCACTTCTAAAACCAATCGCAACGCCATAATTATAACTGGCATCATCAGTTTCTGGTGTCGCCTGTCCTGTTCGTTTTACGTATTTCTTCTCAGCAACATCAGCGTGATGTCGTCGAACTGGTGGCCTTCTTGAAACTTATCCAGATCGTCATGTAATTCATGCCAGATCAGGTCGAGCGATTGATTCATGTGCGATGAAATATTGCGGATAAATCGTTCTTCGCCGAATAACGTTTCCTCGGGCGAAGTCGCTTCGGTGACGCCGTCGGTATAAAGCGTCAGAAGGTCGCCGACATCGATATGTTCATGACCTTCGCGGTAGGTAAAATCCGGAGTGACACCGAGAAAAATGTCGCCAAACGACTCCAGCGTCCGATGAGAACCGTCTTTTGAAATGATGAACGGTGAATTATGGCCGGCGTTGGCAAATGTCATTTCGCCGGTTTTCACGTCGTAAACAGCGAGGAACAACGTCGTGAACATGCAGGCGTCATTATCCAGACTTAAAATCGTGTTCGCCTTTTTCAACGACTCGGCGGGGCCGACGCCCTTCTGGCAAACGGTTTTCATCAGCGTCCGGTTGACGGCCATGAACAGCGCCGCCGGAATGCCTTTGCCCGAAACATCCGCAATGATGATGATGAGCTGGTTTTCATCGATAAAAAAGAAGTCGTAGAAATCGCCGGCGACGTCTTTGGCGGCATAATTTTTTGCGAACAGATCGAATTCGGTACGATCAGGAAACGGCGGAAAAACGCGCGGCAAAAGCGATTCCTGAATTTGTCGGGCGATGCGCAATTCGCTTTCGACGGCTTCCTTCGCTTTGGTTGCTGTCGTCAAATCTTTAATATGTCGTTTTAAGTCGGCGACCATTTTATTAAAGACACTGGCCAACTCGTGAATCTCGTCCTCGCCTTTGATTCCTTCGATCTGAACGTTCAGATCGCCGGTCGATATTTTTTCCGCGAATCCGGCAAGTTTTCTCAGCGGAATCGTAATTCCGTACGAAGCCCAGACAATCACAATCAGAATAATAACCAGTCCGACTAACATATATGAAATTTGCCGGTACATTTGCGCATTGACCGGTCCCAGCACTTTTTCTTCGGGAATAACTGCGGCGAACGTCCACTGGCAGGAAGGAATCGGCGTATAGACCGTCCAGTTTCTCTCGCCTGTTTGAAGGTCTTTATAGGCGGCGATGCCTTGCTTGCCGTGAATCATGTTTTTTCCAACCGCGCGCAAATCCGGCATCTTGAAGCGTTCGGCGAGGCTGAAAATGGATTCGCGCATCACATAATCGGCGTTGGGGTGATAGATAAACGTTCCGCTTCGACCGACAATAAACGTGTAGCCTGCGATAATATTGGTCCCTCGCATCGTTTTTTCCAGTTCGGTCAGCGAAATATCAGCGGTCACGATTCCGGCAAATTTTCCTTTCAGATGAAGCGGATGCGAGAAAGTGCACATCAGCGTGTTCCCGCCGCCTTCATCGTAATATGGCTCCGTCCAGTAAGTTGTCTTGAGAAGTTTGGGAATCAGATACCAATCGGCAGTCGTGTAATTGTATCCATGATCCAGAAAGACCTTTTCCAGGCCGTTTTTGGAACGAAAGACATACGGCGCATATTCCTTTTCCTGCGAACTGAAGGCATATGGTTCAAAAGCGATACTCATTCCGAATATGTTTTGGTTGACCGTCAGACGGCGTTCCATCAAATCGAATAAGGCTTTTTCTGTCGGATTTTTCATCGCTTCGATCGCTTCGACGACGATCGTCGGAGTCTGGGAAATCACTAAAAACTGTGAGTTTAATTCGGATGCATAGTGGCTGGTCAGTTCGATCAAATACAGATTCATCCGCTCGATGGCGGCGTTCTTGCTCTGAACATAATTCGTAACGACGACTGCAAAATAGACGACAAAAAGGGGAACGCCGATCCAGATGACGAGTCGCCGGACGATCGGTTTCTTCACGGTAGATTTATGATGCTTTTCCATAGATTTTACTCTTTGTAGAAATTTTCGTAATCGGGAATAGTCCGAATGAATCCCTGTTGCTTCAATTCCTCCGCGACGCGCAGAAAATCGTCCTTCTTTAAAACGCCCCATTTCTTCGGATCGTCGCCGACCTGATAAATGACCGCCTGTTTGATGGCTTCCAGCATCCATTTTTGATGGGCGCGATTTGTGCGGACGTGATATTTCGCGCAATAGTCCATCAAAATGTCCAACGTTTCCTCCTCATGGGCAAACGCATATTCCCAACCTTTCAGTATGCCACGCTTCATTTTCCGGCAGAGCGCCGGATTCGTTGCAAAGGTGTTGGGTGTGCAATAGACGCCATCTTCCGGGAAATTCAAGCCGTAATCGGAATAGAAAAATTGCACCAATTCGTCCTGATCGATTCCGGAAAGATAGAATTTGTTGTACTCATTGTAATACATTGCCGAAGCAACGTCATAGGCGCCGACGAGAAACGCATCGATATTGTACGCCTGAGGCACTAGATTCGGTTTGATGTTGAATTTCCGGAAAAATGCGTACGGTTGGATCGAGAAATCGCCGCCCCAGATCGCGATCGTCTTTCCGTTCATATCCTCCGGCTTCAAGATGCCGCTCTCTTTTTTGGCGACGAGCATGAGCGACGATTTCTGCAAAACCTGACAAATATTGACGATCGGTTTTTCCAGTGTCAGCGTCTGGGAAATCCATGCTGTACAAAAGTCGGCGCGCCCACTAAACAGTTCGTTGATCGGGCTGGTGTGTTCGTCGGCAAACCGGACTTCCACGTTAATTCCTTCCGCCAAGAAGAGCCCCTTTTCCTTAGCCATCAGGTAACCGGCGAATTGCGCCTGCGGGAACCATTGTACCTGCAGAACGACCGGTTTCTGATTCTCCGCCCGGCTTTCCACGCCGATGAATCCCAACAATATCATGAACGAAATGATTGCTCTTCTCATACATTTTTCCTTGTGTTGCATCCTGTCGGAGTGTTCCATTTTCATATGACCGTCATCGTTGTTTATGGGATGATCTTGTCGGCGCTCTTCACCAAATCCGGCGGAAAATCGAGACCTTGCGCCTTTCCGTGTGTCAGATTCAGATATAGTTTCTTTTTCTCGAGAGCTACATCCGGAAGGTCTTCCGCAGATTCGCCTTTCAATATTCGAACCGCCAACTCGCCGCTGGCAGAACCCCAGTCGTAATAATCGATTCCCAAACCAACACTCGCTCCGCCCTGCACGATCGTCGGTTCAAGGACAAAAATCGGAATCCGACTGGTTTCGCCGACTTTCACCAGCGAGCCGATCGCCGCGTACACGCTGTTATCCGAGCAGGCGACAATTGCATCGACTTTCTGGTTGGCAAGCGCAGACGCCGCCTGATACACTTCCGAAGTTCCGGCGACGGCCATTTCCACGATGTCGATCCGATTCCGCGTCAAGGTTTTCTTCATACTTTCCACGGCTAAGCGCGCATTCATTTCCGACGGATTCCATGGAATACCGACGCGCCTGAGCCTGGGAATCAATCTCCGCATCAGTTGGACGATCCGGTCGGTTTCCAATGGATCGTAAACTCCGACGATCTTCGGCGGTACGCTTTTAACGCCGAGAACCTCCGGCTGAAAAGCGATCGTGTAAACGACCGGAATATCTTTCACATTATTGCAGGCGGAGATCAGGCACGGCGTACTGATCGTCACGATCAGTTTGACCTTTTCGCTGACGAATTTCTGTAAAATCATATCGATCGTCGGCAGATCGCCCTGCGCATTCTGAAAGTCGATCCGGATGTTCTTTCCATCGACAAACCCGGCTTTCTTCAGCGCGTCCACGACGCCGAATCGTCCCTGATCCAGCTGTGGATTCTCCAAAATTTGAACGATGCCTACCGTCGGCAGAGCATCGGATCGGCCACAACCGAAAAATCCACAGATTCCACAACCGAGCATCCATATAACCATTAGTCGTTTGAACATTTCGGTTCTCCTTATTTACCAACAATTTTCTTTGCCTGCGCAACGACAGTTTCCGGAAAACGAATTCGCATCTCCGTTGCGACTTCCCGATTCAGCCACAACTCTTTGGGCAAGAGATCCGAGATCGGAATGTCCGCAGGCTTTTCACCTTTCAATACGCGAACGGCAAGTTTCGCCGTCTCTTTTCCGACGGTATAATAATCGGCACCGATGCTCATCAGCGCGCCTTTTTCGGTGTGCATCGGATTATTGGTCACGACGGGAATTTTCTCCGGATTTGCGACGGCGGCTATCGTGGCAATCGCCAGTTCGACAGTATTATCTCCGGAAATGTAGATGGCATCGACTTTCTTCTCGACAAGACTTTGCGCCGCCATCTGAACTTCATTAGTGCTGGTGACGGTAACTTCGATGAGTTCAAATCCGTTCTTTTGCATCGCCGGACGCATTCTGCTCAAACATGCCTGCGAGCAAACTTCCGATGGGTTCCAGATCACGCCGATGCGTTTCGCTTTTGGAAGAACCCGTTTGATCAGATCAACGCCGTCCGCGACCGGCTGAAATGTCGCCAATCCGGTTAGATTCGGCTGATGTTCCGTCGGGCTTTTTGCGGCACCGACCAAATACGGATCGGTAACCATTCCAAAGACATGCGGAATCGTTTTGTTCGCGTTCGCCGTCACCTGCAGACAAGGAGTGGTAATGCTGATGATGATGTCTACATTTTTCACGACGAATTCATTCGCCATCGACTGCGCCGTCGAAAAATCGTTTTCCGCATTCCGGTAAATGATTCGGCAATTTTTGCCGTCGATATATCCGCTGTCTGCGAGAACGTCGCGCACGCCTTTCATCGCCTCATCGACAGTGATTCGGGAAGCGAACTGAAACAGACCGATCGTCGTCACTTTTTCGTCCGATTTGCTCCGGCATTGCATCATCGTGAAGACCGAGGTCGCCAATATGAATATTGTCGTGAACCGTTTCATTTCACTTTTCATCATCTAATAATATCCTTCCTGAAGCATGCTTACCAATTCCTCGTCCATCAATTCCTGCTTCCGCAGTTCATTGAACCGATTCAGCAAATCGACCGGCTTCATCCGCTTGCGCTCGTCGCCGGAAAAATCGCCGATGACGGCTCCTTTGTGCATCATGATCGTCCGACTGCCGAGATCGAGAGCCTGCGTCATGGAATGTGTGATCATCACGGTCGTCAAATGATTTTCGCCGACTATTTTCTTCGTGAGCCGGACAATCTGTTCGGCGGCTTTGGGATCGAGAGCGGCGGTGTGTTCGTCTAAAAGCAGGATTTTCGGCTTGCGGATCGTCGCCATGAGCAGAGTCAGCGCCTGACGCTGTCCGCCCGAAAGCAGTCCGACGGTGGCGTTCAACCGTTCTTCCAGATGCATTTCCAATTTTTTCAGTTCGTCGTAATATCGATTCCGTTCGGATTCGGAGAGTCCGAGTTTGAGGCGGCGCGGCATGCCTCTCAACATCGCGATTCTCAGGTTTTCGAAAATCGTCATACCGGGTGATGTTCCGGTAAACGGATCCTGAAAAACTCTTCCGAGCAATCCGGCGCGTTTATATTCCGGCTGATTGGTCACATTTTTTCCATCGAGAATGATCTTGCCGGAGTCGCAAATAAATTTTCCGGCAATGGCATTTAAAAACGTCGATTTCCCGGAACCGTTGGTTCCGATAACCGTCACAAATTCGCCTTCCGGAATGAATACATCGACGGCATTTAAAGCCAAGATGCGGTCGCCGCCGCCGTGTACGAACGTCTTGCAGATTTTTTCCAACCGAATCATTTCTTGAAAAACCTCCGAATCTGCGGCAACGCCAACGCCAGAAAAACGAAAACTGCCGTTACCAGTTTCAGATCGATCGGATTCAATCCGGCTTTCAGCGCCAGCGCGATCAATAGACGAAACAGGATCGAACCGAAGATGACGCCCCAGATCAGCAGGTTTACGCTTTTCTTCCCGACGATGGACTCGCCGATAATTACCGATGCGATTCCAGCGACCAAAATTCCAATGCCCATTCCAACGTCGGCAAATCCCTGATATTGGGCGATGAGCGAGCCGGAAAAGGCGACCAGTCCGTTGGAAAGCGCCAGCCCGAAGATTTTCGTCGTGTCGGTATTCACGCCCTGCGCACTGATCATCTGCGGATTGTCGCCCGTCGCCCGCAGAGCGAGTCCGAGATCGGTTTTTAAAAACACTACCAGCATCCATCTCAAGATTAGAACTACAACCAGAAAAGCGGCCAGGACGATCCAAAAATCCGGAATGCCGAAGTTCCAGCCTTCGACGATTGAAACGACAGTTCGTTCGTTCATTAGCGGCAGATTCGACCGCCCCATGATGTGCAGATTGATAGAATACAACCCGGTCATCACCAGAATGCTTGCCAAAAGCGGATCGACCTTGAATTTGGTATGAATCAATCCGGTTAACATTCCGAAAAGACTACCGACAACAATCGCCGCCAGCATCGCGAGCAACGGATGAACGCCGTTAATGATTAAAATCGCCGTAACGGATGCGCCGGTCACGAAACTGCCGTCCACGGTCATATCGGCAAATTTCAGGACGCGGAATGTCAGATAGACGCCCAGCGCCAGAAAAGCATAGCCGAGTCCTTGTGTGATCGCGCCGATCCAGAGTATCATATCTTTTCCGCTTTCTCCAGAACGATTTCCCGGATATAACTCAAGCCGATCACGCCTTTTTTGAAAGTCGATTTATCCAAAAGATGCTCCATGCCGAGAAATTCGCCGTTCTCGACGATGTCCTTGATTTCGGCTTCCAGCTGGATCGGATGCTGTCCCGACGGTAAAAATTGGAATATCGCCGAATGGCTATGCGTTAGCGGCGACCGCGTTCCTTGCTGATCGAGGGAAAAAATCGACTGGATTGTCGTCGGATCGATCGAAAACCGAACATCCAATCCGACGCCAACGACTAACGCGGTCGTGTTCGGATATTCCGGTTCGATCTGGAAATTCAGCCACTCTTTGATGTTGTCGCGATGCGTGATCGATTCGCCGTTTGCAGGTGCATTTTCGACGATAGGCGCGCGTTTGATCCCGGCGCCGAAAATAGAACCGACGTCTGCCCGCATGACGATTCCAATCAATCCGCTGAATTCCGGATTCCGTTGCCTGGCGAGACAAAAGAGTTCCTGATAGAGATTTTTCAAAGACAAACCTTCTTGCTTGTCGGTCGCATCGAACGCCACGATTTCGTTGAAATTGTCATCCAGCATCACGTGGAAAGCCGTATGGATTTTCACATCGTCGGCTTCGCCTCGCGGGATCAGAAAATCCGGAACGTTATGAGCGTCTGTCGGAACCCAGATCAACGCGCCGTTCAAAACCATCAGTTCGCCGATCCGGTCGTAACAATTCTCGACGGTTTCACCCATTGCGCCAATGCCGAGCGAGTATTTGATCTTCGATAAACCCGTCGAAACGATTCCGGCGCGCGAGCATCTCGCAAAAAGGAAATCGCGGTTGTCCCCGCTCACCCGAATCCGGGTCGGTTCAGTGCTTCGCGGAAAAACATGCCAGACGGCGTTTGCCATCTGAAATTCATCGAATGAAACCGCTTCGGTTTCCTTTCCGGTCTTTTCCGTTGAAAAAGATGCGAGCGCCGATTCGACCGTGGCATAAACACTGAAAATCGTGAGGAAACCGGAAATTTTCAGAATGCTAAGCGGATAAGGCTGAACGCCGGCCAATTTCACGTCGCCGTTGAGTTTGACGATCATTTTCTTGAGCGTGAGTAAAACGCGGATGCCCGCGCTCGATAAATAATCGACATTCGCCATGTCCAGAACGATCCGGTAGGCGCCCGAATTAACCTGTGAACTAAGTGCTTCGCTTGTTTCATTGGCGCTGACGGAATCCAGCCTGCCTGTCATTTTCCCGATCAAAACATCCGACTGTTGTTCAAATGTAATTGTCATATTTATTTGCTTTCCTTCACTTCGAGTAACCGGGACAGCCGATTCAACATCCAGACGGTTCGTTCGAAAAGATTGGTTACATAGAGAAGCGTCGCTTTACTCTGCATGTCGAGGGCGCTTTCGCCGGATAAATAAGTGCTTCGGATGCGCTCCATCGTACTGCCTCTGTCCTGCGTGATGTTTTTCAGCAGTTCGGCAGTCGAATCTTCGGCGTCGTCCAGTGCATCGATCGCGGTGAGCAAAATCGTGTCCAGACCTTCGATAAAATTTTGCACCAGCGAACGCGCCGCCGGGTTACATGGAGATTGATTCAGCGTCCTGACCAAGTTGTACAGATTCTCTTCGATCGAAACGATGATGCTCTGCTTGTTTTGGATTGTAAGTAACCGCTCCGACGAATGCGGCGACGTCCGTTCTTCGACGAGATCGGTCAGGAAATTCTGAATCTCGTTCACAACCGAAGAAAAGGCATTGTGATACGATTCGATGACGCCATCGCGTGTTCCTTTTTCGACGATGCACCGCGCGTTATCCATATATTTGGGAAACCGATTCGCCAACCGAAGTTGTTCCTTTTCGATAAGTTCCATCGCGGATTCGGGAAAAACCAGCGCACCGTCGTGAATAAATTTGACCTTCGACTCGTCCTCTTCCTCCGTCGGCGGATAGAATTTTTCCAGTACGCGACCGGTTTTGTCGAAGAACTTCCAGAGAACAATTCCCGTAAAAAGGTTATAAATCAGATACGAATAAGCCATCTGTTGCTGGACGGAACCGGGCAACGATGTGATCAACGCCTTCATCAACGGCACATGCAGGTAAATCTCGGCATAAAACAGAATCACAAAAATCACTCCGCCGAAGCAATCGTAAAACACCGAAAACATGGCGATCTGCCGGGAATTTCCTTTAAGCCCGCCCGACATAAGCCACGAAATCAGAGCCGAGCCGACATTCGTGCCGTAAATGATCATCATCGTCTGTTCGATGCTGAAGAGTCCGATGCTTGCCATCGTGATCGCCACGACAGAAACAGCCGCCGAAGATTGCGCGATCATCGTCAGAATCACGCCTATGAGAAATGCAAAGATGTACGATTTCGACGTCAGGAGCAGAATCGTCTTGAACCATTCATAATTTTGGAGAGAACGTGATCCTTCATCGATCATGAAAATGCCGAGAAAAAGCAGGCCGATTCCCAGCAACGCTCCGACCAGTGTGCGGTATTTGGCGGGTCTATCAAACGCGAAACAAAGCCCGGCGACGCCTAACAGGTAAAGCATGAACAACTTAATGTCCAGTGTCGCCATTAAGACAAGTGTCGCCGTTCCGACGTTCGCGCCGGCGATAATCGGCAATGCGCGCCGCACCGAGATCAGGCCACTCCGGATCATCCCGACCGTTATGTAGGTAATGGCGGAATTGCTCTGCATAATGGCGCCAGCCAGCGTACCTAAAACGCCGGATTTCCAGTCTTTGCCCGTCCACCGGGCGACGATCTGTCTAAATCGCCTGCCGGAAGCCTGTTTCAGATTATTGGACAGAATTTCGATGCCGGTAAAAAAAAGTCCTAACCCGGATAGAAACTTGCCTATAATAGTGAACATGAATGACTCTCCACGCAACTAACTCCGTCAGTTAAAATCTCACTAAACCATTTCAATCGAATACCGTTCAAAGTAACAAAATTCGACGAAAATGGAAACAGTTTTTCTTAACGCCGATTCACTCGGTTTCATAGCTGGTTCAGAAATTTTTCAACGGTATCCAGAAAAATTTCCGGGACTTCGACATATGGAAAGTGCCCGCACTCTTTTAAAACGACCAATTCCGAGCCGCCGATCGCTTTCCGGATACGCTCCATAAACTCGAGAGGAATCAAATCGGAGTCTCCGGCGATGATTAACGTCGGACATGTAATTTTCGACAGATCGGCGTGAAAATCGTACTCGCTCAGATATGGCGACAACAAATCCGACACCGAATCGGAATTCATTGCCGTCAATTCGGTCACCTGCATATTCACTAAGTTTGCGTTGTCCTGCCGGAAAAAATAGGGGCGGAAATAAACCTGATAATATTCCTGAAACGCTGTCGGTTTACGTCGCTGAAAATCGTCCGATTCGAAGATTTTTGTCAGTGTTTTCCGGTCTGCTGTCGTGATCTTTCGCTCAAAATTTTCCGAAAACGGTTTATAAAAATCTGACGATGCGCTGGCCGGACAAACCAAAACCAGCGACCTCAGGTTTTCCGGATACCTAATGCCGTAGAGCATCGCCAATTGCCCGCCAAAGGAATGACCAAGCAGATCGATCTTCTCGATTTTTAATTCTTTTCGGAGCACCTCGATATCCTCGATGTAATTATC
Organism: Fidelibacterota bacterium; assembly: GCA_041645495.1. GTDB lineage: Bacteria > Fidelibacterota > UBA2242 > UBA2242 > UBA2242 > 0-14-0-20-45-22. The sequence goes on along the minus strand of JBAZPZ010000004.1, from coordinate 979 downwards.
CAGCGTGATCGATTCCGGCGTGATCGGCGCTTCTGATTTACCGACTCCGCGCTGATCATAAAAGATCAGACGGTGATTTTCAGACAGTCGTTCCATTTGCGGCGTCAAATTAGTATGTTCCATTCCCGGACCGCCATTGATCATCAGGATCGGTTCTCCTCTTCCGATTGTGTAATAATAAATCCGCGCATCGCCCGATTGGACGAATCCTTCGTGTCGAGCCGTACTTTTTGTGCACGATACCAAAGAAATAATTCCTGCGCATAAAGTCACTGCCATCCATACATATTTTTTCCGATTTCCGAATTGCCATTGCTCTCGTCTCATATTCGTCTTCCTTCTTCTTGTTCTCACTTCATCGTCCCGACTCGTATTTTCCGAAATTCATGCTAAGACGAGTTTACACAATCGGTTCGTAAAATGAAAATGACATTTGTGAAGGAACCGGTTTACGGCTAACGGGATTGGTTCATCGCTGGAATCGTCGTTGTCGTCGTTTTGATCGGATACTTTTCACTCTTTTGGCCGCCGGCAGCTCTCGACAAAGCGAGGGGAACCATGGGCGGCGCCCAGAAAGTCAACAAATTCCGGGGCGAACAATTCTCGGATAAAGACGTCGTTCTGGATACGCTGAAAATCAATCAGGTCGTTCAGAGCGCGCAATTCCAGAATTTAATGAAGAACAAGGAATTCCGGTCGATGATTCAAAACGCCGAGTTTCAGAATTTATTCACGAGTCAGGATTTCCTCAGACTGGCGCAGAGTCAGGAGTTCCTGAAAGCCGCTTCGCAAAGTCAGTTTCAACATCAATTCTCATCGCTGGCAGACTTAAAACTGACACAAGGCCTGATCAATACCCTGTATAATCTGAATAAAAGTGACTTTTCGATTGAACTTACGGGCGAAGCCCAATTTCAAAACCTGATGCAGAGCAAAGATTTCCAGTCGCTCATGCAAAATCAGGACTTTCTGAAACTCT
>JBAZPZ010000003.1:0-64983 GCA_041645495.1 Fidelibacterota bacterium | reverse complement strand
TTCACCACGGCGAATCTCCGCTTCGCTCCGACCCAAAGGTCAGGGGGAGTTTATCCGCCACAGGCGGAAATCCTCTCCCCGCTACAAAAAATCCCGTCTGTGCGGGATTTTTGATTTATGGTAACGGTTTACATCATACGGAGCGAGGAAGGATACATTTATATCGGTCAGACGAACGACTTCAATCGTCGTCTGAAAGAGCACAATTCCGCGCATTCACGCTGGACGAAGCGTGGAAATAATTGGGTGTTGCTTTATCAGGAAAACCACGAGACGCGAACTGAAGCGGTCAGACGGGAAAGGTGGCTTAAAACCGGCGTTGGTAGGAAATGGATTCAGGAGATGGTGAGTAAGTTGGGCTCATAATTCACCAAGGCGAATCTCCGCTTCGCTCCGGTTCACCACGGCGAATCTCCGCTTCGCTCCGACCCAAAGGTCAGGGGGGAGTTTATCCGCCACAGGCGGAAATCCTCTCCCCGCTACAAAAAATCCCGCACAGACGGGATTTTTCATTTATAGTTATTAGGGTCAATATTGGAAATTCCAGTCGAATCGTTCAAATTACTTACGCTTATTGGCTAAGTCAGAATCAGGAAGGTGTGGAATGAAGTATCGTCGTTGTGTGATTTATTTACTTTTTCTGTCAGTTTTCATATCGGAGGCGTTTTCTACCGAACCGTTGTTTCGATTTGCATGGCTTTCGGACACGCACGTTGGTTCGGAGTCGGCGGCGGTTGACTTACGGAGATCGGTTTCGGACATCAATTCTCTTGAGGGAATCGATTTTACAATCATCTCCGGCGATGTTACTGAAATGGACGTCAACGGAAATCTGGATACAGCCAAAGCGATTCTGGATAAACTGATCAAACCATATCACATCATTCCGGGCAACCATGAACTCAAATGGTCGTCTTCAGGCGGAACTAAATTCCGAAAATTGTGGGGCGACGACGAGTTTTGGTTTGAGTATAAAGGTTTTCAATTTCTCGGTTTCCATCAGGGACCGCTGATGCGGATGGGCGACGGATACGTTTCCCCGGAAGACGTTCGGTGGATTGAGAAAACGCTAAAAAAACATAAAAAATCAAACCTAAAGACGATTTTTATCATGCACTATCCGCTGGATAATTCCGTCAGCAATTGGTTCGAAGTGGCCGATTTGGCAAAAGCCAATAACGTTCAGGCAATTTTGCATGGTCACGGACATTCGAATCGAATCACCGAATATGAAGGAATTCCCGGCGTGATGAGCCGTTCAAACCTGCGTGGAAACCAGGAAATTGGCGGTTTCACGATAGTAAACGCGTATCCGGATTCGATGACTTTCTGCGAACGGACGCCCGGAATCCGAACATCGGAAGTGTGGGGGAGAATTTTACTGAAAAATCAAAAAACCGAAACCAATGATCGGCGGTCTTGCAGACTTTACTCTTCACCGGACAGCAGTAGTCTGAATGTCCGGAAGATTTGGGAGTTCGACACAAAGTACACGTTGGCATCATCTCCGACAGTCGCAGATGGAAAAGTGATTATCGGCTCTGGCGACGGAGTTGTTCGAGCGATTTCGCTGAAAACCGGTAAGGAAGTCTGGCGGTTCCAGACCGGCGATCCCGTTTTTTCTTCCGCCGCCGTTTCTGGAAATATAACGGTCGTCGGTTCGACGGACTCGTCGATTTATTGTCTGAACACATCGACCGGAAAATTGAATTGGAAAGTTCGCACAAACGCACCGGCTGTGGCTGTTCCGGTCATTTTTCAGGATGTTGTTTATATCGGATCGAGCGATGGTATTTTTCGGGCAATCGATCTGAAAACCGGGGAAATCAAGTGGAAATTTTCGGACGTCGTTGGTTTTGTCGAGACACAGCCGCTCGTTCATGAAGAGCGAGTGATTTTTGGAGCGTGGGACGGTTGTCTCTACGCCCTGAATTCGCAAACCGGCAAACTCGAATGGAAGTGGCAAGATGGTCGTCCGGGCGTCTTGTATTCGCCTGCGGCATGTATTCCGGTCGCTTCCGGCGATAAAGTTTACATCGCGGCGCCGGATCGTTTTTTATCATGCATCGAAGCGAAAACCGGAAAGACGATTTGGCGCTCAAAACGGTTTCAGGTTCGTGAAAACGTTGGGATTTCCGAAGACGGCGCAACGGTTTTTGCGCGAACGATTCAGGACTCGGTTTTCGCAATCGAGGGCGGTTCTCCAACGATGAAGATTAAATGGGCGACTTCCGGAACATACGGCTATGACATCGATCCATCTCTGCCGGTCGAGAAAGACGGGACGCTGTTTTTTGGAACGAAGGACGGATTTGTCTATGCGATGGATGCTAAAACGGGCGCTGTTCTTTGGAAATGTCGGATCGGTTTCGGTTTGGTCAATAATGTCATTCCGTTAAGCCGAACCGAAGTCGTCGCTTCTATTATGGATGGAAAAATCGTTCTTCTTAAATATTCTCCGAACTAAAAAACTGACACTCGATCGCCGATCGGAGAAGATATTTAAAGGGCGTTGCAATTATTGGACTTCGCACTTAAATTCCCAATCGGGTTTTGGTAGTTCATTTTCATTTCGATTTATAGGTATTGGGAAGAATTGTTGACAAAGCAAAGTATAGGACGATAAATCGTCGGACTCTGCGGGTGTCGGCATTCAGGGAGATTAATTTTACAGGATGAAAAATTTAAAATTAACGGCGTTAAGCGAAACGCATCGAAAAACCATCATTCCGGTCGGAGATATTCGAATCGGAGAAGATTTTGTCGTCATCGCCGGGCCGTGCGCGGTCGAAAGCGAAATGCAGACGATCAAAACGGCGCTGGCGGTCAAAGCGGCAGGCGGAAATATGTTACGGGGCGGCGCATTCAAACCGCGAACATCTCCGTACGCTTTTCAGGGACTTGGGCTGAAAGGGTTGAAAATTTTAGAAAAAGCGAAAAAGGAAACCGGTCTGCCCGTTGTGACCGAAGTGCTCGATTCGCGGGACGTTTCCTGGATATGCGAATATATCGATGTTCTCCAGATCGGCGCGCGCAACATGCAGAATTTCTCGCTTCTGAAGGAAGTCGGCAAATCCAACAAACCGGTGCTTTTGAAACGCGGGATGTATTCGACGCTCGAGGAATGGTTGAACTGTGCCGAATATATTTTATCCGAAGGAAATCCGAACGTCATTCTCTGCGAACGCGGCATCCGGACGTTTGAAACCTATACGCGAAACACGCTCGATCTCAGCATCGTTCCGTCCGTCAAAGAGACGACGCACCTGCCGATTTTTGTCGATCCGTCGCACGGAACCGGCAAACTCAGCCTGATTGAACCTATGAGTCTTGCGGCGGTTGCGGCCGGCGTGGACGGCCTCGTCATCGAAGTACATTTCAATCCCGCCGAAGCGCTGAGCGACAAAGACCAGCAGTTGACACCGGAGATGTTTCAATCGCTGATGACGAAAGTGAAAAAAGTGCGAAACTGTATGGCCGAACTTTAACTTGAAAAAAGATGAAACGACTGACGCTTAAAACGACCGGCGGTTCCTGCGAAATCTTCATCGCGGAGTCTTTGAAAAATGTCCGGAATTATCTCCCGGCAAAGCGGACGATCATTCTGACCGATCGACGCGTCGCTTCGTTTTATCGCGGACAATTTCCGGATTTTTCGGTCATCGAGATCGAAACCGGCGAGGCGAATAAAAATTTAGAGACGGTCAACCGTGTTTATCGTGAATTGATTGATTTGGAGGCGGATCGTTCAACTTATTTACTTGGAATCGGCGGCGGAATCGTGACCGACGTGACCGGTTTTGTCGGCTCGACTTTTCTGCGCGGCATCGATTACGGATTTGTTGCTTCAACGGTTTTGGCGCAGGTTGACGCGGCAATCGGCGGCAAGAACGGCGTCAATTTTTCCGGATACAAAAACCTCGTCGGGACAATTCGCCAGCCGCGATTCGTCATTTGCGATTTGGAAATGTTGCGAACTTTATCGGTGGAGGAAGTGAAAAGCGGTTTTGCCGAGATCGTCAAGACGGCGGCGATCCGCGACGCCGGTTTGTTTGCATTTTTGGAAAAAAATCTCGAAAAAGCCTTGTCGCTCGATTCCGATGTGATGGAAAAAATCGTCGCCGATTGTGTCCGGATCAAGACGGAAATTGTCACTCACGACGAGAAAGAATCTGGTCAGCGCCGTCTGCTTAATTTCGGTCATACATTTGGTCATGCGATCGAAAAAGTTGCGGGGCTGACGCACGGCGAATCGGTCAGTATCGGCATGTGTTTGGCGGCTGACTTGTCAGCAAAGCGCCGCTATCTTCAGCCGGAACAATCGACGCGGTTAAAAAATCTCCTGACAAAGATCGGTTTACCGACTGACATCTCGTTACAAAGAGACGCCATTGTTCAGGCGATGCGAAAAGACAAAAAACGCGAGAACGAAAACCTGCATTTTGTCTTTTTGCATGACATTGGCGAAGCCCGAACTGAACCTGTGAGATTGGCTGAATTGGAGGAATTTCTCGATGATCTGCGTTAGCATTGCCGAGCAGACGCCCGACCTTGTTGCCAAAAGTCTGAAGGACGAAGAATTTGCCGAGATTCGTCTCGACGCCATTGAAAATCTTCGACTTGATGATATCCGTCGCATTTTTTCTATTCGGTGCAAACTCATCGCCACCTGTCGGTTTGGAGTTTACACCGATGAACAGCGGAAAGCATTTTTAATCGAGGCGATTCGGTCAGGCGCCGCATTCGTCGATGTCGAGGTCGATTCTCCGGAAGATTTTGTCAGCGAAGTCGTCAAGACGGCACGCGAAAACGGAACGCGGGTCATCGTTTCTTATCATCATTTTGAAAAAACGCCGAGTTCCGCCGAACTGGATCAAATCGTAGATTGGTGTTTTTCGTCGGGCGCCGATGTTGCGAAAATCGTCTGCCGCGCTCAGAACAAAGCCGATTGTGCCAGAATTTTGGCGTTGTACCAAAGAGCGAATCCGATCATTGCCTTTGCGATGGGCTCGATCGGGGCGTTTACCCGGATAGCGGCAGTGTTTCTCGGCGCTCCGTTCATCTATGTCGCCAAAGCGGTCGGAAAAGAGACGGCCGAAGGACAATTTGAAAAAAAGCAGATGCTCGCGATCATGGAGAAAATCGCCGGTGTCTAAAAGACCGATCTACGCCATCGTCGGACATCCGGTTTTGCATAGTCGCAGTCCGCAAATTTATCGGCAGTTATTTCGATCGGAAAACCGCGAATCGATCTACACGCGATTAGCGGTCCGGAAAATTTCGGAAGCAATTTCGGTCATGGACGATCTTGGAATTTCCGGTTACAACGTCACCGCGCCATTTAAAAAAAGCGTTTTACGTTATCTGAACGAGGTTTCCGAACCGGCCCGGAAAATGGACGCGGTGAATACCGTTGTTCGGAGAGACGGAAAATTGGTCGGTTTCAACACCGACATCGACGGCGTGACCGGCGCTTTGCGGTCTCAGGAAATCGAATTGTCGGGAATTTCTGCCATCGTGATCGGAGCGGGCGGAGCGGGTCGAGCCGCGACTTTCGGACTTGTGAAATCCGGCGCGAATGTTACGCTGGTCAATCGTTCCGTCGAAAAGGCGGAGGAAATCGCAAAATCTTTCGGCTGTCAATTTGCACCGATGGAAAATCTTGTGGATTTAGTGAAAAATGCGAAAATCATCGTCTCGACGCTTCCTACCGGAATTGACGTCATAGCCGACGAGTGGCTGAATCCGGATCAGGTTTTGTTTGATGCGAACTATCATTCGGAAATTTTAAAAAACAAAGCCGGGAAACGCGGCGCGACTTTTATCGGCGGTGAAACCTGGTTGATGTATCAGGCAATTCCCGCTTATCGCCATTTTACCGGTTCGCAACGGGCAATCGAATTACCGAAAATCGACGATTCTACATTTTCTGTGAAAAATATTGCGCTTATCGGATTTATGGGCGCCGGTAAAAGCGCGGTCGGAACGGCTCTGGCAAAATTACTGGAGTGGGAATATGTTGACACCGACGAAGAAGTCGTGTCGAAAACCGGCAAATCCATTCCGCAGATTTTCTCAGAACTCGGCGAGTCCGCTTTTCGGAAAATCGAGCAAAAGACGATTCAATCGGTCGTCCGGAAAAAGCACTCGGTCATTTCCTGCGGCGGCGGTGTCGTTCTCAGCCCGGAAAATCGTAGTCAACTTGCCGATAATTGTCTGGCCGTCTGGATTTATGCGCCGGTTGAAACCGCGCTATCGAGAATCGATTTGACGAGCCGTCCGCTCTTGTCGCTGAACGTGCCGGATGCGACGGCCGAAGCGGAAAAAATATTTCAAATGCGAAAAGAATGGTACGCCGGGTGCGCCGATCTCGTCGTGATTAACGACCATCGTTCGTTCCAAAAAACGGCGGAAATGATTTATGAAGAAGTCGGTTCGACATTCAGTCATTAATGGAAAACTGCGCGCGCCTGCATCGAAAAGTCTGATGCAGAGAGCCATCGCCGCGGCCTTGCTGACCGACGGCGAGACGACTTTGCGCAATCCGACGTTTTGCGCGGATTCGCTGGCGGCGTTGTCTGTCATTCGCGGATTGGGCGCGTCTGTAGCTCAATCGGCCGACCGTCTAACAATTCGCGGTGGAATTTCTCCGATAGAAAAAACGCTGAATTGCGGCGAGTCGGGACTTTGCCTCAGAATGTTCACGCCGATCTGCGCGTTAGAATCGGACGAATTGACGTTGACCGGCGAAGATTCACTCAAACGGCGTCCGTTACCAAATATGGAATCGCCGCTTGCGGATTTGGGTGCGTTTTGCTCAACTGAAAATGGCTATTTGCCGGTTCGGATTCGCGGACCAATTCGCGGCGGTAAAACCGAAGTCGATGGTTCGCTCAGTTCGCAATTTTTAACCGGCTTGCTGATGGCGCTTCCGTTGGCGCAGAACGATTCCGAAATCCATGTGACAAATCTGAAAAGTAAGGCCTACATCGATCTGACGCTGGAAGTTCTTCGTGCTTTTCAAATAGATGTCAACCGACGTGAAGATCGGTTTTTAATTCCGGGAAATCAGCGCTATCGGGCGTGCGATTATTTTGTCGAGGGCGACTGGAGCGGAGCCGCGTTTTTGCTGGTTGCGGGCGCGATCGCCGGTTCGGTGACAGTCGAAGGCATTTCCAGCGTTTCCAAACAACCGGATCGTATGATTATCGACGTTCTGCGGTCGGTTGGCGCAAAAATAAAATTTGGTGAAAATTCCGTGACGGTTCGGAAAAATCGGCTTGCGGCATTTGAATTCGACGCGACGGACTGTCCCGATCTTTTTCCACCGCTGGTTGCGTTGGCGGCGAATTGCGACGGATGCTCGGTCATTCACGGCGTGAGCCGGTTGATACATAAAGAGAGCGATCGCGCGGAGGCGCTGAAAAGTGTGTTCGGTTCGCTCGGTGTTTCGGTCACGATTCAGAAAGACGAAATGATCATTTCAGGCGGAAAAATTGCCGGCGGTCGCGTTTTTTCGCACGGCGATCACCGGATCGCGATGTCGGCGGCGATTGCCGGTTTGACGGCGGAATCAACAGTGACGGTTGAGGCGGCAGAATGCGTTGCAAAATCTTATCCGGCTTTTTTTGAAGATTTAAAATCCATCGGAGGACAGATCGATGAATAGTTTTGGTCGGCTTTTTAGAATTCAGGTTTTTGGGGAATCGCACGGCGCGGGAGTCGGCGTGATTATCGACGGCTGTCCGGCGGGTTTACGCATCACGGAAAACGATTTGATGTTGGAAATCAGCCGCCGAAAAAGCGGCGGTGTTGGGACGACGGCACGCGCTGAATCCGATTTTCCGGAAATAACCAGCGGCGTTCTGAACGGCCGCACGACCGGCAGTCCGATTACCATTGTTTTTAAAAATCAGGATGTTCACCCGGAAAGTTATCAGGCGTTTCGCGAGATTCCCCGTCCCGGACATGCCGATTTCACGGCAGACTGGAAATTCGGCGGATTCAACGATGTTCGCGGCGGAGGACATTTTTCCGGACGACTGACATTGGGACTTGTCGCCGCGGGCGCCATCGCGAAGAAACTGATTTTGCCGACAACGATTAACGCACAAATTTTAGAGATTGGTGGTGAGACGGATTTTGAAGAAATTATTGAAAAAGTGAGAGTGGACGGCGATTCGGTCGGCGGATTGATAGAGTGCCGGATTCAAGGCGTTCCAATTAGATTGGGCGAGCCGTTTTTTGATTCGGTGGAATCGCTCATTTCGCACATCGTCTTTTCGATTCCCGGGATCAAAGCGATCGAATTCGGTTCAGGATTTCAAGCCGCCAACATGTGCGGATCGGCGCACAATGATCCGTTTATCGACAAAAACGGAACGACATCGACCAATTATGCAGGCGGAATCAACGGCGGCATCACGAACGGAAACGACATCATTTTTCGGGTGGCGGTCAAGCCGACATCGAGCATTTCCAAATCCCAACGCACGCTGAATTTTGCAACCGGCGAAATGGTGGATTTGTCGATTTCGGGACGGCATGACGCCTGTATTGCGCTCAGAATGCCGGTCATTATCGAAGCCGCCGCGGCGATCGTTTTGACCGACCTCTTTTTGTTGGAACAGAAAATAGCAAGACGATTGGAGTAGAGATGGAATTAAAGGAAATCAGAAAACAGATCGATATCCTCGACGGGAAAATCATCCAGAATTTGAACGATCGAATGGAAATGGCGATCCTCGCCAAACGCTTCAAAACTGAAATCGAAGATCCACAGCGCGAGAAGGAAATATTGGATAAAATTTCCAACCGCACCAAGCATCTTTTTCAGGTAGAGTTGCTGAAGCAAATCTTTTCCGAGATCATTGGCGAGAGCAAGCGTTTACAGAAAATCGATCACAAACTCATCGGATTTCAGGGCGAACATGGTGCGTACAGTGAGTTGGCGGCACTTTTTTGGAATGAAAAATATGTCGGAATTCCCTGCAAGGAATTTACAGATGTATTTGATGGCGTAGCATCCGGCTGGTATGATTTTGGGATCGTTCCGGTTGAAAATACGCTGGGCGGAGTCGTCGGTCCTGTCAACGATCTTCTTCTGCAGACCGATCTGTTCGTCGTCGGCGCGATCGAAATGCCGGTTTCGCATTGCCTGATGATCGTTCCCGGAGCCGATCACCGGGAAATTAGGAGCGTCTATTCGCATTCGCAGGCGCTTTCGCAGTGCAAACATTTTCTCGCGAGGAATAAACTCGAACCGATTTCGTATTACGACACAGCCGGCGCGGCGCGCATGCTGGCTGAAAAAAATCTGAAAGGCTATGCGGTCATTGCCAGTAAACTCGCGGCAGAACTTTACAACCTCGAGATCATCAAGGAAAGTGTTGAAGACCTCAGCACGAACCGTACGCGTTTTCTCATTCTTTCCCGCGAGAAATTCGACGGAGAGGGCGAAAAGTGCAGTATCATTTTTTCAACTGAACACAAGGCGGGAACGCTGTTTAACGTTCTCGAGATTTTTGCCAAAGCGGGCATCAATCTGACGCGAATCGAATCCATTCCCGGACAGTTGGGCGAGTATTCGTTCTTTCTGGATTTCGTCGGCTCGGAACATGACGAGAAAGTAGAAGCGGCGCTGAAAAAAGTCGGCGAGATGACCGGCAGTCTGCGGTTGATCGGGTGTTACAAAGAAAGGAAAATTGCATGAGAATTGTCATTATGGGCGCCGGTCGCATGGGCGCATGGTTGGTCGAGGAATTCTGTCACGATCATGACGTTGCGGTTTTCGATACCGATCCGAAAAAATTGAAATATTTTATCAATGTCACCCGGTTTCTGGAATTGTCGGAAATCGAGGCGTTTCAGCCGGAACTGCTTATCAATGCGGTGACGCTGAAAAATACAATCGAGGCGTTTGACGCCGCGCTTCCGTTTCTTCCGGCGAATTGCATGCTCTCGGACATCACGTCGGTAAAAAACGGCATTTATCAATATTACCAACGATCCGGCAGACGATTTGTCTCCACGCATCCGATGTTCGGCCCGACATTCGCAAATATTCGTGATTTGCGCAACGAAAACGCTATTATCATCAGCGAGTCGGATGAAGACGGGAAAGCCTTCTTCCGGAATTTCTACCAAAATCTCAAACTGAACATTTTCGAATATTCATTTGAAGAACATGACGAGACGACTGCTTATTCGCTGGGAACGCCGTTCTCGTCGTCGTTGGTCTTTGCCGCGTGTTTGAAGAATCAGAAGGCGCCGGGAACGACTTTTAAAAAGCACATGGACATCGCGCGCGGTCTGCTTTCCGAGGATGATTTTCTGCTATCGGAAGTGCTGTTCAATCCCAAGACGCTCAAACAGATCGAGCGGATCAATTCGCAACTCGCCTATCTGACGCACATCATCCGCGGACGAGATTACGAAGAGATGAAGAAATTCCTCGACGGTTTGCGAGAAAATATTCGATAAATCTCACTCTATAAATTTGGGGGTTAATGGAACTTTTTAGCTGCTAAATCGCCAAAATTTCACTTATAATCTTACGTTTTAACGGTCTACTAAAACCGCGGTGGACTCTGAGCAATTCTTTAAGTCGGGCATTAAAACTTTCGGCATAATTTATTGTGTTAGGAATGGAAAGTTCCGGATAATCCTGGTACGAAAAAAGGTAAGGTAAATTGGTCATTAGACTACGTCTGGCTGATCGCAAACGTTTATGAGTATAATGCCACTTAACATCTTCGATAACGGTTTTTTCTTTCAAAAAATCATCCCATTTTTCATTCCACTTTATGAAACGTTGTTCAAATTCTAATCGCTCAACTTTACACAAATCCCTGCTTATTTCTCTTAATTCCCTCCCGGCTTCTAAACGCGGATTCATCGTCAAATACCGTCTAAGTATCATCAATTGGTGAAATTGACACATCTGAACAGGAACATCATCAAACACTTCCTTGATACCCTTTCTGCCGTCGACGACAGCTGCCAACAGAGTAAATCCAAAACCTTGAATCGTTTCTCTCAAACGCCTGTAAATGGAGGCTGTTTCGGTTTCAATGAAGGCATAAGCAATGGTTCTTTTTAAAGCGGGAGCGTGAAATAGGCAGAGACCTTCACGCCTGTTGAAAAAGGTCTTATCTGCTTCAACTACGACTGTGCAAGGGTTGATCTTAGGGCGTCTTACTTTTATTCCGAATATCTGCTTCCTGAGCCATTTATTACTGCGATTATACTCACATGTCAGATCTGATAAGGTCTGTCGTTCCCATACATATTTGTGCCAGATTTGATCCCGACTGGTCGGGATGGTCTTTTTGGATTTATGACGTTGAAAATATTTATGGCAATCCAAACAGTAATATCGTTGTTTTCCAGTGCTATTTTTACCGCATTTTTTTACTCTTTGGTGACCACAAAACGGACATTTTTTTTGCCATATTATTTTTCCTTAAAAATATTTTTCCGGTAACTTGGTATAAATCAGCGAATTAAAAAATATTTAGCAGCTAAAATGTTCCATTAACCCAGATTACGTCAAAACGCTCGACCTAAATTATATTCTAAGATTATGGAAGTAGTTTAAGACAAAATTCTCCGTTGTGTCAGATTCTCAAATCTGACGCAGAGCGCTGTCCGGCACAGCACCCTTGAATCCGTCAGGTTTGAGAACCTGACGGAACAGAATACTTACCACAATCAACCGAATCCAACCTATTCTACTGAATCAACCTACTTACTTTTCGCCGGTCGAAAGACGCCTCTCTCCGTGACGACCGCGGTAATGAGTTCGTGCGGCGTGACATCGAAGGCGGGCGAAATCGCCGGATAAGAATCGGGGACAACTCGATGCCCAAAGACATTACGCACTTCGTCGCCGTTGCGTTCTTCGACAACGATGGAACTGCCGTCGGCAATTTTGTCGTCAAAAGTCGAAAACGGTGCGGCGACATAGAAAGGAATTTTAAAATACTTCGCTGAGATCGCGAGACTGAGCGTGCCGATCTTGTTTGCCGTATCGTAATTGGCGGCGATCCGGTCGGCGCCGACGATGATGGCGTCGATCTTCTTCGTTTTCATGATCGATGCCGCCATGTTGTCGGTGATCAACGTGAATGGAACGTTTTCCTCCGTCAATTCCCACGCGGTGAGCCGGGCGCCCTGAAGCAGAGGACGTGTTTCATCGACAAAAACGTGCAGTATTTTTCCTATTTGAAATCCGTGAATGATGATTCCCAGTGCGGTTCCAAAGCCGCCGGTCGCCAAACCGCCCGCGTTGCAGTGCGTCAGGACGGTTGCGTCTTCCGGCAGAAGTTCGGCGCCGTATTTGGCGATTTTATGGCAATTGGCGATGTCTTCGTCCTGAATTTTCCGCGCTTCATGAAGCAGAGAGCGCCATAATTCCGGTAACGGTTGATTCCGGATCGACAATGCGTGGTCTTTCATGCGTTTCAACGCCCAGCGAATGTTGACGGCGGTCGGTCGTGTGTCCAGTAACAATTCGGAAATTTGATTTAATGAGAAGAAGAAGGATTTATTCGACGAATAAATGAGTGGACGAAGTCCAAGAATGAGTCCGTAAGCGCTGGCAATTCCGATCGCAGGCGCGCCGCGGATAGCCAATCGCCGGATGGCGTCTGCCATTTCGAAATGATCGTGGATTTCGACGACGCGATATTCGATCGGCAACAGCGTTTGGTCGATAATGTAGAGTCGTTCGTCTTCCCAGAATATCGGTCGGATCATCGGTTTACAAGGTTACAAGTTTTCGGAGGTAATCGAATCGCGCCTGAATCGCCTCGTGCCGGAGGTTCAGGAGTCCATCGACACTAAACTGCTCGACGCAGAGTGAACCCATCACAGAGCCGTAGATAAGCGCTTTTTTCAGAACGCGCCAGTTGGCGCCGCCGTTAGCGGTCAGAAATCCCATGAAGCCGCCGGCGAACGAATCGCCCGCGCCGGTTGGATCGGTCGGCTGAAAGACAGGAAAAGCCGGTGAAAAGAAAAGTGATCTTCCGTTGCTGATCATCGCGCCGTGTTCGCCTTTTTTCAAAACGATGTAGGTCAAACCGAGTTCGTGGAGTTTCCGCAAGCCTGAATAAGGATTGTTTTCGCCGGTCAGTTCGGCGAGTTCGGTGTCGTTGATGAATAACAGATCGACGCGGCGAATGACTTTCATCAGATCGTCGCGGGTTGTGTGAATCCAAAGATTCATGGTGTCCAATGCGACAAATTTCGGTTTTTGTATTTTATTCAAAACATCTGCCTGAAGCGCAGGCTGAATGTTTCCGAGGAAGACGAACGGCGTCTGGCAGTAGGTTTCGGGAATCTTCGGCTCGAACGAGGCAAACACGTTTAAATCGGTGTAGAGCGTGTCGCGTTTATTGACGTCGGAATAATATTTTCCGCCCCACCGGAAGGTTTTTCCGTCGGCGATTTCCAATCCTTCCAGATCGACGCGGTGTTTTTTCAGAAGCGCGACGGTTTCTTTCGGGAAATCGTTTCCGGCAACACCGACGAGCCGAACGTCGGAAAAATGTGAAGCCGCAACCGAGAAGTAAACCGCCGAGCCGCCAATCGCATCGACGCGCTTTCCGAAAGGCGTTTCGACATCGTCGAAGGCAACCGAGCCGACGACCAGTACCGAATTTGACATGAAAAATTCCTCAGTTACACATTTCAATTTGCATCAGAAGATACAAAATCCGTCCGACGTTTTCAACATCATCGCCGGAAAAATGCGTTGCGATTCCGTGTAAAACTGTTTATTTTCCAGACATGAAATACCGGTTTTGTTATCAATGCGGACATCCGGCGGAGCAGGCCAACATTGAAGGCAGAAATAGAACTTTTTGTCCCGCCTGCAAGACGGTTCTGTATGAAAATCCGGTCCCGTCGGTGGCCATTCTCGCCGAGAACGCCCGGAACGAAATTCTGCTGGTGAAACGAAACACGGAACCGGGAAAAGGCGGCTGGTCGCTGGCCGGCGGATTTCTTGAAATGGGCGAAACGCCGGAGAGTGGCGCGATTCGCGAACTGAAAGAAGAAACCGGATTAACCGGAATTCAGCCGACTTTATTCGACGTCAAAATTCATCTGAATGGATATTTCGGCGACATCCTGATCGTCGTTTATCGGATGATTTTGCAGAGCTTCGAAATCCTGCCCGTCCCGCATGTGCGGGATCAGGACGCACATTTTTTTAAAATCGACGAACGACCGCAACTGATTTTTTCGATTCATGAACAGCTTCTGAAAAGATGGCTTTCGGAAAAAGAATCGAACGAATCGGGATGGGTCGTCGGGAAAATAAAAGGCTGTTAAACGATGATGAAAAAAGTTAGAATATCGACGATCCTGAAAATGAAATCCGAAAAACAGAAGATTACGGCGCTGACGGCGTATGATTACACATTTGCCTATTTGCTGGACGAGTCGGGCGTCGATCTGATTCTGGTCGGCGACTCGTGCGGAAACGTTTGCGCCGGATACGAAACGACCTTGCCGGTGACGATGGACGAAATGCTGTATCACATCAAATCCGTTCGTCGCGGCGTTCAACACGCGCTTTTAGTCGGCGATATGCCGTTTATGTCGTATCAGGAAAGCATCGAATTGGCGATTCATAACGCCGGCCGGTTCATGAAAGAGGGCGGCGTCGAAGCCGTCAAACTCGAAGGCGGCGAACCGGTTTGTCCGACGATTCGAAAATTGGTGGAGATCGGGATTCCCGTCATGGGACATTTGGGATTTACGCCGCAAAGCGTTCACGAATTCGGCGGCTATGGCGTCCGCGGCGCGAGCGAGATCGAAGCGGAACGGATTCGCAAGGACGCTCTGGCGCTGGAATCTGCGGGCGTGTTCTCGATCGTGCTGGAAAAAGTGCCTGCACAATTGGCGAAAACAGTTTCGGAATCGTTGAAAATACCGACGATCGGAATCGGCGCGGGCATCGATTGCGACGGACAAATCCTCGTTACCTACGACCTGCTTGGACTGTTTGACAAGATGCATCTCCGGTTTGCGCGGCGCTATGACGACCTCGGCGCGTCCATCCGGAAAGGCGTGTCGGACTATTGTTCGGACGTTCAGACCGGGAAATTTCCTTCCAAAGAGGAGAGTTACTAAAAAAATGAGAGTCGTTAGTAGTATTGCGGAGACGCGGGAAATCCTCCGGAAAATTCGTCTCGCCGGGAAAACCGTCGGTCTGGTTCCGACGATGGGATATTTGCATGCGGGACATCTTTCGCTCGTCGATGAAGCGAAGAAACGATGTGATTTTGTCGTCATGAGTATTTTCGTCAATCCGACGCAATTCGGGCCGACTGAAGATCTGGATAAATATCCGCGCGATTTCGAACGCGATGAAAAATTGGCACGGGAACACGGCGTCGATCTGATCTTTTATCCCGACGTGGCGGAAATGTATCCCAAACCCTATTTTACTTATGTCGTTACCGAACAACTTTCCAAAACGCTGTGCGGCGCGTCGCGACCGATCCATTTCCGGGGCGTGACGACGGTCGTATCGAAGCTGTTCAACATCGTTCAGCCGGACGTTGCGGTTTTCGGGCAGAAAGACGCTCAGCAGGCGATCATTATCAAGCGGATGGTTACCGATCTCAACTTTCCGGTACAAATCGTCGTCGCTCCGATCGTTCGGGAAGCGGACGGATTGGCGATGAGTTCGCGGAACGTCTATCTCTCTCCGGAAGAACGTCGGCAAGCGCCGGTCATTTTCCGCGCTTTAATGTTGGTAAAAGAGTTCGTATCGAATGGCAATCAGGACGCTTTCACCGTCGCAGAATTGATCCGGCGGACGATCGGTGAATCACCGCTCGCGGAAATCGAGTATGTCGAAATTGTCAATTCGATCACGCTGGAGAATGTCCAAAATATCGAACCGGGAACGTTCGTCGCCGTCGCCGTTCGCTTCGGGAAAACCCGGCTGATCGATAACATGATTTTGCGCGATTGAACCGGAACAAATCCCGCGAAACAGATGTTGTAAGACTGTTTCAGTTTTTTTAACAGAATGAAAAATTAGTCGAGAATCCACTTGACAAACTCGTGCAAAACTTTTAAAATGAGACGTGAATTATGAATTCCATAAACAAGGTGAAAAGATGAAACGGAAAGCAATTGTGGCATGGATTTCGATCGTTTTGTTTTTACCCTTTGGATTGGTACGCGGTCAGCTCAAAAGTCAAATAAGAGAGACAGCCTCCGTCGAACAGAATATCAAAATACCCGGCATCGGATCGTCGCTATTGGGGCTTGGATTCCTGGATAAAAGCCGGTTTTCGATGAGACAATCCTACTCGCTTTCATTTGCGACGTTCGGGAAACAGTCCCGCAGTTGCGGGATGGGTGTGTATCAGAACAACTTTTCTTATCTCTTTTCGGATAAACTGATGATGAACGGTCGGGTCGGCTTTTATCACGATCCACTTAAGATTGGCAACACGCAGTTAAGCCAGAATCTGATGGATAACATTTCCTACGGAGCCGACATCATTTATCGTCCGAAAGAAAACGTCTTGCTGAATTTTAGTTTCGATCGTGCTCCGGCGACTTACCAATACGGATACGGTCCATATTCTTATCGGTATTTTCCGTATTAGGTGACAAATAGTGAAGCGTAAGGGTCGAGCCAAACACAACCGAAAAAGACAGTCAAAGCGCGGCGATGTTCAGAAGTGGTTTCTGAATGTAGCGATTTTCTGTTTGGCCGTGATCATCGTCGGATTCATCTATTCGACGGGCAAACGCATGAATGACAATCCGCAAAAGGTTATGCTGAGCACAACCGAAACGATATCTTCTCCTGAAAATCCGTTCTCCAATATCGTCATCGAAGTATTGAACGGCACCGAAAAACCCGGATTGGCGCTGGAATTCACGAATTATCTCCGGCAACAGGGATTCGACGTGATCGCTTCGGGAAATGCCTCCCGGACGGATGTTCCTCAGACGATCCTGATCCAGCGAGCCGACGTTCCGGAAAAACTGAACACCGTCAATGCGACCCTTTCGCTGGATTCCGGAAGATTGTACGACGAGAAAGACCCTTCTTTACAAGTCGATATGACGCTCATTATCGGGAAAGATTACGATACGCTTCCCGTTTATTCAAAAATCCAATCGATTAAGGAAAACTGACCAGACCTGATGATAAAAAAGCATGAAGAAAAACCCGCGGCGTCCGCACACGAATCGGCGGTCAAAGCGGCCAAGATCGCTTTTGAAAAAAAAGCGACAGACATAGTTATTCTAGATATGCGCGGATTGACCTCGCTGACCGACTATTTCATCATTTGCACCGCCGAAGCGGATGCTCATGCCAAAGCGATTGTCGATGAAATCGAGATGAAAATGCTTCCCGTAGAAAAACCGTGGCATATTGAAGGTTACCAGAATCTGAAATGGGTTCTGATGGATTATGTCGATTTTGTTGTGCATGTTTTTACACGGGAGACACGCGACTATTATAATATCGAACGATTGTGGGCGGACGCTCCCGTCGAGAAAATCGAGTCGGCGGACGAATAGAACCGGCATCTCCAATAATCCAATTTTCCCAAACTATTTAGCGGTCAAGATTGTTGCGATAAAATCGAGTGACCGTTAAATTACCCGCGTTTTTTTAAGGAACCGATGACTGTGAAAATACAAGATATGTTGATCGAGGCGCTGGAAGCGCTTCAAATACCGCAACCGCTGCAAATCCAGATCGAACGCACGAAACATCCGGATTACGGCCATTTTTCGACGAATCTGGCGATGACGCTGACGAAAACGCTCAAGCGCCCGCCGATGGCGATTGCCAATGAAATCGTCGCCGCATTACCGAAACGCCCGGAAGTTGTCGAAAAAGTCGAGGTCAAGGCGCCCGGCTTCATCAATTTCTTTCTGGCGCCTCAGGAATTGCAGACCGTTGTCGGTGAAATTTTAAAATCCGGCTCGGATTACGGTCGCTCATCTCGCGGAAAAGGCAAAAAGGCGCAGGTTGAATTTGTCAGTGCCAATCCGACCGGGCCGCTGACCGTCGGTCACGGAAGGCAGGCTGTTCTTGGCGATACCGTTGCCAGAATTCTGGAATGGAACGGCTACGATGTCGAGCGGGAATATTACTACAATGACGCCGGACGGCAGATGCGAATCCTCGGCCATTCGACGTTCGTCCGCTACCGGCAGGCGCTCGGATTCGATGACGAATTTCCCGAAGACCATTATCAGGGTGAATACATCAGCGACATCGCAAAAACCATTGTCGAGAAATACGGCGATCGGTTCAAGGACGATCCCGAAAACGAGATTTTTAAAAATTCAGCTGAGTACGCAGTCTTTGAAGACATCAAGGCAACACTCAAGCGAATCGACATCGAATTCGACTGCTTTTATAACGAGAAAAGCCTGTACGAAAACGGTGATGTGGATGCGGTGCTGAAAAAATTCGAGGAAATCGGCGCAAGTTATGAAAAAGACGGCGCCATCTGGTTCAAGGCCAGCCAATACGGCGGCAGTGACGACCGCGTTCTCTGGAAAAGTGTAATGGACGAGGCGACTTACCGCTTGCCCGACATCGCATACCACATGACGAAGTTCAAACGCGGATTCGACATCGTCGTCGATATTTTCGGCGCCGATCACCACGCGACTTATCCCGATGTTCTCGCCGGACTGAAGGCGCTCGGTTACGACACCAGCCGGATCAAAGTTCTGATCCATCAATTCGTCACATTGACGCGCGGCGCCGAGAAAGTGAAAATGTCCACGCGAAAGGCGAATTACGTGACGGTTGACGAACTCGTCGATGAGGTCGGAAAAGACGTCGTCCGCTATTTCTTCATCATGCGTGGGATGAACAGCCAGTTGAATTTCGATCTGGCGCTCGCCAAAACGGAAGGCGAGGAAAATCCGGTTTTCTATCTTCAGTATGCGCACGCCAGAATTTGCAGCATCCTGCGAAACGCCAAAACGCAGGGAATCGGTCTGAACGAACCGTTCGATGCCGGTCTTTTGCGGGAAGCGGAAGCGTTGTCGCTTCTGAACGTCCTCAGCGAGTTTCCGGAAGTCGTCGGGATTTGCCACGACACGCTCGAACCGCAACACATGACGACCTATTTGCAAAAATTGGCAGCCGTGTTCCACAAGTTTTATACCGATCATCGCGTCCTGACGAGCGACAGGAACCTGTCGGTTGCCAGAATCGCGCTTATTCAGGTCGTTCGGAGTGTGCTGGGCAGCGGATTGAGTTTCATCGGAATTTCCGCTCCGGAAAAAATGTAAGACTCCGCGCCTCCGAGCAAAAACCATGCAAATCCGGCAAAAAAATGCCGCAGTCCAATCGGTCTGCTTGATTCAGATATTCAAAATCTTTAAATTGCCCGTCGTTATCGTTTGAAAGGTTATATGGAAATTGATGAAAAAATCGTCGGGAAGATCGCTGAACTTGCCAAGTTGACCCTGACCGACGCGGAAAAACTAAAATACGCCGCGCAACTCGAACAAATCTTAGACTATGTTCATCAACTTTCTCAGGTTGATACTTCATCCGTTCAGCCCCTTTCTCACGTCCATGAAATGACCAACGTATTTCGGGACGATTCGCCCGCCGAATCGCTCGCCAAGGAAGATGTTTTTAGAAATGCACCCGAACGCCTCGGCGATTATTTCCGCGTTCCCCAAGTCATCAAGGACATTAATTCATGAATATAGTTGGCGTCATTCCAGCCCGATTTTCCTCCACTCGTTTGCCGGGAAAACCGCTGGAAAAAATTGCCGGTAAAACGCTTATCCGCCGCGTTTACGAAAACGCCGGAAAAAGCCGGCTCCTGACACGATTAATCGTTGCAACCGACGACGAACGCATTCGGCAAGAGGTCGAATCCTTCGGTGGGATAGCCGTCTTGACGCCATCGGATTTACCATCTGGCACCGACAGAGTTGCCTGTGTCGCCAAGGATGAACCGGCGGAAATCGTCGTGAATATTCAGGGCGACGAACCGTTTTTGGATCCGACCGTGATTGATGATGCCATTCAGACTTTGATGCAAAGCCCGGAGTGCGTCGTCAGCACAGCGGGAAGAACGAACATCACCGAAAAAGAACTGGCCGATCCGAATGTCGTGAAGATTCTGACGAATTGCCGCGGCGAGGCGATCTATTTCAGTCGCCAAAACATTCCGTTCGTTCGGGACGACAAAACACCAAAATCGCCGCATCCGGCACTGGTTCATATCGGACTTTACGTTTATCGCCGGGAATTTTTATTCAAATTTACGTCGTTGCCCGTTTCCCGGTTGGAAGAAATAGAAAAATTGGAACAACTGCGGATTATTGAAAACGGATATCGGATCAAAGTGGTCAAAACAGACCGGGCAAGTCTGGGAATCGACACACCGGAAGACCTTCAACAAGCGGAGAAAATGATTCAACATGACTTCAGTTAAACAAACCAAGTACATTTTTGTGACCGGCGGCGTGATTTCCGGTCTAGGTAAAGGAATCACGAGCGCGTCGATCGGCTACCTGCTGAAATCGCGCGGTTACAAAGTCACGATCCAGAAATTCGATCCCTACATCAACATCGATCCCGGAACCATGAGTCCGTACCAACACGGTGAAGTGTTCGTGCTGGAAGACGGAACCGAGTGCGATCTCGACCTCGGACATTATGAGCGGTTCATTGATGAAAATATGGGCGGGATGAACAACACGACGACCGGAAAAGTCTATTATGAGGTCATTTCGCGCGAACGCCGCGGCGACTATCTCGGCGCTACGGTTCAGGTCATTCCGCATATCACCGACGAGATCAAACGCCGGATCGCCGCCGTGAACAGCGAACATCAATACGATGTCGTCATCTGCGAGATCGGCGGGACGGTGGGCGACATCGAAGGATTGCCGTTCTTTGAGGCCGCGCGTCAATTTCGGTTCGAGGTCGGGCGCGGGAATTGCCTGAATGTTCATCTGACGCTCGTTCCGTTCATTCCTTCCAGCGGCGAAATCAAGACCAAACCGACCCAGCACAGCGTGATGACGCTGAGAGAGATCGGCATTTTGCCCGACATTTTGCTCTGCCGGACGACGCAACACCTGACCGAAGATGTCCGGAAAAAGATCGCGCTGTTCTGCAACGTTGCACCGAACGCCGTCATCGAGGCCATCGATGCGCCGACGATCTATGAAATTCCGTTGATTTACGATCAACAGGGATTGGGAAATCTGATCACCGATCTGCTCGAATTGCCCAAGCATAAACCTGATCTGAAGCAGTTGGAATCCTTCGTCGAGCGTGTGAAGAATCCGAAAAACTTTGTCCGAATCGCCATCTGCGGGAAATACACGCAACTTCACGATGCTTATAAATCCATCGTTGAATCGTTCGTTCATGCGGGCGTCGAGAATGACGCGCGCGTCGAAATTTCATGGATCGAGGCGGAGCAATTCGGGAAAAACGGCGAGCACGAAAAATTGGTCAACCAGATCGACGGACTGTTGATTCCCGGTGGTTTCGGCGATCGCGGCATCGAAGGAAAAATCGAGGCGATCCGCGTTGCGCGCGAAAAGAAAATCCCGTTTTTCGGTATCTGTCTCGGCCTGCAATGCGCCGTGATCGAATATGCGCGGAACATTTGTGGATTGATCGGCGCGAACAGCACGGAGTTCAATCCAGATACGCCATATCCCGTTATCGATCTGATGGAAGAACAGAAACGAATTTCAACGAAAGGTGGGACGATGCGGCTTGGCGCATACGCCGCCGAACTTATCGAGAAGAGTCAGGCTCATAAAATTTATGGAAAGAAGCAAATTTCCGAACGTCATCGCCACCGTTTTGAAGTCAACAATCAGTTTTTACCGGTTCTGACGAAGGCGGGACTTCGCGTTGGCGCAATGAATAAGGAACTCAATCTTGTCGAGATGATCGAACTTCCCCAGCATCCGTGGTTTGTCGGTTGCCAATTCCATCCCGAACTGAAGTCGCGGATTGGAAAGGCGCACCCGCTTTTCCGGGAATTCGTCAAAGCCGCGCTGGTTTATCACACTGCAAAATCCGCTTCTCCGGAGAAATTATCCAACCAAACAGGAAAAATATGACGGAAGTAAATATTAGCGGCATTCCGGTCGGCGGTCGTCATCCGCTGGTTTTCATTCTCGGTCCGTGCGTGATCGAAAGTCGCGATCATTGTCTGAGAATGGCGGAACGGCTGAAAAGTCTTTCCGAATCGCAGAAATTTCCGTTCGTCTTCAAGTCGTCCTATGATAAAGCCAACCGGACGTCCGTCGATTCCTTTCGCGGCCCCGGATTGGACGAAGGATTGAAAATTCTCCAGGAAGTGCGAACGCAATTTCAAGTTCCGGTTTTGGCCGACATCCATGAACCGTCGCACGCGAAACCGGCGGCGGAAGTCGTCGATGTCTTACAAATCCCGGCGTTTTTATGCCGACAGACCGATCTCCTGATCGCGGCCGGTCAAACCGGGAAGCCGGTGAACATCAAGAAAGGCCAATTCGTCTCGCCATTCGATATGATTCATCCGATACGGAAAGTCGAATCGACTGGAAATCGCGCGATTTTGCTGACGGAACGTGGCGCCTGCTTCGGATATGGAAATTTGGTGACGGACGCGCGCTCGATTCCGATCATGCAGGAAACCGGCTATCCGGTGATTTTCGATGCGACGCACAGCGCCCAAATTCCGGGCGGAACGATCACGGGCGGCGACCGGAAATACATTCCAACGCTGACGAAGGCGATGATCGCAGCTGGATGCGACGGCATTTTTATGGAAGTTCACGACAATGTCAGTGAAGCGAAAAGCGATCGCGCTACCCAATTTCCGCTCGACGAACTCCCGCAATTGCTTCACAAATTGATCGAATTATCCATTTTGGTAAGGAATGAATCACATTGACGAACGAACTCATAGATCGACTGAAAAAACTTAAAATTCTCGTCGCCGACGTCGATGGCGTTTTTACCGACGGTTCGCTGTTTATCGGTGAGAACGGCATGGAATTCAAGCGCTTTCATGTGTTCGACGGCGCCGGTGTCGCTTTGCTTCGCGCGGTGAAATTTCCGCTGGCCATCATTTCCGGGCGGCATTCGGGCGTCACTGCGTATCGGATGAAAGAACTGCATCTGGAGGAAAATCTGTTTCAGGGAAATTTGGCCAAACTGGAGCCGTACGCCGAGATCAAGAAAAAATTTCAGGTTTCCGACGATGAAGTTGCCTATATTGGCGACGATCTCATTGATATTCCCATTCTCAAACGCGTCGGCGTCCCGATTTCCGTCGCCAATGCGCTTCCCGAAGTCAAAAAATGCGCCATTTACGTGACACAAAGAAACGGCGGTGACGGAGCGCTTCGCGAGGCGATCGAATTGATTTTAAAGGCGCAGGAGAAATTCGTTCCGGCGCTGGAAATCCTGACAAAGGACACCTATAAGGACATCTAAAATGACGGCAAAAGATTACATCGGAAAAGCGATTGACCTGATCCGGATCGAAGCGTCGGCGGTTGCCGCACTGGAAGAAAGAATCGACGAAAACTTCGAAAAAGCCGTCGAACTGATCCAAAAAACAAAGGGAAAGATCATCGTAACCGGTGTCGGGAAATCCGGGCATATCGGAGGTAAAATTGCGGCGACGCTTTCGAGCGCCGGAACGCCGAGTTTCTTCATTCACGCCTACGAAGCGGGACACGGCGATCTCGGCGGTATTTCCAAAAACGACACGGTGATTCTCATTTCCAACAGCGGCGAGACCGACGAAGTCATTCACCTCGTTCCTTTTTTGAAAAAAAATGCCGTTCCGATCATCGGTTTGCTCGGCAGAACCAACTCGACGCTCGCAAAAAAATGCAACATCGTCCTGAACACGCAGGTCACGACGGAAGCAGATCCGTTGAATATGGTCCCGACGGCGAGTACCGTCGTCACATTGGCGATGGGCGACGCGCTGGCCATCGCGCTGATGACCAGGAAAAAAATCGACCAAAACGACTTTGCGGCTTTTCATCCGGGCGGTTCGCTGGGACGAAGACTGCTGACGACCGTCGAAGACCTCATGCACGAAGGCGAACAGATTCCGTTAGTTTCCGCCAGCGACGACATCAAACAATCACTTTTCATCATGACGAAAAAGGGATTCGGAATCGTCGGCGTTTTGGACAAGGACGAAAACCTGATCGGCGTCATCACGGATGGCGATTTGCGGCGCGGTTTGGAAAAACGGAGCAATTTCCTGAACAAGGTCGCCAAAGATATCATGTCAAAGAATCCCAAATGGATCGAATCGAATTGCCTCGCAATCGACGCGCTTCACCTGATGGAAGAATATGCGATCACCAATCTGTTCGTTTATTCCGAAGTGAAGGCGGGCAGACCGATCGGCATCATTCATATTCACGATATTTTACGATACGGGATTTTATCTTGAAGAAATTACTCATCCTGTCCATGATTTTTCTTTGGTTGGCCGGTTGCTCGAAAATGACCGAAGAACAATTGAACGAACCGGAAAGACAATATCCGGATCAGGAAAGCTGGTCATCTCAGATTACGCTGACGAAAGATGGACAGAAACGTGCGCTCGTCGATGCCGGACATCTGACGAAATACAACAACATGGCCTATGTTTCGATGGACGAAAACGTCGAGATCGATTTTTTCAACAACGAAGAACGACATCTCTCGCATTTGAAAGCCAAAACGGCGATCGTCTATGAAAGCACCAACGATCTGATCGCCAAGGGAAATGTCGTTGTCGTGTCGGACAGCGGCGTGACGCTCTATACTCAGGAACTCAAATGGAATCATGAGAGAGAACGGATTCTATCTGACGGATTCATCACATTTGTCACCGAACAGGATACGCTGAATGGCGTCGGCTTCGAGTCCGATTCGGACCTCAAAAACTGGATCATCCGCAAGCCGACCGGCGTAACGGAAAGGGAGTTCAACGATTAGCACGGAAACAACATCACCTGTCCTGGTTGAGAACAAAGTGCTTCGCGGCGAAGCGCTCTGCAAAACGTACGGTAAACGAAAAGTGGTCAACGGCGTTTCGATTCAGGTCGCCAAAGGCGAAATCGTCGGTCTGCTGGGCCCGAACGGCGCCGGGAAAACCACTACTTTTCACATGTTTACCGGAATGATCAAACCGATCGCCGGAAAAGTATTTATCGACGACATGGAAATCACGAAACTGCCGATGTATCGTCGGGCGCAACTCGGCGTCGGTTATCTTGCGCAAGAGCCTTCGGTCTTCCGAAAACTGACCGTCGAGCAAAACCTGATGCTGGTTTTGCAGACGCTGGATATTTCAAAACAGGAGCGAACGGATCGGCTGGAATCGCTGTTAGACGAGCTGAACATCCGGAAATTCCGGAAAAGCAAAGCCTACACGCTATCGGGCGGCGAAAGGCGCCGGACGGAAATTACCCGCGCTTTGGTGACCAATCCCGATTTTATTCTTCTCGATGAACCGTTTGTCGGTGTCGATCCGATCGCTGTGGAAGATATTCAGAAAATCGTCATCAATCTGAGATCCCGCAATATCGGCGTTCTCATTACAGACCACAACGTGCACGAAACACTATCGATCACCGACCGATCGTATCTCATGTTCGAAGGCAACATCCTGAAGTCCGGGACGTCCGGCTTCCTGGCGAATGACGAGGACGCGAAACGACTCTACTTAGGCGACAGTTTTAAACTGGACAGATAATGCAACTGAGTCAATCACAAATTCAGAGACTCTCTCAGGAACTTCGGCTCACGCCCCAGCAGATTCTTCAATCAACGATCCTGCAACTGACAACGCTGGCACTCGAAGCCAGAGTCACGCAGGAATTGGAACAGAATCCAGTGCTGGAAGAAGTCGAGCCAGAATATCCCGAAGAATCCACCGAGCCGGTGTCCGATAAGGAACCCAACGAAAAGGACGAGATCAACTGGGAAGATATTCTGCCTCAGAACGACGATTATGAGCCGAAGCAAGAATACGATCACAATGTCAAACAAGGCCGCTATGTTCAGCCATCTCCGCGTGGATTGGTCGATCATCTTTTCGAACAAATCAAGTTGATGAACTTCGACGAAATTGATCAAAAAATCGCTTCTGAGATCATCTGGAATATCGACGACCGCGGCTATTTGATGGTTCCGATCGAAAATATCGCCTATGGCTTGGGTACGCCCGAGCAGAAAGCATTAAATGTCCTCAAACAGGTTCAGCGATTCGATCCGCCGGGAATCGGCGCGCGCGACCTGAACGAATGTCTTCTTATCCAATTGAAACAAATCCCGAATTCGGAGGACGCGGCGGTGATCGTTCGCGATTTCTTCGACGATTTTGCCAATAAACGGTTTGCGGTCATTATGAAAACGCTCGGCTGGAATCAGGAACGGATGCACACGGCGAGTGAATTGATCGTCCGGCTGAATCCGAAACCGGGCGCCTCTTTGACCAGCCCCGAACCGCGTTATATCGTTCCGGATTTGATCGTCGAAAAAATCGACGGAGAATTTATCGTCGAGGTGAATGATTCTCGGGTTCCGGAACTGCGCATCAGTTCCAGCTATATGGATATGGTCGCCAACGGTTCATCGACAACCGCTGAGGCTAAAGCATATTTGAAAAAGAAAATCGACTCGGCGAAGTGGTTCATTCAGGCAATTCAACAACGCCGGATGACCATGATCCGCGTCGTGAAAGCCATCATCGCCAAACAGCGGAACTTTTTCGAGGATACACAGAAGCCGCTGAAGCCGATGATCCTCAAAGACATCGCCGAAGAAATCAATATGGACATTTCGACGATCAGCCGCGTAACGAGCGGAAAATATGTGCAGTTGACTTCCGGCATCTACGAATTGAAATTCTTTTTCAACGAAGGCATGAAAGACGAGGACGGTGAGGAAATCTCGACCCGAATCGTCAAAGAAAAACTGAAAGAAATCGTCGAGGCGGAAAACAAACAACGACCTTACAGCGACGATCAATTGGCGAAACTCCTGAAAAAGGAGGGTTTTTCAGTCGCCCGGCGCACTGTGGCGAAGTACCGCGAGCAACACAAAATATCCGTCGCGCGTTTGCGCCGGAATATCTAAAAACGCCGGATCATTTCTGCCGGGATTTCCGACAAGAATAAACTGTCTGATAGAACATTTGGAAGGCAAAATGGAAAAACAGGAATTTGTACACCGCGAGGAAATCCGTTCGACGACGGTGATCGGCGTGCGTCGGAACGGTTTGATTTCCATGGGTAGCGATGGTCAGGTGACTATCGGCCAAACGATCATGAAGCACCACACGAAAAAAGTGCGGAAAATGTACAACGACACGATTCTGGTTGGTTTTGCCGGCGCTTCAGCCGATGCGTTTACGTTGTTTGAAAAATTCGAGCCGATGCTCGAAAAATATAAAGGTAATCTGAACCGATCTGCCGTCGAATTGGCCAAGTTATGGCGGACGGATAAATATTTGCGTCAACTGGAGGCGCTCCTGACGGTAATGAGCAAGGAAACGCTTCTCATCATTTCCGGCACGGGCGATGTGATCGAGCCGGACGACGACATCATCGCCATCGGGAGCGGCGGGGCATTTGCGACGGCCGCCGCACGCGCTCTGATGAAACACAGCGACCTTTCGGCGCACGAAATCGTCGAAGAATCGCTCCGGGTCGCTTCCGAAATCTGCATTTACACGAACAACTGTTTTACGGTCATCGATTTATGAGAAAAAAAGAATTGACTCCGCGGGAAATCGTTCAGGAACTCGACGCCTACATCATCGGTCAGGCGAAGGCTAAAAAAGCGGTCGCCATCGCTTTAAGAAATCGGTGGCGTCGTCAGCGGGTGAAAGGGCCGATCAAAGAGGATATTCTACCAAACAACATCATTTTGATCGGGCCAACCGGCGTCGGAAAAACGGAAATTGCCCGGCGTCTTTCGAATCTGTCGAATGCGCCATTCATCAAAGTTGAAGCGTCGAAATTCACCGAAGTCGGCTATGTCGGTCGGGATGTCGAATCCATAATCCGTGATTTGACAGGCATATCGGTCAATTTGGTCAAAGCGGAACGGATGGTGGAGGTCGACGAACAAGCGCATCGCATGGCGAACGAACGGATTCTGGATATTTTATTACCGCCGCAGAAGAAAGCGCATGCGATCATTGATGAGACTTTTGAGAAAGACGATCAATTTTCACGAACACGGGAAAAATTCCGGGAAATGCTGGAAAACGGCTCGATGGAAAATCGCGTCATCGAAATCTCCGTCTCGCAGGCATCGATGCCGATGATGCAGGTTTTCGGTCCGGCCGGATTGGAAGAAATGGGCGTCAACTTGACGGAAATGCTGGGAAGCGCTTTTCCGCAGAAGAAAAAACTCCAGAAAGCGACCGTCGCGGAATCGCGCAACATCTTCTCGCAGGAAGAGGCGCAGAAGCTGATCGATATGGATTTTGTCGTTAAGGAAGCGATCCGGCGCGTCGAGGAAACCGGCATCGTTTTCCTGGATGAAATTGACAAAATCGCGTCGAAAAGCGGCGAGTCGTCGCACGGACCGGACATTTCGCGCGAAGGCGTTCAGCGCGATATTTTACCAATTGTCGAAGGCTCCAGTGTCCAGACGAAGTTCGGCGTTGTTAATACCGACCATGTGCTGTTCATTTCAGCCGGCGCTTTTCACATGACGAAACCCAGCGACCTGATTCCGGAACTTCAGGGCAGATTTCCGATCCGCGTGGAAATGGACAGTCTCGGCAAGGATGAGTTCGTTCAGATATTGAAAAATCCGCGGAACGCCCTGCTGAAACAGTATTCGGCATTGCTCGAAACAGAAAAGGTTAATCTGATTTTCGAGGACGATGCGGTTGAAGAGATCGCTCAGATCGCCGCTGAAGTGAATGAAAAAATGGAAAATATCGGCGCCAGACGTCTGCATACGATTCTCACGATGCTGTTGGAGGACATTTTATTCAACGTTCCCGACGACAACATCCGCGAAGTGCGCATCACGCGCGACATGGTGATTTCCCGGCTTGCGGACATCGTCAAAGATCGGGATTTGAGCCGGTACATCCTTTAATCGTTTACTGACAGATCGATTCATTTGGAAAATATCAATACAGGGAGAACTCAATGAAACGGGATTTTTTATACATCACCGATTTTTCTACCGATGAAATTCACGAGACATTTCAGCTGGCGGCGAAACTGAAAAAATTCGTCCGGGAAGGCATCGAATATACGCCGCTGAAAGGAAAAACGATGGCGATGATTTTCGCCAAACCGTCCGCCCGCACCCGCATCTCGTTTGAGACGGGAATGACGCAACTGGGCGGTCACGCGATCTATCTCGGTCCCAACGACATCGGAATCGGCAAACGCGAAGCCGTCAGAGACATCGCGCGCGTGATTTCCCGCTACGACGACGTCATCATGGCGCGGTTATTCGATCACGCTCATATTCTTGAACTCGCAAAATATTCAAGCGTGCCGGTCATCAACGGATTGACCGACCTCAATCATCCGTGTCAGGTCATGGCGGATATTTTTACCGTTCTGGAACACCGCGGAAATCTGGACAATCTGAAAGTTGCCTTCATCGGCGACGGAAACAACGTGGCGAATTCGTGGATCAATTTATCGGCGCGAATTCCGATGTACTTCGTTCTGGCGTCGCCAACCGGATACGATCCGAATGCGGCGATCGTCGAAAATGCCAGAAAAACAGGAATCAGCCGCGTGGAGATTACTCGAAATCCGATCGAAGCCGTTCGGAACGCCGATGTGATTTATACCGACGTGTGGGCAAGCATGGGGCAGGAAGCGGAATCTGAAAAACGGAAAAAAGATTTTATGCCGTATCAGGTCAACGCGGAATTGGTCAAACACGCTAAATCCGACTGCCTGATCATGCACTGTCTGCCAGCGCATCGCGGCGATGAAATCACCGACGAGGTCATCGACAGCGAAAATTCCATCGTTTTTGACGAAGCGGAAAATCGGATGCATATTCAGAAAGCGATCGTATTGAAAGTCATGCTCGGATAATTTGTCATTCGATCGTTTGAAAATAGAAACGCCCGCCGGGAATTTTCGTCGGGCGTTTTCAGTTATTTTTCTGATCGCGGATTATTCAGTCGAAGCGGGAATTCTCCGTTTTTTATCCCGAAAGGATTTGATGAAAATGATCGGCAACATGATGAAGATGATCGCGTTGATGTATTGATCGCAGAGATTGCTCGGCCACTTGAACGGGTCAAAGATAAAGAAATCCGTCGCGTGATGAAAGAAAAGGATCTCCAGAACATTTCCGGTGGCTCCGATCGTGAGACTTAAAATGATCGAAAAGATTACGAAACCGCTCCGGTCGTGTGTCTCTTTGATAAGCGAACGGTAAAGCGTGAAGATCAGTAAAATGACCAGAACGATGCCGCTGTACGCCCAGAGTCGCTGGTTTCCGATTTCCCCGAATATGAAGTGATAGCCGGTGTTGTAAGTTCTGAAAAAATCAAGAAAAGGAATCCATGTTTCGACGCGAGTCTGAAAAGGGAGCAGTCGATTGGCGATGCTTTTGACGATAAAATCGATCACCAATAATCCGATCCCGCCGAAAACCGGATAGACATAGGCAAGTTTATTTTTTGGTTTCATCGGTTTTTGAATAATTCCTTATTTGTTCTTTGCCCAGAATTTCCACCGGGAAAGCGAGTTTCTTCCGGGAATCCAGCCGGAATTAACCGACCGGATATCCTGCACGGAAACGAAGACGTTCGGATCGATGCCGCGCGCCAGATCCAGAACCTCGCGTACTTTCTTTCTGGGCACGATACTGAGAATGATGTTGACTTCGCCCTTCGCGCCGTTCGCTTTCATCACGGTTGCGCCATATCCGGCATCACGAAGCGCCATCGTCAGGACATCGATGGTGTCGTGCGTGACGATTCGTACCGCTTGAAGACCGAGCGCCATTTTTTCCTCCAGCGTAATGCCAATGTAATTTCCCGAACCGAACCCGAGTCCGTAGGCGAAAAAGCAAGCGGGATCGGAGATATGTTTCATCACCTCCGAAATAGCGAGCAACCAGATCGAAACTTCGAAAAAGCCCAGAAAGGAGGCGAGGACTTTACTGCCTTTCGATATAAAAATGATGCGAATGGTTCCGATCGAGACATCCATGATCCGCGCACAAAAGATGAGCAGAGGCATGATGACCCATGAAAAAAGAGACGAATTTAAAAATTGGCTTTCCATCGATCTGGTTTTTTATGCTTCTACGTTTCTGACAAAATCGATTTTATTCAAACAGTTCGATATTTCCACCGGTGTGGAGGAAAACGACATTTTCATCGGGCGCAAATTTACCGGTATTCCCGTAATCAAGCAAGCCTGCCGCGGCTTTTCCGGTATAGACATAATCGAGAAAAATTCCTTCCCGGCGGGAAAAAATCGTCATCGCTTCTTCACATTCGGCGGTTCGGATTCCGTACCCTTTCCCGATGTACGAGTCATCGACGTGAACCAGTTCTCTATCGACGTTGATGTTGACAAGGTTACCGGTCGCCTGCGCCAATGTAAAGACATCCTTTTCCAGTGCTTGCCGGGGAACGTCCACGCTGATTCCGATGATCTGGCCCGGCCAGTCGGTGATCGCCTGCCCGACGACCAATCCCGCCTGAGTTCCCGCCGATGAAGATGCGTGGATGATCGTGCTGACTTCCAGATGATGCGCTTCGAAATCGTCCATCAACTCGCCCCAGCCGAGTACATAGCCGAGCGCGCCGCGTGGAATGGAGCCACCGGGCGGCAGGAAATAGACTTTTTTCCCCTGATATTCCAGTTGATTTTTAACCTGAAGCGCTTCCTCCATTCGCTCGATCGGATCGGCGGTATCGACATGATGAACGACGGCTCCGAAAATATGGTCGATCAGCAAATTTCCCGTCGGCGTTTTGGGCTTGGCTCCGCTCAGAACCAGATGAACACTCAGGCCGTACTTAGCACCCACGCCCGATAGAATCCGGCAAAAATTGGATTGATTTGCGCCGATTCCGACGATCGTATTGCATCCTTTTGCCAAAGCGTCTCCGACGAGGAAATCGAATTTCCGCGTCTTGTTTCCTCCGAATGCGAATCCGGTCAGATCGTCGCGTTTGACGTAAACGTTGCATTCCAGCAGATCGGAAATGTCGTCCATTCGGTAAAAAGGCGTCGGAAGAACGGACACTTTTTCTCGTGGAAATGGTTTTAAAAGATCATTGATCAACTTCATCGTCGCTCCTCAGTTTGTTGGTAAAAGTGGGAAGTGAGTCGTTTACATTCAAATGGGTGTTTTTCACTTTCATCGTTGATAAAAAATTAATCAAGCGTTCTCCATTTTCAAAAGCATATCTGAGTACGAACAAGCGAGCCGCTCCTTATTCTCGATTGGTAACGAACCTGTCTCGTCTGTTTTTCTGATTTCGATAATCCGGCACTTCATCTCGCCGTTTAATCTAAGAGGCAAAGACGGCGATTCCAAAGCATAAACGGCCGGTTCGGTGCGGAAACAATAGGGATTTTTTTTCATCACAACGAATATTCCCTTGAAAATTCGTGACGAATTTTACATATTCCCAGCCGATGAAAATATGTATGAAAATTTTACCGATTCTTCTTCTTTGCGCAACGGTCGGATTTGCAGGCGAAAAGCCACGGTTGCCCGACGGACTTCGGTACAAACAGATCAAGAAGGAGATTCCCAAGAGCTTTGCGTCCGCCTACCGAAAAGCGGAAAAAGCGGTCGAATTGGGCAATTTGAAGAGCGCGGGAACTGAGTATGCTGAAATCCTGAAAAAAGAGGAAAACTTCTATGCAGTCTGGGGGCTTGCGTGGACGTTAGCCCAACAAAAAGATGTTCGGACGGCGAAGAAAGAATATCTTCGCGCCTTGTCTCTCAACGATTCCAGCGAAGCGTTTCTGAACGACTTTTCTGCTTTTGCCCGAAACGAGTTCAGAAGTTGGGATCTCGTCGCACAAGTTGCGACCATCCTTTACAAGCGCACACGAACGGATGAAGCGCTGTATCTGCTCGTCGAATCCGCCAAGCAATTCAAATGCCCGGAAAAATGTGTAGAAAAACTGAGCGATCTCGCGGCCAAATTTCCCGACCGGCCGAACGCCGCAGTCTTTTATGCAACTTATCTGATGGAAATGGAACGAAACGCGGAAGCCGTTGTGGTCGCCCAAAAAGCGAGCCGATTGGCAGAAGACCCGTTTCACCTCAAATTGCTCGTCTATATTTTGACCAATAACGGCTACTTTCTCGACGCGGCGAAGGTCTGCGAAAAATTATCGGACATTTCACCGCGATCGGCCCATACTTATGAAGCGTGGGGATTTCTCGAATACAAGCAGGGAAATTTTCGGAATGCGGAACTTCATTACCGGAAAGCGCTGAACAAGGATTACACAATTCCCAACCTGCTGATGCTCGCGCGTCTGAACCACTTCAATCTGAACGATTCGAAAAAAGCCGGATTTTATTGCCGATCGGTTCTGCAGATCGATCCGAATTCGGTCGATGCGTTGTACTTGCTTTCAGAAATTGCCAGAAAACAGGGCAACCTCGACAAAGCGCTCGCTTATTCTCTGAGAGAGATCGAATTGTCGCCCGACAAACCGCACTCGTTTTATTACCACGGAAAGTTGTTATACGAGAAAAAGGAATATGAAAAGGCTGTCGGTTACCTCCTTAAAGCGGTCGAACTCAACCCGGAAATACGGCGGTATCGGCTGGTTCTGGCGAAAGCGTACGCCGGTATGGGCAACGTTGTAAAGGCGAAAGAAACTTACTCGGATTATCTCAATGAATCGCTAAACGATCTCTGGAAAGAGGAAGAGATGCTCAAAGGCGATTCGCCGGTCATTCAGCATCCGTAACTGTCTGTAGTTTCGGAAAATTCCATTTTAGTAATCGGATCCTGTTCCGGAAGTGGTCTTGATGGAGTTTGCGATGGAAATGACGTGATTGACGTATTGATGGTTGTTGTTGTAAGAACGGAGCGCGTCTTTTTGATTTTGCTGATCCTTGTCCCAACCCTTTTTGTGTAAAAAATTTGCAATGCTCATAATGGCGTCCGGAAAATTGTACATATCGATGGTACCATCGTGATTTGCATCGATGCCGTACAATTTTGCGCTGGACGGCAGAAACTGCGGGTAACCGAAAGCGCCGGCATGCGAACCGGGCAAATTGAGGATGTCAAGGTCTTTTTCCAGATGAAACCGGATGAGAGTCGCCAGTTCGGTCTTTGCCCAAATCGAACGGGATCGGGCGCGTCGCTGAAGACGTTCGACCATCTGTTTTCGCTGATTCTCCGATAAACGGTGATAATTTTTTTCAACGAATTTGACGATGGCATACTGCGATTTTTTATTGTCTGCCAGTGACATCGAGCTCAGAACATTGAAGACGGAATATTTGCCGATGTCGTTTCCAAGTTTGGTTTCGATTATCAGAACGGCGACGATGGCTTCTTTTTCAACCTGAAATTGTTTTTCGGCAAGTTCGAGATACCGCTTGTACTTTTCTAAAAACCGCTGTGTATCGTAGCGGTGCATCTTTGACTGGATGAAATCGGATGTGTCGTCTAATTCCGGCGGCGTAAATTCCTTGGTCGAGATTTCCGGATAGAATTCGACGCGCGGGTCGGTAAAAATCGGGATCAGATCCACTCGATCGAATCCGCTGTTTTCCAAATCCGTGATCAAATTTTCATAGTTACTCAGCCGGTTTATAGAGACTCGATATTGAACGAAGTCGAAGGACGCCCGGACGAAAATTGCGGCCATGACGAGCATCGCGCCATAGAGCCAGAGGCGTTTTCGTAAATAAAATTTCCTGTCGAATCGTATCATTATTTCTTCTGGAGTTTTCTTCGATCGGGTTGAATTGCCCGTTTTGTAGCCGAATTCTGTCGTTCAAGCGTTATAAAGAAACGCCAGATCTTAAAGAAAATACCGGACAATACCAAGTCATTCGTGTTGTTTTTACATAGCGAGGCTGTTAAATTCCGTCGGTGAAAGTTGAATAAATCTGGAAAACCGAGGAAGAATGGAAGAAAATAATCAGTTGACGGAATCGAAAGAAAACGGACTAACTCGTGCGTTCCGGGCACGCTGGATCGTGCCGATTTCCCGTCCGCCCATCCAAGACGGCATTATCATCATCAATCAGGATAAGATACTCGAAGTCGATCAGGTCGAAAACATCCGGCGGGAAGCGTCGGAGACGATCGATCTGGGGAATGCGGTGATTTTTCCCGGATTTGTAAATGTCCACACGCATTTGGAACATGTAAGTCAACCGACGAAACCGACCGATTATTATTCCTACCTGCGATACATCAGAGACTTTAACCGGGATGCGGAATCGGCCGCGAAGATTGAAACGGCGAAGCAAAATATCGAAGCCAGCCACCGATTCGGGACCATCGCGTTAGCTGATTTTTCAACGGATGGTGCGTCATTCGAACCGTTGCTCGCCAGTCCGCTTTTCGCGCGAATCTTTTATGAAATCACCGGCTTCAAGGACGCTGATGCTATGTCGATTTTTCGGAAATACCAGAATCTGATCAAAGAAGGAGTCGTCAACAAACGCGTTACGAAACATCTGGCGCCATCATCGCCTTGGGCGTTGTCGCAAAATCTTCTTAAAGAGATCGGCATCTGCGAGCGGCACATCGCCGTTCATATGAACATGACGGAAGATGAAAACGCGTTCATTCTTGGCGGTTCCGGTAAGATCAAACAGTTCCTTCTCTCGATCGAAGACTTCGACTACGGTTGGCAAGCGCCCGGCATGAACGCGCTGAAGTATTTTTTCAATTACCATTTTTATGCCAAACACAACATTCTCGTCCACATGAATTATGCCGATGAAGCCGACATCGAGGCTCTGAAAACATTCCCTGCCAAAGTCAATATTTGTATCTGCCCGCGAATGAGCCGCGATTTGAACCTGGGACGTCCTCCCGTTCTGATGTTTCAGGAAAAAGGCGTCAACGTTTGTCTCGGAACCGAAGGTTTGTCCGTTGTATCCGATCTCGACATTAGAAAAGAGATCGCTTTCTGTGTCGAAGAACTCGGATTATCACCGGAAACCGCCATCAAATGCGCCACACTGAACGGCGCTTACGCCATTGGATTTCATAAAGAGGTCGGTAGCCTGGAGACCGGCAAGACCGCGAAGTGTTGCGTGCTGGAAGCGGACGGAGAAAAGTGCAACGATCCGTATGAATTGATTGCCAAATCGTCGAAACCGGTCACCTGGCTCGACGAAATCGATATGGAAGCAAAAGCCTAAGGGATTATCGGGACCTTTTTAAGAGGCTCGGACATTTAAAAACAGATTATCAATTTTGTTGTTGATAATGTCTGAAAATTTCATTATTAATATCACTGTGGATACGAAATGAAGAAGAGACCGAATTGCACAGCGTCGGGAATCCGCCAATTGAGATCCGCTTCTCCTTTGGCCATTCACATAATAACGCAGAAATTCGGCCACGGAACGCATTTTATTATCCAAATACTTGAACCATAAACCACGGGAGTCATCATGATCAGAGAACAACTCGTAAAAGAATTGATCCGAGACGAAAAGAGAGAATATCCAGTTACCAGCGCTTACCTGACCCTTGGGATTTCGACGGGTAACCGGAAGAGTCATATCGTCGAACTCAAAAAGATGATCAAGTATAAAAAAAGCACGACCTATTTTAAACAGCTATCCGAGAACGAACAGAGTTCCGTGCTGGCTGATTTCGATCGCATTTTGAACTGGTTTAACGAGGAACTCGACACCACGAAGGCGCTCAGTTCGATCTGCTTCGCATCGTCGGGCTCCGGGCTCTGGAAGACATTGAATTTGAAGCGCCCGCTGGCGAATGAATTAGTCATTCAACCTAAGCCGTACATTCGTCCGCTCTCACATTTTTTTAGTATTCACCGGAACTATGCACTGGTCTTGATCGACCGAACCAAGGCAAAAATATTTGAATCTCAAATCGGAGAATTTACCGAGCAATTCGCAATCGAAAACGCCGCGCCCGAGCCGGTTCGCGGTGCCGGTTTTCAGGGAAATCTGGAACGGAAGGCCGAGCGAAACATCCAGCAAACGGTGCTTCAGCATTACAAACAGATCGCCCAACAGGTTTTCGATTTGAATCAAAAGAAGGATTTCGACTGGATTATTCTGGGTGGAAGACGCGAAGCGATCAACGAGTTTCGGAAATATTTACACGGTTACGTTGCCGCGAAAATTGCAGGCGTCATAGAGGTCGAATCGACGGCGCCGCTGAATGAAGTCCTCATGAAAGCGCAACAGACGGAAAAAGAAGCGCGCGAAGAATACGAGAAAAAACTGCTGGAGGATTTTGTCGCGAAAAAGCAAAAGAATCAGGCGGTCGAAGGAATTCAGGCGGTTCTTTCCAAAATCGTAGAAAACTGGGTCGATGCGCTTATCATTCAAGAAAACTTCGTGCATAAAGGCGTTTTTTGCCGGAATGACAATTATCTGGGTCTGGATGTCGTCGAAAAATGTCCGATGGACGGCAGTCCGCTGGAACGAACCAACGACATCGTGGAGCAGTTACTACATATCGCCTTATCTCAGGGCGTCAATGTGCAATATGTTAAAAGTCCGATGGATTCCTGGGGAGAAATCGTGGCGACGTTGAGATTTTCGATCACCGGATAACCGGATATTCGGACGATGAAACAGGTTGAAACAAGGTGAAAAAAGGAGGCTGACTTCAATTAATCATTTAAGTCATCGGCGTAACTGGCGGATTCTCTTAATTTTTTCCTTGACATTATAGTCGGAGAAAATATATATTTTTCACGAATGCAACGCCAAATTGTAATAAAACGATTTGATTGAACGGATGGACACCATTTACCCGAAGGTGCGGGACTATGAAAGCAAAAATTTCTCTCGTCTTTTTAGTGCTTTTGGCATTTCTGACCGGATGCGGTTCGTCTCAAGCCAAAAAGGATGCCAAAGAAAAGGCGGCGGCGCAGGATAAGGTAGAATCCTCTTCCGCCAGGTCCGATATTTCGAATATTACCGTCCCGCTACCGAGCGGAGAGACGCAGAAGCGGACCGCGATGGCATCGACTCAGACAACGCCAACCGATCAAAATTATATCATCAACGAACTGACATTTGAGGTGAAGAAACTCGCCGCGGAGGTGAAACACCTTCAGAACGGACTTCAGGAAATCCAATCCAAAAGTCAGATGTGGATGAACCCGCTTTCCATGTACGATAAAGAAATCGTGATGGACAACGGTTCGTCATTTTTCGGAAAAATAATTTATCAGGACGAAAAAATCGTCAAGATCGAGACGGTCATCGGATATATCGTTCTGGCTAAACCAAATATCGTCCGCGTTATCACGAACGTTCCGGAAAAACCGGCCGATCAATATCTGCCCGATGAAGTCGCCGTGGACATCAAATCCAGTTCGCCTGTTCCTCAGGTCGTTCCTCCGACCTATACCGCGCAATCTGGCGCACCGTCCAAGTTGACCGATTCGCCTTCCAGAGTTGCCAACTGCGTGTTGGTTGGAAACGTCAAGGAAAGCAAAGATCGTACAGGGAACACGATTTTTACGGGCGAAGTGAAGAACATCGGTAGCCGGCGCGCCGATTTTGTAAAAATCAATTTCATTTTTCGGAAGAACTGGAGCGGCGAAACGGAAACCAAAACGGCTTTTGTCGAAGGCAGTTACTATACTTTTGAAGGTTCGGGAATCACGACGAACAATTCGCTTCTGCCGGGAGCATCCGGAACTTTTCAACTCATCGTTCCCAAAGCATTCGGCGCTTTCATCGGATATTCCTATTCCATCGAGTGGGAGCAGTACAAGTGAGAAATCGATTTGTTTTAGCGCTCTGTTTTGTTCTGTTGACGTCGATGGTTGCGCTTCGGGCACAACAACCGCAGGCGAAAACGGACGTGAATAAGGAACTCCAGCAAAAACGCTCGGAAGTCGAACAGAAATCCGTCGAAGTACTCGAACTCCGGTCGGCAATGACTATTCAGGAAGCCGAATTGAACAATTTACAAACGGAAATGGAAGACATCAAATCTCACAATCAGAGTTTAGCCGATTCCATGAAAGCCAAACAGGACGAAATCGCGAATCTAAAAACCATTCTGAAAGCGTACGAAGACGAGAAAAAGGTGTCTCAGGAAGTTGTTAAAACGATTCAGGATTTGGATACGCCAGTCGATTCCTCGGAAGCGACACCGTTGCCGCTCGACGATACGGATTACAGGGAAGACTACAACACCGCTCTGAATTTGTATTTCGACCGCGATTACAAAGGCGCGATCAAAGGCTTTATGAACCTTTTGTCGATCAGCACAACGCACACGCTTGCCGATAATTGTCAGTATTGGATCGGCGAGAGTTACTATTCCCTTGACAATTATTCCGCGGCGATCGCCGCGTTTCAAAAAGTGTCCGGGCTCGGTGACGGCAATAAATCCGATGCTGCGCTTTTTAAAATCGGCATGAGTTATCTCAAGATGGGGAAGAAGGACAAGGCGGTCGCTTCCTTCAAACTACTCGAGAAAAATTTTCCGTCCAGCGAACTCGTACCGAAAGCCAAACAGTATTTGACGACTCAGGAAAAATTTTGAGATTACCGAAAATTATTCTACTGATGATAGCCATACCCATTACTTTGCTTCCGATTGAACCCGATACAACGGGAACCGCGCGCAAAGCGACGCAGTTGTACGATCTCGGAATCACTATAGAGCCAGCGAGGGAGTCTACCCCCTTCTTCGGGAAAGGCGTTGCTAACCTCAGTTTGGTTCATCTACAGAACCAATTAGACTCCCTTTCGTTGGCTTTTTCACGATTCCGAGCAGATACGGACAGTTTGAAAGCGGAACAGGATTCGTTGAAAAAATTGGTCGTCGCGTTGCAAAACCGGTTGTTTCAATCGCCGTATGCGCCGCTTTCGAATCCGGCGAAAATATATTCACGAAAAGACGGCCAGAAATACTTTCAGAAAGGATTGGATGCTTTCAATCATCAAAATTTTCTGGTTGCCGTCGATTACTTTCAAAAAACGATGTCCGCGGACGTTTCTTCCGAGATGATTGGCGATACTTATTACTGGATCGGGAATTGTTACGTTGAATTAGGTGATGATTATCTCGCGCTGGAGTATTTTAAAAAAGTGGTAGAATATCCGTTATCTGAGTGGCTGGATGATGCGCTGTTTGCTTCGGCGGTGATCTATCAAAAAACGGGCGAGACGAAACTGGCGGAGGCGTTTTTCACCAGACTGCTGAAACGGTTTCCCAGCAGTCCGCGAGCCAAATTATCCGAACTCGAACTGAAACGGTTAAAACAGAAAGAGTGAGACAAACGGAGTTGAGTCAAATGATAAGACGATCAAAATCAATAGGTCTGGTCATCCTTCTGGCCGTCGAGGTTTCCAGCGCGCAGGTCACGCGCGTCGGATTTTCCCATCCCGGCTACATGATCAAGATACCGACCAGCAGTATCTATCGCACTCCTTACATTTTCCGGACCGGTTTCAGCACGGACGTTTACGGCTTTGCCGACTCCTTGTTCACCAAAGGTGTCTTTTTCGAGACCGACCTGACCAATTCGTTCAAGATCGGATTCACCTCT
Organism: Fidelibacterota bacterium; assembly: GCA_041645495.1. Classification (GTDB taxonomy): domain Bacteria; phylum Fidelibacterota; class UBA2242; order UBA2242; family UBA2242; genus 0-14-0-20-45-22. Next base: position 24,237 of record JBAZPZ010000003.1, on the reverse strand, counting down.
GTGCAGGGAATTATCGGTGATAAGCCGGTCGAGTTCGGATTTCACCTGCAACAGCGGCTTTTTACTTACGGTGATATCAGTTTTTCGGCGGGCATTCACGATCTGGTGCTCAGACAGGGCGAGAAAAAACTGAACATGGATACCCAAACGCTTTCCATCTTCGGCGTCATCGCCAACGAGAAGCAGTTCGGAAAGAACAGCCTTTTCACCTACATGGGATTTGGAACCGGCGGATTAGCGACAGCGTTCGGCGATGATTCCAGCACCACTGCCGGCGTGTTCGCTGGGATTTTGATGCACACGAATATGATGGCGAAGCAAGGCGGTGTCGATCTGATTGGTGAATTCGATGGCGGTAGCGTGAATCTCGGCGTCCGAATTCCCATCACGCAAGATTACCATCTGAATCTTGGCATAAGCAACGTGACTTACCTGTATAATTTTGGAGCGAAGAATTTCGACGCCTCCAACATACGGGAAGCACCCAGCATTAGCGTCGGCCTCGACTTCCGGATTCCGCGCATCAAGCCGGAACAGACACGAAAAAAAATGCTCGAAGGAATGGTCAATGAAGGTTCGAAAATGGTGCTCGATCTGGAAGAACAATTCGCGGCGCGCCTCGATTCGACGCTCAAGGCCGCGGATTTTGAGATCGCCAAATTGCGGGACTCGCTGAATGTTTATGAAACCGAGATCAAGTATCTGACCAGTCAGGTCGCCAATCTTCGTCAGAAAACCAATATGCTGGAAGATTCTGTTCGGACCGTTAAACTCGCCAAACATGCGATGAAGCAAAATATCAATCTGGCGTTAAAACACCTATCGAAGTCTCTCCAATATTTTTATACCGGCGATTACAGAGAAGCGCTGGTCGAAGTGGAAAATGCGATTGAACTCAATCCGAATCTGGCGCTGGCATATGCGCGGCGCGGATCGATTTACTACAAACTTGGCGATATCGATCGGGCGACGATCAACTGGAATCTGGCGCTTCGCATCGATCCGGAATACGACGATGTGCGAAACATTTTGCGGGCGATGAATGAGAACAGGCTGCGGAGCGCCGGCGAACAAAACGTAAAGGAGTAAGGTTTAAACTATGGATATAGCCACAATACTGGGAGTTATCACCGGCACCGGACTCATCGTTTGGGGGATTTATCTGCTGACGCCGAATTTCAGCATGTTCGCCGATTTGCCGAGTTTGCTCATCGTCGGCGGCGGTTCGTTCGCGGCGACGCTGATCAGTTTCTCGCTAAATGACGTGCTCAGCCTGAGTAAATCCATCCTGATGGTTTTTAAGAAAGAGAAGATTAATCTACCGGAAGAGGTGGAAACGATCGTCAATCTCGCACCCATTGCACGGAAAAGCATGCAGGACCTCGAAAAGTCGCTGTCCGGCATTCACGATCCGTTCCTTCGAGATGCGCTTCAAATGGTCATCGACGGTTATAATCCCGACGAAATGCGCGATATTCTCGAGACCCGCATCGAAAACAGGACAATGCGTGAAAAAGGCGAAGCTAACGTACTGAGAACGATGGGTAAATATTCACCGGCGTTCGGAATGGTCGGAACGCTCATCGGCTTAGTCGTGATGCTGTACGGGATGGCCGAGATTTCTTCGTCCGGAGCCGACCCGATGAAGGTGCTGGGCGCCGGAATGGGCGCCGCCATCATCACGACGTTTTACGGCACGATTCTTGCCAATCTAATTTTCAATCCGATGGCAGTCAAATTTGAAACCCGCATCGAGAGGCATAATCTCATGCAAAGCATGTTGATCGAAGGAGCGCTTCTGCTACAAGCCCGGAAACATCCGCTGATAGTCCGTGAAAAACTGAATTCCTATTTAAGACCGCGCGATTGGAAACGACCGGAAGAAAAGAAATAATCGATGGCTGAAGAAAAGAAAAGAAAAAAGATCAAATCGTTAGGCGGAAAAGACGAAGAAGAGCCTTGGTTGACAACCTATGCAGATATGATGACTCTGCTAATGACTTTTTTTGTGCTTCTGTTCTCGATGTCCAAACTCGATCCGGTGAAACTGGAACAGTTTGGCAGTTCCGTCGGCGATGCGCTTGGGGGCGGCCCCGGCGGTAAGGCCAAGACGTACACGCTCACCGAGGTTTTCAAGGAAGTTGTGAAGGTCATCGAAGAGGAAAAACTGAAAGACGTCATTCAGGTGGAAACGAGCGCGCGCGGCGTCTGCATTAAAATTCCGAGCGAAATCTCTTTCCAATCTGGTAGCGCCGACTTGAACCCGAACATCTTTCCGATTCTCGATAAATTAGACATCATGATCCGAAAATCCGTCTTTCCAATCGCAATCGAAGGACATACGGACAGCGATCCGATCAAATCGCAATTATATCCCTCCAATTGGGAACTTTCGTCGGCAAGAGCGTCGCAGGTCGTTCGCTATTTCTCGAGTCGCGGCATCCCGTCCAACCGGTTTCAGGCAGTCGGATACGCCGACACCCGACCGCGTTCCGCCGGGAAAACGATCGAAGATGCAAATTCAACCAATGAGAAAAAATCTCAAAACCGACGGGTCGAGATTTTTTTTCTAACCATAGGATAAATAAGGGGAAAAGGTTATGGCCAGAAATGATAACCTGACGATAAAAAAAGCATTTTTTGCAATGGCATGTCTATGTCTGTTGCTGACCTTTCTGTTCGCGCAGGATAATCAGGTTTCCTATCTATCTCAAAAACTACTCGTCGAAAACAGTCTCCGGGAAAGGATCAGCGACGCGCTGAATAAACTCCTTGACGACATGAAGTTCGTGGTCGATGTGAACGTGGATATCGAATTCACACCGATCGAACAGACACAGACGGTTAGGCAGTCACCGTCGGATGCCAGGTCCGGGGAAACTGTCGCCAAAGGGAAGCCAAAAACGAGCGCCCGGAGTGTGCAAACGCCTGCAGATATGAGTGCAACATCGAAAAAACCGGCCAAACAAACCTATTCTCTGCCATTGCCCGGTTTTGAAATTCCGCAGGAAGCGTTCACCGAAACACCCAGGAATCAACCGGCGCAGGAGTTGATGTCCGATACGGCCGAAAACATCGGGGACACTTCCGAAAGTCAGGAAACACCGGAATCCAAAATGGTACCGACAACTGTCAATAAACAGTTTATTCCTGTTCTTACCATCAAGCGGCAACAGATCAGCATTATCGTCGAAGACGGCGTGACTCCGGACATGATCGAAAATATCCGACAGGTCGTCAACATCGCCTCGCACTTTGATCGGTCGCGTGGTGACATCATCAGCGTTATGACAGCGAATTTCAAGAAGAAAAAAGAGACCGACGGCGCTCAGGCGATCATCCTGAAAAATATCGCGGAAAAAATCGACGACATCGACAGAAGACAAACGGAAACCGAACGTTCCGGCCGCATCGATCAACAGCGGCGCGCCGAGAAGCAGGTTGTCGTCCGCGATTCGCTTCGCATGGAAGATTTGAAAAAAGAGATCACCGACCTGAGAGCGCAGTTGCAGACACCGCAACTCACCGACGAACAGCGGCAGGAAACCGAGAAAGCAACAACAGTCCGCGAACAGGAACTCGCCAATTTAAAAGATCAACTACGCGACAGCAACCGCCGTCTGCAGGAAATCGAACTGGGCGCATTGGAAACGACGCCGCCCATCATGTCGCGCCTCAAAAATATGGGCGTTCTGATCGCCGCTGGAATCGCGGCATTGCTTATCCTGATCCTTCTTTTCATCATCCTCATTACGCGTAGAAATCAGGCAAGGCGACAGGAAATAGAATGGGGATACGGCACGAAAATTCCGATGGGTCCCCGTCCGGTTCCGCCGGCGCCGCAACCCATTGAAAAACCGGCTCCGGAAATCGTAGCCGCACCGACCTCTTCGCAACCGGCTGCCGTTCCGCCGGCAATTCCCGTTCCCGAGCCGAAAGTCGCGGCGGAACCCGTCGACATGGAGGCTCAGAAAGAGGAAATGAAGGGAATCAAACAGTCTGTCATTTCAATGAGCGTCGGTCAACCCGACACGGCTTCACGCATTATCAACGACTGGTTGAGCGGCGACGTAAAACCGGAACAGACGGAAGCCGAATAGAAGGAGGAATGAATTCATGACGGAATATAAAGACCTGACCGGACTGGATAAAGCCGCGATACTGTTCAAGACGCTTGGCGCGAATCTGGCTCTTCAGATGTTCAAGGGATTGAACAAGAACCAACTCCAGAAAATTCGGCAACACATGTCTTCCACTGCCAGTGTACCGTTTGAGGTTAAAAAAGCGGTTCTTGAGGAATTTTACTTCAGTTTTGTTACGGAAAAATTCACACCGGCCGGGGAAGAGACGAAAAAACCGTTCGAGTACCTGAACGATTTGAGCGACAATCAGATCATTTCGCTGATTGCCGCCGAATCGCCCGTCATCATGGCGCTGACGGTCGCTCAATTGAGCGTGGACAGACAGGTGATCGTCCTGCAAAATCTTCCGCCTACGGCACAGCCGAGAGTGATGGCGGAAATCGGGCACATCGGCGACATTCCGCTGGAAGGCGTCGTCAGCATCGCAAACGAACTGAAGGAGAAAGCCGCGTTTCTGCCGCGCGCTTCCGAATATTCACGGGGCGGTGGCGAGAACGTCGCCGGCATTCTGAGCCAGATGGCTCCGAAAGATGAAAGGCGGTTTCTCGAACATCTGGAGAAAGAAGCGCCGGAACTCGTTCAGCAGGTCAAGCATTTCTATTTTACGTTCGACGATATGACCAAACTGCCGCAGACAGTTGTCGGCGACGTACTGAAATCCGTCGAAGCCTCGGAAGTCGCCTACGCGCTGAAAGGTCAGCCGGACGACATCAAGGAGTTTTTCATAAACTCACTTCCGCAGAGAACGCAGATCATCCTTCAGGACGAAATGCAGTTGCTGGAAGGACCTCAACCGAGAAGAAAAGTCGAAGCCGCACAGAAAAAGATCGTCGATAAAGCGCGCGAACTGGAAAAGGAAGGGCGCTTCAAACTCGAAGATTTTATGGATGCCGACTTCATCGAATAAATATTTCTTTCCAAAAGAACGTGAAAAGCCCCTTGACCAAGGGGCTTTTTCCATATGCGGAACTTTTATTTGTGTAAGAAACTGCCGGATATTAACTTGAGCGCGTGATGACTTCATATCCGAGAAAAATAACACGTCGGGTTCTTGCCGGAAATATTCCGATTGGCGGCGGCGCACCGATTACCGTTCAATCCATGACCACGTCCAAAACGCACGATCTCCGGTCGATTCTGCCGGAAATCGAGGAACTTCAGGCGGCCGGTTGTCAGATTTTGCGAATCACCATCCCGGATGAACGCGCGGTCGCTGCGCTTCCGGAGATCAAAAAGCACATGACGATTCCGCTTGTGGCGGATATTCACTTCAATTACCGGCTCGCGCTGGGCGCGATCGACGCGGGCGTCGATAAAGTTCGGATCAATCCCGGCAATATCGGCGGAAAAGAACGTGTAACCGAAGTTCTGAAAAAAGCCAAAGCCGCACACATACCGATCCGGTTCGGCGTCAACTCCGGTTCATTGGAAAAAGACTTGCTGGAAAAATACGGTTATCCGACACCGGAAGCCATGCTCGAAAGCGCAAAACGGCATATCGACATCTGTCTGGAAAACGACTTTCAGGACATCGTTGTCGCGCTCAAGTCGTCGGATGTTCGGCTCATGATTCAGGCCAACCGGTTATTTTCCGAGAAATATGACTTTCCGCTTCATCTGGGCGTCACGGAAGCCGGGCCGCTGTGGCAGGGAACGATTAAATCCGCCATCGGTATCGGAACGCTTCTCTCCGAAGGGATCGGCGATACACTGAGAGTGTCACTTACCGCTAAACCGGTGGAAGAAGTACGCGTCGGTTTTCAGATTCTGAAGTCGCTTTCCATCATCCGTCGCGGTGTGAATATCATTTCGTGTCCGACGTGCGGACGGACGGAAGTGAATCTGATGGAAATCGTCCGGGAAGTCGAAGAACGTACCAAAAATATCCGGAAAAATATCACCGTTGCCGTGATGGGTTGCGTTGTCAACGGACCCGGCGAAGCCAGAACGGCCGATGTCGGAATCGCATCGGGAAAAGGCGAGGCGCTCCTGTTCCGCAAGGGCGAGATCGTCGAGAAAATCCCGGAATCTTCCGCCGTCGATCGTCTGATGGAGGAAATCGAACAATTCATTCCGGAAACTACCGAGGAGAATTAGCCATGAAAAAAATCCAGGTTATATTTTTTCTGTTACTGTTTTGCAGTTTCCTGCCCGGACAAGATACGCTGAAAACGCCCGATATGGACTATACTGCCTGGGGTCAGAGCCTCTATTGGCACACGCTCAATCTCTCTGAAAAAAAAGTGTTCCTTCATGCTTATCTCTATCGGACTTATGAAATCCAGTGCCGTCTCGAAGAGTCCAAAAAAGAGAAAGAATATTCCGATCAATTCAAGAAAAAGTTCACCGATCCATTATTCGATTTGTTCAGCGGGATGGACGAAACGCAAAAGGAAGAGTTCATTTCTTGGATCGATATCTTCTATCAGAACGAGTTCAATCGTGAAAAGCCGTTATTCGACGCGCTGATTTATGCCGCCGGAAAACACGAGACGAAAAAACGATCGCTTCTCGACGTCTTCAAGCAAGTGTACGAATAAATCCCGACGCGGCTAATCCGATCGTTACCGTCTCCCATGTCAAAAAAAAAGTTATCGACGCAATTTTGGTTCGAGTATCTGTGTCTTCGCCTGCTCGTGTGGGTTCTGACGCCGTTGACGATCCGCTCCCGGCAAACGTTCGCTGAATTTGTCGGAACGTTCGCCTACTTTTTCTTACCTTTTCGGAAAAAAGTCGTCCTGAATAATCTGAAACGTGCATTCCCCGAATCGACCCGTCAATGGCGACATCGGATCGCCCGACGCGCTTACGTCCATTTTACCAAAGTTTATTTCGACCTGATCCCGGTCTTTCATCTTTCGGATTCCCGGTTTTTCCGGTATGTTCGGAACGACGATCAGTCCGTTCTCGACGATGTATTGAAACAAAAGAAAGGAGCGCTCATCGTTCTGTTCCATCTTGGGAATTGGGAAGTATTCGCCGATTGGTACGCAAGAAAAGGTTATGCGATCGGCGCCATCGCGAAGAAACTCAAAAATCCACTCACGCATAATCTCATTTTTCGGACGCGCACACGGAACGGCGCTCGTCTGTTTCCCAAAACAAAACGTCAATCCGTAAAGATGTGGAAATTCGTCAAAAACGGAAATATTCTCTACATGGTCGCGGATCAGGATGCCGGGAAGAACGGGATTTTTGTCCGATTCTTCGATCAGTGGTCTTCAACCTTTCGCGGTCCGGCTCTGTTTGCGACCAAACTCAAGTGCCCGTTGATCCTCGGAACCTGCTTGATGGACACCGATGGCAAATATGCCATTCGGTTAAAAGAACTGCAAGTGGAAGACGCAATTCAAGAATCGGGCGATCCGATTCAGCAGGTGACGCAATCTATCACCGATTATTTTCAGGAAGAAATTCGCCGGTGCCCCGAGCAATATTACTGGTTTCATCGCCGGTGGAAAACCAAACCGCCAAAGGAGTTGTTGGGTAACAATGCCTGAGATCATTTCATTGGATACGATTTCCGCGTCGCAGACCGAAGCGATTTTAACCGTGCTCTCCTGCGGGCAGATTATCGCTTATCCGACGGACACGATCTACGGACTGGGCGTGGATGTTTTTAATTCGTCCGCCGTCGGGAATCTTGTCCGGCTGAAAGGCAGGTCTTCCCCAAAAGCGATAAGTGTCTTATATTCGGATGTGGAACGATTACTGAAAGATTTTCCGAACCTGAACGACTACCAGCGAAACGCGGTCTGTTCGTTGTTGCCCGGACGTGTGACGCTTGTTTTACCGAAGAGCGACCGGAATTTTTCCGAACAATTCGTGGACGATGGATTTATCGGTCTCCGTGTCATCAACGCGGGACTATTGAACAAAATATTGCGCCGTTTTCCGAATCCGATTACGACGACCAGCGCCAATCCGTCCGGCAAAAAGCCTGCGGAAAACATCGAAGAGGTTGTCCGGTATTTCGGTGACTCGGTGCCGATCGTTTTGAAGTCTTCGGATTCCGCAAGCCGGATTCCTTCGACGGTCGTCAAGATTTTTACAGACAGATTTTCGATTCTTCGTCAGGGCGCGGTGAGCGCCGACGAAATAGCCCAAAGGTGCGCATAAAATGAAACTCTATTTCCGCATTTTGAAGTTAGTCAAACCATATTGGAAAACGCTCACGACAGGCCTTCTGGCTTCAATCCTATTCGTCCTGTTTAATAGTGCCTCTATCTGGCTGACCGCTTCGTTCGTCAATGTGCTTTTTCCCAAGACGCCAACCGTCGTACAACAAGCGAAACCCGAAAATATCGTCGTCAAGCCGACACTTCCCGTCAAACTCAGCGCCAATGACAAATTGAAAGCTATCACGAACAAACTGGTCATGCGGGATGAACCATTAAAAACCCTGAGGATGCTGTGTCTGACGATCCTTTTGATGTTTACACTCAAAAACATCTTCTTTTATATTAAAAACGTATGCATCGGCTATGTGCAGTTAAAACTCGTACGCGACCTGCGGAACACACTCTACGGACATTTGCACCGACTTTCGCTCTCATTTTTTCAGCGAAAGCGAGCGGGTGAAATCTCGTCCATCGTGCTGAACGACGTCTCCACCGTCCAACACTCATTTTCAGTCAGTTTCGACAAACTTCTCGTCGAGCCGATCAACATTCTCTCGTTCATGATCCTGCTCTTTATCATCTCGTGGCGGCTGAGTCTTTTTGCCGTTATCATTCTGCCGCTCACCTTCATCACGATTTCCAGGATCGGCCAAAGCATTCGGCGTAAGTCAATTCGCACATCCAAGCAGATTGCCGGAATCATGGCGATTCTTGACGAGACTCTCCACGGAGTTCGTGTCATCAAGGCGTTTTGCATGGAAAAATTCGAGAAGGCGCGCTTCTTCCACGAAACCGAAAGATATTTTCAATTACTTTTCAGACGCCGGAAACTGAAGATCGTCTCGACGCCGATCAACGAGTTTTTTAGCGTGGCCATCGGCGTTTCTTTGCTATGGTTTGGCGGTAGCGCCGTTCTGATGGGACATGGAATCGAAGCGGAGGATTTCGTCCGGTTTATCATCATGCTTTTTGCGCTGATGACGCCGCTCAAGAGCCTGAACAATGTCAACGCGGATATTCAGGAGGCGATCGCTTCGTCTATACGGATATTTTCGATTCTGGATGAAAAACCCGACGTCGTCGAAAAACCCAATGCACTGGTATTGGACGGTTTTCATCAGGAAATCCGATACGACCGCATTCGCTTTATGTATCCGCAGACGTCCCACGAGGTGCTTTCCGATGTTAATATGACGATCAGGAAGGGCGAGATCGTTGCCATCGTCGGGCATAGCGGCGCCGGGAAATCGACGCTGGTCGATCTTCTGCCGCGCTTCTACGATCCCGTCGGCGGTTCCATCCGAATCGACGGAATCGACATCCGCGACGTCACTTTTGATTCGCTCCGGTCGCTGATGGGAATCGTCACCCAGCAGACAATTCTGTTCAATGATTCGATCTTCAACAACATCGCTTACGGACTCGGAGATACCGATCCGAAAAAAGTCGCCGCCGCCGCGGACGCCGCGAATGCGTTGGAATTCATCAACCTTTTCCCGGATAAATTCGAAACGATGATCGGCGACAAAGGCATGCGACTCTCCGGAGGCGAGCGTCAACGTCTCGCGATCGCCCGCGCTTTGCTGAAAAATCCGCCCATCCTCATTCTCGACGAAGCTACTTCCTCGCTCGATTCCGAATCGGAACAAAAGGTTCAGAACGCTATCGAACGGCTCATGAAAGACCGGACGGTTTTGGTCATCGCGCACCGGCTCTCGACGATCCAGAACGCCGACAAGATCATCGTTCTGGAAAAAGGAAAGATTCACGAGGCCGGCACGCACGAAGAACTGCTGAAAAAAGAGGATTCTCTGTACCGTTATTTCTACGAAACGCAGTTCATGAACCATCAGACCAATCATTTGCATGACTGAGACCGCCCGAATGACCCAACCGAAATCCGAAGCGCCTTTCGACTGGAAAATCCTGCCATCCGTTCAATCAGTTGCCGATTTGATTGCCGCCGAACTGCCTGAATTCAAACCGGAGATTCTCGTAAGACTGATCCGATCCGAAATAGAAGCGCTGAGAACCGAAATCGTTCGGAGACGAATTTCTTTGAAAGACCGGCAGAGCGCCGTCGAAGAGATTTGCCGCCGGATAAGATCGAAAAGTGAAGACCTTCTGTCTCTGCCGCTGAAAAAAGTGATCAATGCGACCGGAATTGTCCTGCACACCGGTCTGGGACGCGCGCCGTTCGGCAGTGAAATCCTTTCGGAAACGGCTGAAATACTTTCGGGATACTCCAATCTGGAATTCGACGTGAATACCGGCGAGCGCGGCGAACGGCTCAACCTCACGGACGATTACCTGAAGTTGCTGACGGGCGCGGAATATTCCGCTGTTGTAAATAACAACGCCGCGGCGGTCTTTCTGGCGCTGAATTCGCTGGCAAACCGCAAAGAAGTTATTGTCTCGCGCGGCGAATTGATCGAGATCGGCGGTTCGTTCCGGCTTCCTGAGATCATGAAAAAAAGCGGCGTGAAAATGATCGAAGTCGGGACAACCAACCGGACACATCTGAGCGATTATGAGAATGTGATCGGCGCAAAAACCGGCGCAATTATACTCGCGCATCCATCCAATTACAAAATTCAGGGATTCTCAACCCGACCTGAACCCGAAAAAATCGTTCGACTCTCGCATGAGCGCGGCGTTCCGGTCATCTTCGACCTCGGCAGTGGCGCGTTATTAGACACCAAGAAAGTCGGGCTTCCGGCGGAACTCGTCGTTTCTGAATTTATCGAAGCGGGCGTCGATCTGGTAACGTTCAGCGGCGATAAACTTCCCGGCGGGCCGCAGTGTGGAATCGTTGTCGGGAAGAAAGAGTCGGTTCGCCTTCTCCGGAAAAACCCGCTGATGCGCGTCGTCCGGTGCGATAAAACGACTTTCGCACTTCTCTGCGCGACGCTGAAACGTTATTTATTGACGGAGCCGGAGAAACGTATTCAAACCTACAAACTACTCGCGCGCGACAGCCATCTCTTGCTCAACGAAGCGGAAAAGATCGTTCGCACTTTGCCCATAACGCTCGTGAAGGAACTCGGAATCTCGGTTCGCGAGACCGTCGTTGAGGCGGGAAGCGGCTCACTGCCGACGGAGACGATTCCCAGCGCGGCGATTGTCTTTTCACCGGAGAAAATCTCTGTCGTCCGGCTGGCCGAACTGTTCCGGAAGAATCACCCGCCGATCATCGGATACACGAAGTCCGAAGAATTTTATCTCGATCTGAAAGCCGTGCCGTCCGCCGATCTTCCGGCGATTTCCGATGCGATCCGAACCATCGGCGCATCGCTTTAAATTCCCATTTCATGCCAACAGAAAACCAAAAACTGTCCGATGAACCTGTCAGCGGACAAAGACCGGTCATTTTTGGAACCGCCGGACACATCGATCACGGCAAATCGTCGCTTTTGAAGGCGCTGACCGGTGTCGATCCCGACCGGCTTGAAGAAGAACGCCGTCGCGGCATGACCATCGACATCGGCTTTGCGTTTCTGAATGAAAATATCGCCTTCATCGACGTTCCCGGGCATGAAAAGTTCATCAAGAACATGGTCACCGGCGCAAATACCGTCGATCTGGCGCTTCTCGTCGTCGCCGCGGATGACGGAATCATGCCGCAGACCCGCGAACATCTGGAAATCCTCAAACTTCTCGGCATCCGCTCGGGACTGATCGTCGTCAACAAGATCGATCTCGTCAGTTCTGTATGGCTGGAGATGATTCTGGAAGATGTCCGGCAATTTGTCTACGGAACATTTCTCGAAAACGAACCGATTCTTTGCGTTTCTGCCGTCACAGGCGCCGGAATTCCCGAACTAAAGGAAACGATCTTACAAAAAGCGGCACAGTTCGAGCGGGAAAACACAACCGACCTGTTTCGTCTGCCGATCGACCGCGCTTTTATCGTCAAAGGTTATGGAACGGTCGTCACAGGTTCGATTATTTCGGGAGAATTGCGCATCGGCGATGAAGTGGAGATCGCGCCGCTGAAGATTCGGACGAAAGTCCGCGGCATTCAGTCGCATGGAAAGCAGACGGACAGGATTGGCGTCGGTCATCGCGCCGCAATCAACCTACAGAACGTCGATAAGGACGATCTGAAGCGCGGCTATTTCCTCGCGACGCCCGGATATTTCCGCCCGACGCGGCTGGTAACCTGCCACATCGGACTTCTGCCGACCGCATCGCCGCTGAAATACAATTCCGTCGTCCGTGTTCACCTCGGAACCGGCGAATTCATCGCCAAAATCCGCCCGATCGGCAAAGACGAACTCTGGCCGGGCGAGTCGTGCGTCGCGCAAATCCTCTTCGACGAAGAAATTTCGGCCGGATTCCACGACCGACTGATCCTGCGAACTTATTCTCCGGCGGCGACGATCGGCGGCGCGACGGTTCTCGAAGTTTTCCCCGAACCGCTCCGGAAAAAAGAGTCCGCAAAAGCGGATCGGATCGGAAAACTCATCGCCGATGACCTGCTTTTCTGCGCCGAAAACCTCTTTTTCCTCCATCCGGGGACACTTTTCTCACCTCTCGATGTTGCGCAGAGACTTTCGATCTCCGAAAGTTCGGCAGTGAAGCTTCTGCGGGAACTTGCCGACCGTAACAGGCTCGTTTTGATCAAAACCGGTTACGTTTCGGTCTCCGAAATCCCGGCAATGAAGGAACGTTTGATCGAAATTCTGTTGCAGTTCCATCGGAAGAATCCGATTCTCTCCGGTCAATCGAAAGCGAGTCTTCTCGCGGAGGTAAAACTCTCCCGAAGCTTCGGGATGGCGGATTGGCTGACGAATGAACTTAAAAACGAAAATAAAATAGTGGTTTCCGGCGATAAATGGCGGCTGGGCGACTTCTCGCCGGTTCTTTCTCGAAAACAATCGGAATCGATCCTGCAAATCGAGTCGGCGCTGATCGCCGGCGGATTCGCGCCGCCCGATCTGACCGAAATCCGGGAAAAACTAAACCTGCCGGAAGACGAAGCCGAGCCGCTGTTCGCCTACTTAACCGACGCCGGAAAAATCGTCATCCCCGAACGGAATCTCGCGTTCCATTCCGACACGATCGAAAAGGGGCGCAAACTGATTGCTGATTATCTCAATAAAAAAGGCGAGGCGACCGTCGCTGAACTGAAAGAACTGCTCCAGACTTCCCGCAAATGGGTGATTCCTTTGCTGAATTATTACGACCGAACCGGACTCACGAAGCGGGAAGAAGATGTGAGGAAGTTGAAAGAGTGAAGGAATGGTAAAACCTTCAGAAGGTTTTCAACCTTCTGAAGGTTGAGAGTATCTTGACAAAAGAATTGTTTAAGTCTAAATTGATGGCGTCATGATGAGGGCTTTCAAAAGAGAAAAAAACGGAGTCAGGTGTGCGGTATAAACATATGTTGGGGCACGAGAAGGACATGAAAAGAAGACAGGTTTTTGAATAGAGTGCTGATATGAACGTTCCTCATCCTATACCATACCAAGGAAGCAAGCGGAACTTGGCCGGGGACATCTTGCGATGTTTCCCCGCTAGTGTTGAGACTCTGCATGAGCCTTTTGCTGGGTCGGCCGCCATTTCGCTGGCCGCCGCTGCGCACAGGCGTGCCAAGCGATTTCACATCAACGACCTGAACAAGCCGTTGGTGGACCTTTGGAGGGCTATTGTCAACACACCGGATAAACTGGCCAAGGAGTACGAATCGCTTTGGAAAGAACAACTTGCCGACCCTAAGTCCTATTACCGCAAAATACGGGATGAATTCAATCTTACCGGAAGGCCAGACTACTTCCTCTACCTTCTAGCCAGATGCGTAAAAGCATCAGTACGGTATAACGCGAATGGCGAGTTCAACCAAAGCCCCGATAACAGACGGCGAGGAGCGACGCCTGCGACCATGCACGAACAGGTTTGTGGCGCGTCCTATTTACTGAAAGGCAAGACATCATTTTCTTCTACAAATTACCGTGATGCCGTGCTGAGAGCAGGCGATGGCGACTTGGTTTATATGGATCCGCCTTATCAAGGCGTCTGTGGAAATAGAGATACTCGTTATCTTGCTAGCGTGCAGTTTTGTGAGTTCGTTGAAGTTCTTGAGCACCTCAACGCCAGGCATATCCGATATATTGTCAGTTACGATGGGCGCACCGGCAATAAAGTTCATGGCGTACGCCTGCCCGAACACTTGAACCTTTCGCACATGGAGTTGAACGCCGGACGATCTACGCAAGCAACCCTTCTGGGCAGGGACGATGCGACTGTTGAATCTCTTTACCTGTCCCCAGCACTTGCCGATGAACTCATCGAATCAAAAACTGTCTACCACTTACCGCAAAGCGAACAAATGTGCCTTTTTGAGACGAGATCATGACGAAACCGCAACTTCCCAAAGAATTCATACGGCTGTGCAAGAAGGTCACGGCAAAGCGTCCTCGGACTGTTATTGACCACATTCTCAAGCATGGATTCATAACCACACAGGAGTTGAAGGACAAATACGGCTACAATCATCCCCCACGTGCCGTCCGCGACGTCAAAGAGAACGGCATCCCAATTGAGATGTACAGGGTGGAAGGCGCAGATGGGCGCAAGATCGCCGCATATCGCTTCGGTGATCCAAGTAAGTCCCGATTCGGAAAACTGATCGGGCGCACGGCTTTCACAAAGGAACTGAAACAAGCCTTAATCGAAAAGCACGGTTCGCGGTGCGCTGTTTATCTTGAACCATTCGACGAACGTGAGCTGCAGATTGACCATCGTATCCCTTTTGAGGTTGCGGGGGATATGGGCGAGGGAAAGCAGAAGCCAGAAGACTTCATGTTGCTCTGCGGTTCGGCAAATCGCGCGAAGTCCTGGTCTTGCGAGCATTGTGCAAATTGGCTTGAGCAGAAAGACTCCAACATCTGTCGTTCATGCTACTGGGCTTACCCTGAGGATTATGCACACATTGCCATGCGCTCAGCCCGTCGACTAGACATCATGTGGACTGGTGCTGAAGTTGAAGTTTATGACAAATTGAAAAAGAAGACGGAAGCTCTTCAGCAGGAAATGCCCGCCTACGTGAAGAAAATCATCGAGCGAAATCTTTGAAAGAGAAGCCCCAACAATCGGCTACAGCGGACGGCGTTCCGCCGCCGCTGAGCCGCAGCGTTAGGTAATTAAGGAGATTAGATAATGAGGAAGCGTGAACTCGACGAACCATACGAATCACTATTTCGCATTCAACGGGCCTTGGCAGGGCATATCAGCTATCTTGCTGCTTGCGACGCGAATATAGCTTTCACCGAATACCAATTGTATGAGTCTATTCTTCGCGTACTCTTGATTCGCAAATACGATGTTAAATGCGAGGTTTCTTGTAAGGGCTTTCTTCCAAACGAGGGAAGTGTTGGCCATAAAAGGATTGATTTCGTGGCAAAGAAGGAACGATACCACTTCGCATTAGAAGTTAAATGGCCTAGAAAGCGGATCAATACGCTTGATGTGAATCTTGATTATAAAAAGTTAGCCGCTTTCCAGAAAAAGTATACTAATTCACAGTCATTCCTTTGCCTATTCGGACGCCACAGTCAAATCAATAACATCAACCTCTCACAGGGTGGCTTTGTCACACCTAAGGCATTGCCTCCCATTTATGCTTTTTTTCGCCGCACTCAGTATGGATGCAAGATTTATCAACTTAAAATCACCTAACAAGCGCCTGCAAAAGGAGCGCTCGTTCCTCGCGCCCCGAGAGGCGTTGCGTTAGGTATCAAGGAGAGGTATGGCAATCAAAACTTTTGAATATTGCTCGCTCTATTATCTAAATCAGTGGCTCATCTATGACATGGGTTACTGTCAGGCATTATCTAATGGCAACAAGAGTGAAAAACTGACTGCATTAAAAAATGCCGGTGGCTTTTATAGAGTAGCGAGAAATTTACCTTCGGAATACGACGAAAAGAAAGGGCTTGATAGATACGCACCGGTTTTGGACATTATCGACCCTCTAAAACCAGACAACTTTAAGGATGACCCCGTTAAAGAAATACGTGAAATTGAAAGAAGTATATCCGCCAAGTATGGAAATAAAAACCTTCTGTCGCTTACGACAAAGTTTCTTTGGATTAAAATCAAGCATCCGATTCTAATCTATGATTCACAGGTGAGAAGTGCGCTGCATACAAAAGACGGGGCTTTAGATGCTTATTATGAAAAATGGCGTGAAGAATTCAAAGCCAATGAAGGAAAAATCATTGAAGTATGTTCCAGACTACCCGAGATGAATAAGTATGCGGTGAATCAGGAGGTCGGAACAGAAGAATATATTCGGGAGATATCAAATGAAACATGGTTTCATGAAAGAGTTTTTGATATTTATCTTTGGAACAAAGGTAACAGTGCTTAACAATAACATCCGGCAGATTCTGCAAGGCTACGCCACTGATATAAAACGAGCGATAAAGACAAAAGAAGGCTTATCTTTAAAGGACGGTACTGAAATGAAAACGGAAAAATTTACGAAAGCCTACTACATCAAACTGGGTAGAGGAGGAGAATGGGAAACATCTAGCATTAGAGAAAATAAAGCGCGAATTGGGTGGAATAATTGGACGCTCGAAGAAATCAATCGAGGAGATTGGGACGCACTCAAAATAAAATATAGACATGAGTATAAAACTGACGGGGTCGCGACAATGGATATAAATGCCCTAAAAAAAATAACTCAATCCGCATCAAACGATATTTGGATAACTTTCCATAAATGTCAGCTTTGGTGGTGTCGTCTTGGTAAAAAAGGTATCTTTAAGGATGAAATATCAGTGTACCGTTTGCTTTCGGGGGAATGGCATAATCATGATATAAAAGGGAAGCCTTTATTGATTAGTCAAATTCCTGGAAATATTGCGAAAGTACAGGGATTTCGAGGGACAATTTGCGAAATAGCAGAAGTTGAAACGTTGAGAAGACTTATAAATGATAAACCAAGCAATGCTTTCAAATCGATCTCTCGAAATAAAGCAAAACTGATAACGGAAGTTGCGATGGGATTGGAGCAATTACACTGGAAAGATTTTGAGACTTTGGTTGATTTGATATTTCGAAATGCTGGTTGGCGTCGAGTCAGTCTTTTAGGGGAAGTAATGAAATATGTCGATATGGAATTGGTTGAGCCAATAACAGAGGATAAGTATCAGGTACAAGTCAAATCCAGAGCAACTGTGGATGAATTTGAAAAATATGCTCAAGAGTTTTCACATGGTATATTTAGAAAACTATATTTCGTAGTTCATAGCCCTGACAAAACTCTTGCTGAATTTAAAAACACCAAATACGAAGACATTGAACTTATTTTACCAAAACGGCTGGCAAAAATGATAGTTGAATTTGGATTGACAGATTGGCTATTGACGAAGATAAAGTAAAATCCAATATAAAAGAATCCTCATCTATTTTGAAACTCTGTTGACTTTTATTCTTCCAACGCCTTGCCGATGATCGCGACTGCGCGGTCGATCTGCTCTTTGGTGACATTGATGGCGGGCATGAGGCGCAGAACGGTTTGGTGCGTGCAGTTGATCAGCAGGTTTTGGGCGCGGCATTTGTCGACGATTTCCGCGCCGAGTTGGACACCGCTGCCATGAGATTTGGCGAGCGTCATGACTTCCGGTTCGGCACCACATAACAATTCAGTAAGTCAACGCGGGAAGATGGTTTGGTCAATAAAGAATCTTGTTTTCCAACAGGAAGGCTTTGAATTCCTCATACTCGCTGGATATATTTATTGATAACACTTTTCGTTCAAGGAATTTTGCAAGCCGGTCTGGGATCGCGATAGTCGTTCCGATGATCGGTTCCACCACATCCCGGAACTTCGCCGGGTGCGCTGTTTCAAGGAAAATACCGGTATCTGTTGACGGATTTCGGTCGAGATAGTTTTTAATTCCCAGGTAACCGACGGCGCCGTGCGGATCGAGAATGTAGCCAATCTCACGATAAACTGCGGCAATCGCGGCGCGGGTCTCGTCGTCGGTAAAATATTCACCGTCGATGTCCCGGCGCATGTTGTCTAACGAATTGTCATAGAGGGCGAGCATGCGGGCAAAATTGCTGGGATTCCCGACGTCCATGGCGTTGGAAATGGTCTGAATGGAAGCCTGCGGGTGGAAAATCCCGGTTGATAGGTAATCCGGGACGATATGGTTGATGTTGGTAGCGGCGATGAAGCGGTCAACCGGCAGTCCCATCTTTTTAGCGATCAGGCCGGCGGTAAGATTACCGAAGTTGCCGCTGGGAACGCAGACCGCAATCTTTTTGTCGTGAAAATCTTGGATCTGCCGGAAGGCATTGAAATAGTAAAAGGTTTGCGGAATCAGCCGCGCAATGTTGATCGAATTGGCGGAACTGACCGTCAGGGCTTTTTGAACATCCGGATCGACTAAGGCGGCTTTCACCAAACGCTGGCAATCGTCGAACGTGCCTTTTACTTTCAAAGCAATGACGTTCCCGCCCATCGTCGCGATTTGCTTTTCCTGGATTAGGCTGATCTTCCCGGCCGGGTAAAGGACGATGACGTTGATGCCGGGGATCTGGAAAAAACCATTGGCGACGGCGCTGCCGGTGTCGCCGGAGGTCGCGACCAGAATGTTGAGTTTACGATCACTGCCCCGGACGAAATAGGCCATCAGGCGCGACATGAACCGCGCGCCGACGTCTTTAAAAGCGAGGGTCGGCCCGTGGAAAAGTTCGAGGGTCTTGATCTTTTCCGTAATGTTTACCAGCGTGGTTTCGAAATTGATGGCGTCGTCTATAATTTTATGCAGGATGTCGGCTGGGACGTCATTGCCGATCAGGGTTTTGGCCACTTCGAAAGACAAGGACTGAAAAGTCATCTCCGGCAGATCGCGGAAGAATTTATCCGGCATTACCGGCAGAGATTCGGGCATGTAAAGACCACCGTCGGCGGGCATGCCGTTCAGAACGGCCTCTCTCAGGGGAACTTTATGGGTGCGGTCGGCAGTGCTGTAATATCGCAAAGTTTTATTCCTCTTGAGCGATGATTTCCGGTCCTTTGGTGCTGATGGGAGAGACGTAAATCTGATTGCCGATCCCGTGATTATTCAGGACGGTTTGCATGGCCTCGGCGATTTTCGCGGCAACGACTTGCGTTTGCGATAGCGCGAAGACGGAAGGTCCCGAACCGGATATACTGCAACCGAGGGCGCCGCTGGCTAAAGCCGCCTGTTTCAATTCATAGAAATAGGGAATAAGCATAGCCCGTTGTGGTTCGATGACGTGATCGTGTAAAGAGCGGCCGATGAGCGCAAAGTCTTTCCGGAAAAGTCCGGCGACCAATCCCGCCGTGTTCGCCCATTGCCTGACTGCATCCTTCAGGGGAATCTGCGGAGTGAGGATATTGCGGGCATCCGCGGTGCGAATTTCGACTTCCGGGTGAATGATCGTACAGTAAAGGTTATCCGGAACCGGCAATTCCACGATGTCCGGCGGATCGTTTTCACGGATAAGTACAAAACCGCCGAAAAGCGCCGGAGCGACGTTGTCGGCGTGCGCGGCGCCGCAGGCTAATTTCTCCGACTGTATCGCGATACTGAGCAATTCATGTTTCGTGAGCCGGTTTTCGAAAAGCGCATTGATCGCAAAAAGGACGGCAACCGCGCTGGCAGCGCTCGAACCCAGGCCGCTATTCAGCGGCATTTTCTTCTGCAATTCGATTTCGACGCCCTGTTTGGAGTCGATGGTTTCGAGATAACGGATGGCCGCGAAACCGGCCGTATTCTTCTCGGCGGATTTCGGCAACTGTCTGCTGTCGCCGGTAATGCGGGTAATTTCGACGCCGGGAGTTTCCCGCAGAGTGACCTTAGCGACGTCGCCCGGTTCATGTACGGCGAATCCGAAGACGTCGAAACCGCAGGCGACATTGGCCACGGTGGCGGGAGCGAAAACCGTTATGGACTTCATCAGAAACTCTTACTCTTCATTACGGCGTTGGCAATCTTGAAAATATCCGCCATGACGCCCGCGGCCGTCACTTCCGCGCCGGCGCCCGCTCCTTTGATAACCAGCGGATTTTCGGCGTAACGATTAGTCGTAAAGGCAATGATATTGTCACTGCCGCTCAGCGAATAGAAGGGATGGGCGGAATTCACTTTTTCTAATTTCATCGACGTTTTTTCGTTTTCGTAAATCGCGATATAGCGTAGGACTTTGCCTTCGGCGTGCGCCTGTTGTAGCAATTTATCGAAGTAAGCATTGGATTTTTCAAGTTCCTCGAAGAACGCCTCGATCGAAGGGGCTTTGTAGCAATTCTCCGGCAAGATCGGTTCGATCTGAATATCGGCTAGTTCAGTGGGATTCCCGATCTCCCGGGCGAGGATCAGAACTTTGCGGGCGAAATCGAGACCACTGAGGTCATCGCGCGGGTCGGGTTCGGTAAAACCTTTATCTTTGGCTTCGCGGACGATGTCGCTGAACTTTTTCCCCGGCTTGAAATTATTGAGTATATAACTGATTGTGCCGGACAGGATCGCTTCGATCCGGATAATCCGGTCGCCGGAATTGATCATGTCCCGCAGAGTGCTGATGATCGGCAGAGCCGCCCCGGCGTTGGTTTCATAGAGGAAATGGACGTGTTTGCTTTTCGCGAGGTCCCGGAATTTGACATATTGGGAATACGAACCGGTGTTGCCGATTTTATTCGCGGTGACGATGGAGGTCCGCCCGGTCAAAACTTGTTCATAATGCGTCACGATTTCGGCGCTGGCAGTACAATCTACTAAAACATTGTTATCCAGATTCAGTTTCTTTATCTCAGCTAGCAACACTTGCATATCGGTTTTGACCGGGGAATCGTTCAGGGATTTTCGCCAGTCATTCAAATCGATGCCGTCTTTGTCGATCAGCATTTTCCGGCTGTTGGCCAGCCCGACGACTTTCAAATCTAGGGCATATTTATTCAGCAAATTGATATAATTCGATCTAATCTGTTCGATAAGAGCTGAACCGATCAGTCCGACGCCGAAAAGGAACAGGTTCACTTTTACTTTTTTTGCGAAGAAGGCATTGTGGATGGCGTTGAGTGCCTGATCCTCGTCCTTTTGATCGATTACAATCGAGATGTTCAATTCCGAAGAGCCCTGTGCAATAGCCACGACATTGATGGTTTTTTCGCCGAGAGCACTGAAGAGTCGCCCGGCCAGTCCGGTGGTTTTACGCATCCGTTCACCGACCACGGCGATGATGATCAGGTCATTTTCCACGATGACCGGGTCGACCATGCGGACTTTGATCTCCATCGAGAATTCCTCTTCGATTGCCGTTTTTGCCTTATGGACGGAATCATGCAAAATGGCCACGCAGATGGAATGTTCCGAGGATGCCTGGGAAATCAGGATCACATTCACGTTGACTTTGGCGAGCGCGCCGAACAGGCGGGACGAAATGCCGCTGACGCCGATCATGCCACTGCCCTGAACAGTCAGCAGAGAAATATGCCTGATCGAGGTGATTCCTTTAATAAAACCGCCGTTGGCAGAAGGATTTTTCTTGATGACCGTGCCGGGAAAATCCGGATTGAAAGTGTTCATAATCCGGACTGGAATCTTTTTATCTATCACCGGCTGAATAGTCGGTGGGAAAAGCACTTTGGCGCCGAAGTGACTGAGTTCAACTGCTTCTTCGTAACTGAGTTCACGCAGAGAAAAGGCTTCTTTGACCTTGTGCGGATCGGCGGACATGAAACCGTTGACGTCCGTCCAGATCTGAATTTCTTCGGCATCTAAGGCCGCGCCGATCAGGGAAGCGGTCAGGTCGGAGCCGCCTCGTCCCAGAGTCGTCGTGACACCGTCTTCGGTCGCCGCAATAAATCCGGTTACGACAGGTACTCCGGTATAATTTTGAAAAAGGGCCTGTATTTTGGGAGTTGTAATATTCGAAATGATCCGCGCCGCCCCGAAGTGGTCATTGGTCGTGAAAATTTGCCGGGCATCCGCGTAATGAGTCGCATGGCCGGCGGACTTGCCATAGGCGGCGATGATCGTACAAGACAGGCGTTCGCCGAAACTCAGGATCAGGTCGAGCGACTGCCCGGATAATTCCTTCAACAAGTAAACGCCATGCACGATGTCCTGCAGTTCGGAGAGAATGGATTCGATTTCCGCGATCACGGATTCCCGTTCAACCGGCGGCATCACTTTCTCGATGAACTGGAAATGGCGGTTGCGCAGGTCGTCATAGACTGTTTTATAGGCCACGTCTCTTTTCGCGGCTAAGCGGCTCATTTCCGTCAACTGATCCGTGACTTTGCTGAGCGCCGAAAAGACCGTGATGACGTCGGTTCCGCTTTGGATTTCTTTTGCGACGATCTGAAAAATGGTTTTCAGATTTTCCGGCTTGCCTACTGAGGTTCCGCCGAATTTTAGAACTTTCATACTCTAACTTTCAGTCTGTGTGTCAAATGCTCAATAAAATCGATCCGACGAAAAATACGATATTTTCCCGAACCTGCCAAGAGTGTTAAAACCTTCAGAAGGTTTCTAACCTTCTGAAGGTTAAAAGTGTCTTGATAAAAGAATTGTTTGGGAATAAATTCATAGCATTATGATAAGGGATTTCGGAGGAGAAAAAATTGAAGCAAGATGTGGCAACCAAAACTTTTGAATATTGCTCGCTACTTTATCTAAATCAGTGGCTCATGTATGACATGGGGTACTGTGAGGCATTATCTAATGGAAATAGGAGTGAAAAACTAAAAGCATTAAAGAATGCCGGTGGCTTTTATAGAGTAGCGAGAAATTTACCTTCAATATACGACGAAAAGAGAGCGCTTGCTCGATACGAACCGGTTTTGGACATCATCGATCCTCTAAAACCAGACGACTTTAAGGATGACCCCGTTAAAGAAATACGTGAAATTGAAAGAAGAATATCCGTCAAGTATGGAAATAAAAACCTTCTGTCGCTTACGACAAAGTTTCTTTGGATTAAAATCAAACATCCGGTTCTAATCTATGATTCGCAGGTGAGAAATGCGCTGCATACAAAAGACGGGGCTTTAGATGTTTATTATGAAAAATGGCGTGAAGAATTCAAAGCCAATGAAGGAAAAATCATTGAAGCATGTTCCAGACTACCCGACATGAATAAGTATGCGGTAAATCAAGAGGTCGGAACAGAAGAATATATTCGGGAGATATCAAATGAAACATGGTTTCATGAAAGAGTTTTTGATATTTATCTTTGGAACAAAGGTAACAGTGCTTAACAATCACATCCGGCAGATTCCGCAAGGCTATGCAGCAGATATAAGACGTTAGATATGGAAGAAAGTGATAACGACAAAAGAGAATCCGTGACTTCTGATACCAACCAGTTTGGCGTAAAAGAGATACTAAACAGCAAACTGAGGATGGATAATATCCCGTGTTCAGTGTTCCGGATTTCTGGTTCGTCCCCTGTAAAAAGTCAAGGCGCTTTTTGGACATCCCCCAAAATTTAGCCTTGGCATAGACTAACTTCCTGATAATCAGAATGATTTGGGAATATCTAAGTGGTAGAGGTCATTTTAGGAAAAAATGGGGGTACTTTTTCGGATTACGAAGGGATAAAATCAATCAAAGGAATTGAAAAGAGTCCTCTTCTTTGATATTTTTTGGTGTTTTTTAATAAAGACAAATCAAAGGAGAGGACGAATGAATTTTAATAAATTATCCCGAAAATTGCGAAAGAAAATTATTCAAATATCGGGGGAAGTTTCTGCTGGATTAGATAAGACAGCCCATCGTTTTGTGAGTGAATGTTTTTATGGTTTGTTAGCGAGTCAATCGGTATTAGTGACTAAAATAGGTCGTAGTTTAGAAGAACCGATTGCGCTGATTTCCCTGATTATTGATAATGAGATTGTGAAAGGAAATCTGTGAAATCCTTATTCGCCAAAGGCGAACTGACTTTGTTATGAGTGAAGCAAACAAATATTCAGATATTTCATAGAT
>JBAZPZ010000002.1:0-78973 GCA_041645495.1 Fidelibacterota bacterium | reverse complement strand
CGCGGCGAAACGAATATCTTGGAAAACCGATCGGTATATTTCGTGGGCTTTGCCAGCGACAATGACGAGATCGGCATGTTTCCGGGAATTCGATCCGCATAATCCGAATAAACCGCCTTCGCCGGATCGATCGCCGCCGGTTGCCGAATGATCGCGATTTTGAATGCGGAATCGTTTAACAACGAATACGCCACTTCACCGTTTGCGTTGACGGTTGGCATAAACGCGCCGCCGGACACATTGGTAAGCAATTCCGTCTCACCTGTGTTGACCGATTTCCGATATATGTTGAAAATTCCCGTCAGGTCGGAGGCAAAATAGAGCCATTTGCCGTCGGGACTGAAGCAGGGATTCCGCGAGTCGTAAGGTTCGTTTTCGACGGAAATGAGCGAACCGGTCTCGACATCGACGATGGAAATGTCCCGCCCGTGCGCGGTGACAAAATCGAATGTCAGCGATTTGCCGTCGGACGACCAATTCGCGGAGAAAATCTCTTCACCATTGTTAAAATTTGTCAACGCGCGCGTCTTGTTGGTCTGAATGTCCAGTAAAATCAGATTCGACGTTCCATCCTTGCCTGTGACATAAACCAACCGGTTGCCGACGGGCGAAACCGCCGGGTTGTAGGCGCGGGCGAATTTGGTGATCTGTTTCTCTTTGCGCTTTTTCAGATCGTAAGAATAGACGTCGTAGAAAACCGAACCGTGGCGATTGGGTTTACTGCTTTTGGAATAATAGACGATTTTACCGTCGGGCGAAAGCGCGATTTTCGACCGGACTTTCGGTTGAATGAGGTCGGATTTTTTCGTTCGCAGATCGTACAAATAGAGCGACGTCTGCGAGTAATAATCCATGCCTTTGTTCGATAAATAGAAAAGAAGCGAGTCGCCGGCGAATTCCGGATAAAACTGCGTCGTTCCGTCACCGACAAGAATTTCTCCGGAGATTTCATTTTGCCGGATGACGCTCAGGCGGCTTGTATATTTTTCCTTAATATCTTTGACCCAGTCGCGATGAATCTGTTCGCCGGAAACGCCGGTCGCTTTTTTAATTGCCGAAGCAGGTGAAAAATTGACGGGCGCAGTCAGCTTTTCAGCTATTTTCGGAAGTGTCTGATCGCCGAAGCGTTCGGTTAAATATCGCGCAAATGCGTAGCCTTGATTATAGACCGACTCGTTGCCGATGCCGCGTTTCCCGAAAGTTCCCATCCGGTCGAACGACAGGATTTTGTCATGAATGACGCGGTCGCGCAGAAGCATATCGCGGTGCGAATCCCAGAAATCGTTCGTCGTCCCCGGAAACATGAATTGCGCCATGCCTTCGGCGAGCCACATCGGAATAACCGTTCCGGGAATCGGATAAGAGGCGATGACGTTGGGATAACCGTGAACGACGTCGTCCCGTTTTTCCTTTTCGTAAGAAAGAACCTGAAAATAAAACGCGGGCAGATTCCGCGAATATTTCATCGACTTTTGGATAGAGACGATGTGGGTAAATTCATGCGTGATAACATCGCGCAACCAGTCATGATTGCCACGGAGCGGAAAATCCAGCGGCGTCGCCCAGATTTCGATCTTGTTGTCGTAGTAATATGCCGCGCCGTTGGAAATATCGTCCACGTCCTTGATGATCAAATCCGTTTTGTCATCCGGTTCGTAATTGTAAAATTGCGTGACCGATTCGTAAACGGTTTCGGCGATTTCGGCCGTCCGCCGGGCAGTCCAATCGGTTCCGTCGTGAAAATGAATCCGGAAATGCGCCGTTTCGAACGACTGCCAGTTCAGTTCGGGATGGTTGTATGCGGATTCAAACTGTGCGGAGGTGAGGCTCGCCAAAAAGAAAACAGTCAAGAAACTAAAAATCCGTGTTGTCGGGAAATGAGGATGAAGGCGCCAATCTTTCCGCACTATTTCACTACCAAAATTTTGATGATGACGCTGTCGGATTTGCCACCCGATTTCGCCTCGACGACTGCAAGATAGACACCGCTTCCGACGCTTGAGACGTTCCATGAAATCTCGCCCGGATCGCCGACGACCGGATTATTTTCGGAAAGCGTCGTGATATAATCGCCGGCGAGATCGTAGATTTTGACCGTCAGGTTCGCGTCGTGATTCAGAAAATACCGAATAGCCGTCGTCGTTCCCTTGACCGGATTCGGCCAGTTGAATGTCTTCTTATGGTTCAGGAGCGATTTATCCGTGATCGTCGTTTGCGTGGATCTGACCGGATAAAAATAGTTGCGGCTCGAATTTCCACCGCTTGTCGTCCAGGCATTTTCCGAAAGCGGTTGCGAACTTAAGAGGGTTCCGATGTAATGGAAGTCGTTCTTCCTGATAATTTCCAACAATCCATCATCAGAATTTAACAGAATTGTTGGTTCAGATCCTGAAATACCCGGGACGGCAATCGGAAATCCCGGTATAAGTTCGCCATGATAATTGAAAGCGAGAATTCCGACGCCTTCAAGCCGAACGAGAATATCGAGAATGCCGTCGCCATCCACATCCGACGTGTATAAGTGAGTGCCAAAAACCGATTCATTTTGATAAAGATGCGGAACTTCAATCGGAAAATTGGCTTCCACGACCAACTCATCAGTCAGAGCGACGATCTGTTCGCCATTCATCCCGATGATTTCGACACGCTGATCGCCATCGATGTCGGATAAGGCTAAGTAAGGATAAAAGGTCGGTAATGTTCGAACTAAGCAGGAATCGGTCGCGGCATCCAGAACTTCGATGATTCCATTCAAGCAGCTGATAACTAAATCCGGTTCGTCGTTGTTATTTAAATATCCGGCAACAAACTCATAGTAACCTTCCGTCGGAAAATTCGGAATTTCGACAAGCAATGCGGCGCTAAGTGGTGAATCGGTAATCCGATAAATCTTACCGGATCGCGTCAGCCCAAAAGTATTTTGACTGTTACCTACTAAGTTCAACGTTGCATTTGTCTCGAGAATCGTGACGCTATCCGCATCGGTTTCAGGTGTTACTTTTATTAATAAAAATCGATCCGAGGTTAAATCTACACAACTGATCAGAAGATTTTTTCCCCAAACACACTTACTTTTTACAATATCAAATTCTGCAACATATCGATTAAATTCTTCCCGAATTCCTCCGGACGCGTCGATACTCCAGCAAGTGATCTCGTTTGGGCGGATCGACGCAAATATTAGATTTGTGTCTCCGACTTCGGACCAGACAGGATCCATTTGTCGACGTCCACTCACAACATTTAAAGAATTGATCAGATTTCCGGAACTGTTCCATAGATAAATGCTATCCAGAATTGTGACGAATTCCTGTTGAGAATCGGTTTCATCCAAATCGATTGCGACCGGCGGAAAAGAACTCATTTGCCTTGGATAATACCAGTCGCCTGAAATGTCAAAATATGTATTTGTCCGATTGATCTGAAACGTCATTACGCTGTCGGCTTTTCCGATGTGATCGATTTTAATACCCGTTCGTGCGAAGTCATTGGTCTTGGCGGATGGATTTGTATCGTCCGTAAATCCGACGCTCTTGATCGCATCGGCAGTGTAATCCTGATTCAAATCCCAGAAGCCTTCGTTTCCCGCAAACCATGGATCGAAATACCAGCCGATATCGACATTCGCGCCGATCAACTGCGACGTATAGCCGAGATCTTGCGCGCCGTCGCCTTCTTCGAGATCGACACCACGACGGTCGCGATCGTTGTTAATTTTATTGTTAGCGAGATTTTCGTCGATGACTGATTGGTCGATATGCCAGATGAGGAGTCCACTGCCGGGCAGGCCGAGATCATATTTCGGAACGGAGAGCAATACGCCGCGCGGCGAGAAAACGGCGTCGATCGAATCGCGGATGAGCGGAAGAAGCGAAGGCCATTCATCCTCGCCATTATCGGTATAAATCTTGTATTGAATGCTGTCTAACGAGACGCCCGGACGAACATGCGCATTCCGGTTTTCGACGAGAAAATACTCGTTGTCGTTCACCGGCACTTTCCAGAGCGTCGAATCGGCGCCGGATTCGGCATATGAAAGTTTTACATTGTTTTCGGACTTCGCAATGACCGGTTGAGTCCAGCCCATGAACTCACGTTCCCAGGCGGACGGAAACGATGGAACAAGTCCGTTCAAATTCGCCGAGCCCTGATCCATCAACCCGAATTTTCCGACTCCGGTTTCGCCGGTTTCCGTATTGTAAAGTCCCGGCAGTCCGAGATAGAATCCCATCATAAAAGCGAACGTACCGTTCAAGCCGATTTGGTAATCGCATGGCGTCGAATAACTTCCGAACACTTCTTTCCAATTGGGGAAAAGGAGATGATTTTGGGTTTCGGGTAAAATGATGCCGCCGCTAATAGAGTGCGTTCCGTCATCGACGAGCAGTTGAGTCGTTCCCGGATTCTCGGATTCGAGGTAAGCGGCGAGATCCGCCTGATTCATATAAGCGGATGGAATATCGTTCGGGGTTGGGTCTAAAAACAGATCGAAATCTTGTCCGACGCCCGCATGGAACAAAACGACCAAGTCATAATCTTTAAAATTGACATCCGCGTCTGCCAGACGAACGGCTTCGACAAAGAGTTGCGCCAGCCGCAGATCGATGCTGTCTTTCTCCAAAAACGGGTTGTAATAATCCATCGTGTGAGAGACGAGATAAGTAACCGTGTCGATCGTCGGATAAACATCCGAATTGGCATAGTCGATGTTGACCTTTCCGTTTGACGCGTGAGAATAATAGTTCGATACCGCTTCGATGTGGTCCTTGAAATAGGCGATCGTGTGCGGTGGCGGATCGACGATCATGTCGCTGCAAGGCGGATTAGCGGAGGCGAGAAACTGTCCATTGCCGGTCGTCGCGTCGTTATCATCCCGCTGGAAAGAGACGCGAAGCGCGCAGATTCTCAGATCAGCCGGGAACAGGGATTTTTCTATCTCCGGAGAACGTGTTTTTAATATAGGTGTTATCGCCGGATTCGACTGCGCAAAAACCGGCAAGGTCAACAGCAGGAGCATTAAAAGTAGGCGTGTTTGTTTCATCAGGTAACTTCTCGAAGGATTGGGCGTTAAGACGATGGATCCGGCACGCTTAAAACTTCATATTCAGTGAAAACAGCATGGTGTTTTGACGCGCATGTCCCGCATCGCCGGCAGTGTACCCGAAATCGAATCCCATCCCGGCATATCGCAGTCCGGCGCCGAACGTGGGAACCGGATATTTGTCTTTCATCATGATTTTCCCGGTCTTGTCGTACATGCAGCCGACGCGAATTGCGAAGAGATTCGAATACCAGTATTCGATTCCGAAATTGTGAGTTAATTTCTCGAACTCTCCGGCAAAGGAACCATCATTCAAATCGCCGTCTTCGTCCGCCTTTTCGCCCCACTTATTCTTTCCGCC
The DNA here is from genome assembly GCA_041645495.1 of Fidelibacterota bacterium. Classification (GTDB taxonomy): domain Bacteria; phylum Fidelibacterota; class UBA2242; order UBA2242; family UBA2242; genus 0-14-0-20-45-22. Next base: position 73,571 of record JBAZPZ010000002.1, on the reverse strand, counting down.
GCCTAGATCTTTACCGATTCCATCGACTTTGGAATCGCCTAACAGAAACCAGTCATCTATCCACGACGTGAAAATTCCCTTGTACCATTCATCGGTATATTCCGTCTCGCGTTGTCCGTCTTTGTTGTACTCGCCGGAAGCTCCGACATAGTTGCCGTTTTCGTTGTAATAACCAACGCGCTCATCTCCATCGATATCGCGGGCAGGATAGGCGGCGACAAGCAATTTGTTGACGTCGTAGGCGATGGTGATTTTGTTGTACTCGTTTCCGAAAGTATAACTCAATCCCATTTTAAGGTTCGTCGGCGACGGATCGGCCTGATTAACGTCGATAAAGGAAATCTTGGGACCGATGTTGGCGATGCTCGCGCCGAAAGTCAGGTTTTTCAGCAGGAACTGCTTCTTCAAATATCCAAAATCGAAGCAGAAATTGGTCGAATAGCCTTTCCCTTTTTCCGCGCCTGCGCCCTGATCGGTCAGATGCTGATAGATCATTTTGATGCTGACGCCGATGGATGAACGACGGGTGAGCGCCGTGCCGTAGGAACCGGTAACCGCCATCATGTAAGACGTAAAATCGCCGAGATAAATCCCACGCTCGTCCATTCTTTGTTGTTCCCCAAGGTTCATGACGATAATATGTCCGCCTACCGTTCCGACATTAGGAATAAATTGTCTGTATCCTAAAAAATCATAGTAAATATCCGATGCAAGATTCGGCAACCAGTTGGTGTGGGTCAGCGCGGCTTCCCGTCCGCGAAGAAATCCCAATCCCGCCGGGTTCCAGTAACTGGCGTATGCATCGTCCGCAATGGCGGCTCCTGCTTCGCCCATTCCCGCCGGTCTTGCCCCCGGGTTGATTAGCAACCAGATCGCTCCCGCTTCGCTCTGCGCGAACGCGAAAGCGCTCAAGCTAATCAAAACACCGATGATGGCAACGCACTTTTTCATTCAGACCTCCCTTAGATAGAAAAAACCGAATCACTTCGGTTAATATAAACAACGAAAAGATAAAATTGGTGATAAAACTCAATCTTTAGAACTAATTGAACTTCAATTGGCTAACAATTTTGTCGGTCTTACCTCTTTGATTATCATTTCAAGTTCGCTGTCAATCGGTCAATCCGGATTTCATCGCGTTCAAAAATGTTCCGCTTCGTCTTCCAGCATGATCGGAATATCGTCCCGAATTTCATATTTCAGCCGGCATTTCTGACAAATCAGTTTTTGATTGGCCGTGTCATATTCCAACTCGCTCAGGCACTTAGGGCAGACTAATATTTCCAATAATTCAGTCGAAAGCATCTTCCACCTTTCCGGGTATGACGCGCATGATTTTATGATTCAAACAACAGTTCAAACGGAATGAAAATTAATTTGTTCCTGTTCCGGCCTCGTCACTAGTGAGGCTTTCGATATGGTTCACAAATTCATCCAGCCCTTTGAATTTTTTATAAACGGACGCAAAACGAATATAGGATACTTCGTCCAGGTCTTTTAAATTTTTCATTACCAATTCGCCGATCCGGCTGGAAGGAATCTCGCCTCCCGCCAGTTCTTCGATCTCTTTTTCGATGTCCATGACGACAGCCTCGATCTTTGTCATCGGAATCGAACGTTTATTGCAGGCGATTTTCATACTGTTCAGCAGTTTTGCCCGCGAATATTCTTCCCGCCTGCCGTCGTTTTTGATAACGGTCAGCGGGTATTCCATCACATATTCATAGGTTGTAAACCGATGTCCGCAATCGAGACATTCCCGGCGGCGGCGTATCGCATTGTTTTTTTGCGCGGTGCGGGAATCGACGACTTTGGACTCGGACGAAGAACAGAATGGACACTTCATACATTCACCTCTGCTTTGATCTCCGGATAAAGCGGGAAACGTGCGCAGAGTTGCCGGACTTCGGCGCGCACGGTTTGTCGCGTTTGAATGTTTTCAGGATCGGACAGAACGCGATCGATGAGCGTTGCGATGATTTTCATTTCCGGCTCTTTCATACCGCGTGTCGTCATTGCCGCCGTTCCGATGCGAATTCCGCTCGTGATGAATGGGCTTTGCGTATCGAACGGAACCATATTTTTGTTCGTCGTGATGCCGGATTCTTCGAGAACTTGCTCCGCCGCTTTACCGGTGATGCCTTTGTTGGTGAGGTCGATGAGCATCAGATGATTGTCCGTTCCGCCGGAAATCAGGTGAAAATCGCGTCTCATCAGTTCTTCGGCCAGCGTTGCGGCGTTGAGAATGATCTGGTGCGCATAGTCGCGAAACGACGGCTGTAGCGCTTCACCGAAAGCAACGGCTTTTGCCGCGATGATGTGCATCAGCGGTCCGCCTTGAATGCCGGGCATGACATTCGAGTCGATGATTTCGGACATCATTTTTTTCCGGCCGGACTTTCCTGCGACGATTCCAAACGGATTTTCAAAATCTTTTCCCATCAGGATCAAACCACTCCGGGGACCACGCAATGTTTTATGCGTCGTGGAAGTAACCACGTGGCAAAACGGCATCGGACTGGGATGATAACCGGCGGCGATCAACCCGGCGGGATGCGCGATATCGGCGACGAGAAATGCGCCGACGCTATCGGCGATTTCACGGAATTTCGGGAAGTCGAGAATCCGCGGATAAGCCGAGCCACCCGCGATGATCATTTTCGGTTTGTGCTCTTTTGCCAGCGCTGAAAGCCGATCGAAGTCGATCCTTCCCGTTTCCTTTTTCACGCCGTAGGAAACGATGTGGAACAACTTACCGGAAAAATTGACAGGACTGCCGTGCGTCAGATGTCCGCCGTGAGCGAGGTCCATTCCCAGAACGGTGTCGCCCGTCTTTAAAAGTGAAAAGTAAACCGCCATATTCGCCTGCGAACCGGAATGTGGCTGAACGTTGGCATATTCGGCGGAGAATAGTTTCTTGACGCGATCGCGGGCAAGGTTTTCGGCCTGATCGACCGCAGAGCAACCGCCGTAATAGCGTTTTCCCGGATAACCTTCGGCGTATTTATTGGTCATGACGCACCCGGCGGCTTCCAGAACAGCCGGGCTGACGAAATTCTCGGAAGCGATCAGTTCAAGCGTCCAGCGTTCTCTTTCGAGTTCGCCCGAAATGGCTGACAACACTTCCGGGTCCTGTTGACGCAAAAACGGAAAATCCATTTGACTAACTTTCCAGATTCATCATTTTTTCGATTCTCTTTTCGTGTCTGCCGCCTTCAAAATTCGTCTCTATCCAAACTTGAAAAATTTGTTTCGCCGCTTCAGGTTCTGTAAAACTCGCACCGAGACACAGCACGTTGGCGTTGTTGTGCAGACGGCTCAGCCGGGCAATTTCCGGCGAGTAGCATAACGCCGCGCGAATCCCGTGAACTTTATTGGCGGAAATGCACATCCCGACGCCCGTCTTGCAGATTAGAACGCCGAAGTCCGCGATTCGCCGAGTGACGTCTTGCGCGACTTTTTGCGCGTAATCCGGATAATCCACCGAGTCGCTTCCGTTGGTTCCGCGGTCTGTCGTCTCGTATCCGAGGCTTTTGGCAAATTCAATGAGCGCGATTTTCAGAGCGAAACCGGCATGGTCGGCGCCAAACGAAATCTTCATTAGTTTTTCTTTACATCGACCTGAATAAAGTTGTAACAGGTAGATTTTGGACGAAAATTTTTCCGCTCCAGGCCTTTTTCGTCAAAACGGTTCATGAACCAATCTTCCTTGGTCGGAATCAGATATTCTTTCATATGGTCGAGCAGGTTTTTCACGCTGACATCGCCCATTTCCAGCGCTTTCTGATAATCGTCATACGCCAGTTTATAAACCAACCGGTCTTCAAAATTGAGCTGTTTCGAACTGCAATTGAATTCGGCAACCGCGTAGTAATAATCGCCGCGAATCTTATACGCAAGGCTCGATCCGCCGATTTCCACCGCTTTTTGCGCCCAAGAATAAGCATTGGCGAAGTCGCCCTGTGCCGTATAAGCGCGGATAATTTTCTGGATAATCGTCAGGTCTCTGGGTGCAATATTTCTACCGATATACGTAAAGGTCTTCACGGCATCATCGATTTTGTTCATCGTCAAATACAGATCGGCAAGATTTTCCCACGACTCACGGTTTTTATCATCCAACAACGTGACTTTTTTATAAACTTCGATCGCTTTTTCAAAGTCGCGTTTGTCAGTTAAAACCTTCGCGTACTGAAGCCCGTAACGCAGGTTGTTCGGATTTTTCTCCCATTGTTCTCTTTGAACATCGGTGATGTCTTTGCCGAGTTTTTCATAAGCGGTCAACCGGTCGTTCACGGCCTGATCGTCGTTAGGATTGAGCGCCAGAACACCGTCGATCGCCCATAATACATCGTTAAAACGCTGAGTCGCGAAGTATAATTTAATGACGGAACGATACAGTTCAATGTCCTCCGGCTTCAGTGCAATCATCTTTTCGTACTCGCGAATTTCCTGATCCAGTTTATTCTGAAGATGATAGATGTAGGCGATATTTTTATGCAGGAACATATCCTTCGGCAGGTACTGTTCACCCTCGAGGAACACGAACAGCGCGCTGTCGTAATAATCCGGATTGTCTTTGGCCAATTGCTGATAGGCACGGCCAAAATAGGTAAAAATATCCTGAGCATATTCTTCCTTGCATCCGTATTCGATCATCTTCTTGTAATTTTCAATAGCGCCATTCCAGTTCTGATTCTGATAGTAACTATATGCAAAACTCAAATGGAGGTCGCATTTACTGTGGTCTGCAACCGGCGCGGCGGCCTTGACCTTTTGACTCTCGCCCGTATCCGTCGGCGGCACGCAACTGACGAGTGCAACGCTGAAGACAAGAGCGACTAAAATCATCATTCCAGGAAAAGTGCGATCCAATTTCATCCAATAACCCCTTACGTTAACGTCTTGAAAATCTCTGGAACCACATTTCACCCGTCGTAACGCTGAAATGAAAATCCAATACTTTTTCAGTTCCGATCTCTTGATTTAAAAAACCATCACGATTACTATAAACCACCGCAAAATCTAAGCGATTTTGATTTCTGTTGAAAGGAAATCCTACCCCGAAGCTCACGCCCGTCTCACGAACCGATTCGGATTGGTAAAACGGTTCGGTGCGGTAAAAAATTCCACCGCGAAATGCCATTAGTTTCCATATGTTTTTCATCTCGTACGGCTCGCTTCGTTTTTCAACGCCAAGTCCGACATAAACCGGGTTTTTCGCATCGGACTTTTTGAACAGGTAAAATTTTTTGAAGATTGTACTCGAAACCTTTCCCATCTGAACGTCGAAATTGACGCTGGTATTTTCGAGAACCTTTTGGCTCACCGCCAGCCGTAACGACGACGGATATTCAAGCGATTGCGTTGGAAGTGTATCGTCTTCACCGTAATAATAATTGAGGATTTGAGTGTATTTAAAACCGAGTGGATGTTCATAAACGCCGGCAATATTTAAGCCGATCTTCGGAAAGCTCCAGAGAAATCCGAGGCCGACCTGTGAACCGCTGATCGAAGTTTCCTTCTTGAAGAAAGAATCCCATTCGTCGTCATTTCCGAAATCGGTGTCCGTCTTGACGAGGTAACTGCCGAACAGCAAATCCAATTTCACGCCAAGCGATAAATTCGGATTGAGCCGGTAACCGCCGCCCAGATAAAAGGAGGAAATACCGCCGACGGATTTGATTACCGACCGATAATCGACCATCGTTCCGGCATAACTCGTCGAATCGGTGAACGACATTTTACCGACGGAGCGCGTCTTCGGCGACATTCCCAGCGCAAAGCCCATGCGTTTTCCAATCGGCACTTTAAAAGCAAAACCTTCAAAACGTGTTAAATTGCTGGCGAAAGAAGTCTGCGTAGCGGCTAAGTTCGAAGAATAAATCTGTCCCTGAAGCGACGTCGTGAAAAAATTCGTCCACAAAGCCGGATTGGTAGTATTCAGCGCGATGGAATCGGTCATCGCGGCGCCTGTTCCCGCCATTCCTAGATTTCTCGCCGGCGCGGAAGGCGATTCGATGCCGAATCCGTAAGCCGTGTAAAAGGAATTCTGAGCGAATAACGACGCGGAAAAAACGAGCAGAAGAAAGATTGCTTTTTTCATCTATGTTAGTTTTCTTTCATGGTTAAGATTTCCATATAAGGACGCAAAGCCGGATCGGAAGCTTTGGGACCGTACAAAGACAACGTCGATAATCCCACATTGGAAGTGGACGGCCAAAGGACAACTCCGAAATTTTCGCTGTACTGACTCGTAATACTCTGGATCGTACTGCTGATCAAAAAAACGACAGATGTGTCGCCGGGTTCGATCGCGGCGTACGCTTTGTATGAACTGGTGCTGGGCGTAAAATCCGGATCGTTCCAATCCTGCGTCGAGTCCAGTAGGTTCAGATACAGATAAAAATTTTCACCGTAATTTCGCGTCAGAGTCGTATCGATTTTAATATGCAATTTGGCGCTGGCAATGACCTGATTCGGATCGGTTATAGTATTTTCCACCGAGAATTTCAGAAATGAGCGGGATGCTCTGCCCGCGCTGATCGTCAGATTTTCCGGATTCAAATTCGTCTGATTGAACGCGATCACCGAGACATCGTCAGCCGGATAAACGGAGCCGGTCAGCGTATCGACACCGTCAACATATCGCACGAGGATGATCGGATACGAGCTGGCTTCGCTGGAGTAGAAGGTCTGAATAGTCCGCACGGCGTCGTCCGCCTGCCGAATGACCAACCCGTAATTTTTGTACGGATTTCCTTCCCAGTAAGTCAGTAAAGCCGTATCGAGAGGAACGTAAAAAGTATCGTAATTCGAGTAAGCGAATTTCCGACCCCATTCCGTTCGGGTATAATCGTTCAGATTAAAATTCGTATAATCGGTACTGTCTTCGACCCATTCCGTAATATCAGACGCTTTTAGTGACTCGACGACCAATTCGGTTCCGGCGACGCTATTCGAATCATACGGCAGTTCCGTCGCGCTGATGAGTCTCAGCCGGACATCGATCAAATTTTCGAAGGTATCCGGAATCGTGCTGAACGTTTCAAAGCGGAGGAGCGCAAAAGCAGTCGCATTACTGTTTTTTCCGACCAACAACCTGCCGCTGGAGCCGAGCCGCGCAGTTACTACCTGCGTGGTGTCTGTCATAGATTCGGCTTCGATCCGACACTCGTTGAATTCCACCGGCACGACATCAAGCGGTAAAGTGGGCATTTTTTCATCACAGGTGTTCAGAAAAAAAGGCAAAAAGAGGAAGGAAAAGACGGAAATCCGCTTAGTCGTAAGAAAGAGAGATTTGAATTTATCCATGTTGATTTGATGTTTCCCGTTATAGGCGCTCGATAATTTTAATGATTTCATCCGCTATATTCTGCCACTCTTCGGGCGATCCGCCTTTTAGATTGCAGGTCGAAATTTTTTTCTTATTTTGGGCGAATAAATCCTTGAAGACCGGATCATCCTGATATTTCCTGATGAGGTTTTCTTCGCCATTTGAGATCATAACATGGTCGCAGTAAGGAAGTGCCGCCGCGACGCAATCCAGTTTACCGTTCTTAACTGATGGTGAGTCACTTACGTTTAATCCGATTTCGGCATATTCGGATACGGAAAATGCGGATGCCGGATTTTTCGAATGGAGAATTTGGAGAATTTTAACACCGTCGAAATATTCTTTGTTCAGCAGGTCGGAATGGATCAAAAGCGGGATCATGCTCATTTGCCAATCGTTCAGGATAATGACCTCGGGCTTCCAGCGGAGATAATTCAGGGTGATGAGCGCAGATGCCGCAAAATAACCGTTCCGGATCGAATTGAAAGTCTCGATTTTATCGTCTTCCTGCTTGTACAGCGCGCTGGGTTGAACGCAGGAGTAAAACGATTCGTGTTCGAGAAAATAGACCTGAACCTTTGTGTTCGGAATGAAAGCCGACTTGACCGACGCTTTAATCTCGACGTTCCGGTACTTCAAATCCATCTCGCGCAGACGGATCACTTCACGAAGGATATACCGGCGTTCGCTGATAAAGTGATATTTGGGCATCATCAGTCGGAAATCGAATTTCCGCTCGTTGAAAACAATTGGGATTTCTTTGGAAAAATTCGCAAGCGAATAGTTCTCTGCAAACGGGATGATCTCTGAAGTCAAAAAATAAATTCTTTTAATCATAGTCTCATTTCATGTATTGTTTGGCGCTGGGTACGAATTCACTCTGTGGAAAGCGCTCGATTAGCAGTTGAAACTGTTCGTTTGCTTTCGTCTTATTTCCAAGCGCCATGTAGCATAGTCCGATTTTAAATTGCGCGTCATCATCCTTATTGCTGTTCGGAAAAGAAAGAACTTTCTCAAATTCAACGACAGCCCTCTGAGATTGTTTCAGAGAATAATAGCATTCTCCGATCCAGTACTGTGCATTGTCGGCGAGTTCGTTGGTTCTATCTTCGTTCACGAGCCGACGGAAAATGTCGATCGCTTCGAGATGCTGGTTTTTTTGGTGCAGTGTCAGCGCTTTCAGATAGCGTTCTCTGTAAGAATCGCCCGCCGCCAGATTTGCGACTTCGTCTGCCCCGAAATCACTGACCGTCCGGAATTCTCCGACGCTCGCGCTCAGGCTGACGATCCGATTCTCGAGAGAAACTAATTGCGCCAGGAGTTGTGCATTCACGCTATCGGCGTAAACCACGCGTTCTTCCAAAATACCGTTGATCCGGCGGATATTCTCCAAACTCGTATTAAACGATTTCACGACTTCCTGCAATTGGGCGACGGAATTTTTAAGCATTTGAATATCTTCGCGCGATGCGGTTTGAACACTGTCTATTCTCGTTATATTCTTCGACAGTTTGTTCACAACCCTTGCGGTTGAATTCATCCGTTCCTTGAGTTTAGCGATTTCCTGTTCAACCGTCTGCAATTTTTCAGCCGCGGATTGAGAGGATTTTTTCGATTGCGGAAAGGCGTTCAGATTGTGGTTTGGAACAAAGCAACCGGCTGCAGTGGAAAAGCAGATAATGATCCGAATAGTGCGAATCATCTTTTTCATAATCTCATCCAAACATACAGCATAAGGTGCCGTAAGCTAAGATTTTCCAAAGGAAAATCAAACCAAAATCTAAAGTCGGGATCGGTCGGTTGGTTTTTCCGTACTGACGTTCATGACCATTCCAATCGCCGCATAACAGGTGAAGATGAAAGAACCTCCGTAACTCAAAAACGGCAGAGGAATACCGGTCACCGGCATAAAACCGACCGTCATCGCAATATTAACGGCAACATGAAAAAAAAGTGCACTGGCTACGCCAATAATGATAAGCGATCCGAATCGGTCTTTCAGCCGGAAGGCGGAATTGATGAAAACGATAATTAGAAAGAAAAACAAGATCAACACAACAACCGTTCCGATAAAACCGTATTCTTCTCCAACGACGGAAAAGATAAAATCGTTGTGCTGTTCCGGGAGAAATTTCAAATGCGTCTGCGTTCCTCTGCCAGGACCTTTGCCGATGAGTCCGCCACTTCCAATGGCAATTTGCGACTGCAGAACCTGATATCCCGCGCCCTGTGGATCTGCCTCGATATTAAACAACGTAAAAATCCGATTTTGCTGATAAGGTTTCAGATGATTCCAGAGTATCGGCGTCAAATAGCCCAATGACAGATTAAATATAAAAAGAACGATGGAGAGCCAGAGTTTTTCGCGGGTAATGTAAAACACGACGATCAGCAGAATGACCCAAACAAAAAACGTATAAAAATTGAAGGCGGTGACGACGCTCAGGATCGGCGCGAGCAGAATGAAAATATGAAATGTCCGTGCGCCCGCCCATATCAACATGGGAAAAATGACCGCAAAATACACCAACGACGTTCCGAGATCCGGTTGCGACAGAACGATCACCATCGGCAACAATCCGAACACCAGCGGCGGTACCAGCGATTTGAATTGGGTGATCGGCAGATCGGTGCGGCATAAATATTTAGCGATCGATAGAATGACGAGAAGTTTCATAAATTCCGACGGCTGAAAACGCAACGCGCCAAATCCGATCCAGCGATAGGCTCCGGAGGTCGCTCTTCCCAGAAAAAATGGCAGGATCACAAAGACGATGCCGACACAATATATGATGTAGGCGGAGTCGAAGAACATTTTGCCCTGCAGAAAGAAAATCAACGTCATCAACAAGACGCCGAACAGCATCCAGATCAACTGTCGGCCGATCACTTTTTGTAAAAAAGGCAGATCGATGTGCATGGAAGCGCTGAAAAGAGCGCTTAAGCCTATCAAACTCAACAAACCGACGACGATGATCAATATCCGGTTATTATCCGAAAGCGTTTTTGTAAAATCGTTTGCGAGACTGAACTTACGGGTTTCCATGACGATCCGCCAGCATCTGTTGCATTGAAGGGTTATAGTAAAAGTTGTAAATCTTACCGGCCATCTGAGCAGCTATTCCACTGCCCGATCCGCCGTTCTCGATCATCACGACGATGGCGAGCGGCGCACCCTGTTCCGGTTTGCTCCAACCGATAAACCATGCGTGGTCATCTCCATGCGGATTTTGCGCCGTTCCGGTTTTCCCGAAAATTTTCACATTCTTCACCTTGGCTGCACGGCCAGTGCCGGATTCAACGACATCGAACATGGCATTTTCGATAAATTCCCAGGCTTCGGGCGAATAACTCGTTATCGTATCGCTCGGAACGGCAAAAATGGAGAATTGAGAATCGTTTCGACGGAGGAATTTCAATCCGAGATGCGGTTGTACGATTTTCCCGCGTGTTGCGAGCGCGCCGGCAAAACGGACCATCTGGATAGGCGTCACCAGCAAATCTCCCTGACCGATGACGAGATTCAGTTTCGTGCCTTCCGTCCAGCCGATTCCGTAATATTTCTTATCGAGAAACTTCGCGTCCGGGAGTGTGCCGGCGGATTCGCCGTACAGATCGATGTCTGTCTTGCGACCGAACTTAAAATTGGAGGCGTTTCTAGACCAAACGTCGATGTTGATTTTCCGGATCAGGTTATAGAAATAGACGTTGCAGGAATGCACGATGGCATCGTGCATGTTCATCCGGCCGTGTCCTTCCTTTTTCCAGCACTTATAGACGCGACGCCCCATCCGATATTTGCCGTTGCAATAGATCGACCATTCCGGATCGACCGCTTTATTCTCCAATGCCGAGAGAATCGCGACAATTTTGAAGGTCGAGCCGGGCGGGTAAGTTCCTTGTGTGACGCGGTCGTACAGTGGGCGACTTGGATTCGTGATCAAATCCCGCCATACTTCCGCCTTTACCGTTCCGGAAAAGAGTCCCGGCGCATAATCCGGCTTGCTGACATATGTGAGGATTTCGCCCGTCAGCGCATTCATCACGACGACGGCGCCGCGTTTTTCTCCGATCAACGATTCGGCATAAATCTGCATATCCAGATCGATCGCCAGATACAGATCGTTACCGGGAACCGGCAGGACTTTATCCTTATTCCTCAGCGTTCCCACCTCTCTGCCCAGAACATCGACTTGAATATAGTTATAACCGCGGGCGCCCCGCAGGATTGGTTCATATTCCCGCTCGATGCCTTTCCATCCGATCAAATCGCCCTGCTTATATCCGAACTGTTTGATGTTTTTCAGGTCTTGTTTGTTGATCTCCCGCAAATATCCGATGACCTGAGACAGATTTGCCTTTGATGGAAAGGATCGCACCGGTTCAAAAGAATACAACACGCCCGGAAGATCGACGCGGTGTTCTTCCAGATAGGATAAAGTTTTAAAATCGATATCGTCCGCGATCTTGGCCGGAACGAAGAGACCGCGCGAGTGTCGCTTGATCCGTCTATTTAGTTCATCCGAAGAAATATTCAGAAGGGACGTCAGCGTCTCATAGGTCTCTTTCGATTGACTAGCTTCGTAAGGGATCACATTGATATTGTACTGGGATTTGTTATCGACGATGATCTGTCCTCTCCGGTCTAAAATCGCACCACGAGGCGCTTCGAGCGGAATAATTCGGATTCGGTTGGACTCGGCGATTCCCTTGAACCGACTATATTCGACGATCTGAATATAATAGAGCCTGCACAAGATAATAAAAAAAACACTGACCACTACAGTCAGAAGAAAATTCTTCCGGGCAACAGAAATGTTATTCTGAGAATAATACATCCTCAGTCGTTTCCGGAAGACATGAAATAATCGAGCAAAATGTAAAAAACGAGTGTGTAAAGCGTCGAAGGCAGGACGAATCGAAGCATGATAAATTGAAACGAGAATTCCGTTCCCTTATAGTGGACAAGATAGAAAATGACAAAGGAAAAAAGGATGATCGCCACGTGAACGGCATGGTAATAAAAGGGATACAGTTTGTTTCGCTGGTTTTTCATACAGCCGGAGAAAAATCCGACACATGTCTTGATCAACGCCGAAAGCCCCATGAACGAGCCCATCCCCAGCGCATCGACGAGCAAGCCGATGATAAAACCGTATGTCTGACCGACCATCCGCCCCTCGGTTCTGCCGATAAACATCACGACGAGCAGGATAAAATCCGGGCGTATCTCTCGGATCGTCATCCATGGGACAAACAGAACCTGAATGAGAATGGCAGTCAGGCTAAATAAGGTAATATTCGTTAGTTTTCGTAGCATGAATTGGATAAGATGACGAAGACTTCCTCGATCTCATTGATGTTGACGCTTGGCTTGATGGTCACCGTCTGAAACAGCACATTGTCCGACGATTTCGTCTTAAGTACTTCGCCAAGGCAAATATTCGGTGGGTAAATCTGGCTGTAACCGGACGTGACGACCTTTTCTCCCGGTATGATGTTTACGGTCTTCGGAACTTCTCGCACTTCGGCGTAACCGTTCGGGTTCCATTGCATGATTCCGAAGACGCGCGAATCCTGAAACCTGACGCTGATCCGGAAATTGACGTCCATAAAAATCTGCGCGAGCGTCGTCTCTTTTCCGACCGAAACCGTTTTACCGACGATCCCTTTCGTAGAAATCACAGCCATGTTGGGGCGAACGCCCTGCGATTTTCCGATATTGATCAGGATAGAATTGCAGATCGGCGAAATGCCGAGATTCAGCACTTTTGCCGGAACAACGACCAACCGTGTCGTGTCCATAAATCCAAGATCGTTGCGCAGACGCTGATTTTCCAGCCACGCCTCTTTCATCTGAATATTCAAAAGCGTCAGTTGGAGATTGTCCTCTTTCAGTTTCGCATTTTCTTCGACGACGTTCGACAGGTCGTCGATCCAAATTTTGGGAAGATTGACGAACGAGAGAACATCCGAAACATCGCCCTGAAGCGATCGGACTTGCGGATTTTCATTTAACAGCAGGACGACAAATGAAATCCCGATCAAGAAGAGAAACAGGATATATTCATAAAAGGAAACGATGAGGCTGAGAAATTTTTCCCACATTCAGATTAAAAAAGAACCTCTCTGAACTTCTCGATGTCTTCAATGACGATTCCGGCTCCTTTGACTACGGATAACAGCGGATCTTCGGCGACATTCACAGGCAGATCGGTTTCCACGCGGATTCGCTGGTCCAACCCCTTGAGCAACGCTCCGCCGCCTGTCAAAATGATTCCTCGGTCTAAAATATCCGAAGACAGTTCCGGTGGCGTCTGTTCCAACGCCTGTTTGATCGCCTGAATGATCAGATCGATCGTGTCTTTCAGACATTCGCGGATTTCGACCGACGAGACTTCGATCGTCTTGGGAATCCCAGCGACAAGACTGCGTCCTTTGACTGATATCGTCGTGTCGTTCATCGGCATAGCCGAGCCGATCGTACATTTGATCGTTTCTGCGGTGCGTTCGCCGATGAGTAGATTGTGCTCGTTCTTGAAATACTGAATGATCGCCTCGTCCATCTCATCACCTGCGACGCGAATCGCCTGTTTGGTGACGATACCATTCAGTGCGATCACCGCGATTTCCGTCGTTCCTCCGCCGATATCTACGATGATATTGCCGACCGGCTTGGAAATGTCGATTCCGATTCCGATGGCGGCGGCGACGGGTTCTTCGATCAAATAGATTTCCCGGGCGTTGGCGCGGTCGGCGGAATCGCGAACGGCGCGCTTCTCGACTTCGGTGATCCCGGAAGGAATGGCGATGATCATGCGCGGGCGGGCGATGCGGCTCAGATTGATTTTCCGGATAAAACTGCGAATCATGCTGTCGGTCATTTCGAAGTCCGCAATGACGCCATCCCGAAGAGGACGAACCGTGACGATGTCGCGATGAGTTTTGCCGAGCATGTCCTTGGCATCGTTTCCGACGGCAACGACTTCGCCGTTATGCGACGATCGTGCGACGATAGACGGCTCGTTGAGGATGACGCCTCGCCCCCTCATGTAGATCAGTGTATTGGAGGTTCCGAGATCGATCGCAATGTCGCCGGTAAAAAAATTGAAAAATTTAAATGGCATGATATCTCCAAACGTTAATGTTTAAAAACCCGTTTTCCCGTAAAGATCATGAACATCCCGTGCTCGTTGCAGGCGTCGATGACTTCCTGATCGTGGATGCTTCCTCCGGGCTGAACGATTCCTGCAATTCCATATCGTGACGCCAGATCGGCCGAATCCCGAAACGGAAAAAAGGCGTCCGAAGCCAGCGTCGAACCGCTGACGGAAAGTCCCGCTTCTTCGGCTTTGCTGATTGAAATTTTCAACGATTCGACCCGCGACATTTGTCCGGCGCCGATGCCGATCGTTCCCGATTCGTTGCAAAGAACGATCGCATTCGATTTGACATGCCGAACGAGTTTCCAGCCGATGCGGATCGATGTCATGAGTTGCGACGGCGGTTTGGTATCGGTGACGACGCGCCATGCGGCTTCATTTTCATCGGCGACCTGAGCCGCCTGCGTGATGAGTCCGCGGCCGAAATTCCGAAATTCCCAATCGCATTTCAAATCGGCCTGAACAGGAATCAACAGTCGTAAATTTTTCTTTTTACTTAAAATTTCGAGCGCTTTTTCGGAATATGACGGCGCGACGACGCACTCTAAAAATGTCTTTGCTAACTCTTCGGCGAGATTCTCATCGACCGGTTGGTTGACGCCGACAATTCCTCCAAAATAGCTGACGGGATCGGTTTGAACCGCGCGTCTATAAGCGTCCATCAGCGTGTGACTCGTTCCAAAACCGCATGGATTCGTATGTTTGACGATGACGCAGGCAGGCGCCGAAGCCTCAAAATCCGAAATGATCCGATAGACGGCCATGCAGTCGATGTAATTGTTGTACGAAATTTCCTTCCCCTGAAGTTGATGAAAGGCTTCCCAGTTGGGGTCGCCGGTTGGCGCATAAATCGCCGCCGCCTGATCCGGATTCTCGCCGTAGCGAAGCGAATGCAACTGCGTAAAATCCAGCGTCAGACGCGGAGATACCGACGGTGGAGTTTTGCCCTGAAAAAATTCGGCGATTTCTGCATCGTAACGTGCGGTTCCGGCAAAAACCTCTGCGGCAAGCGACCGGCGATATTCCGTGGTGATTTCGTTCTTCTCCAACCGTTCGCGGAATTCGTCATATTGATTCGGGCTGGAAAGGACGATGACATTATGATAATTCTTGGAAGCGGCGCGGATCATGCTCGGCCCGCCGACGTCGATCATCTCGACGATCTGATCGGGATTTTTCTCCGTGGAATGATATGTTTCCGAAAAGGGGTACAGATTGACGACGACCATCTGAAACGGTTGGACGGACGTCGATTCAAGATCGGCAACATGCGACGGATCGCGGACATCGGCCAGAATGCCGGCGAAAACCGCCGGATGAAGTGTTTTCACTCTGCCGCCGAGTATTTCCGGAAACTGCGTCAGTTCTTCGATTTTCCGAACGCGAATTCCGGCTTCTTTGAGTTTGGTAAATGTGCCGCCGGTCGAAAAAATCTCCACGCCGCGGGATTCCAATAGACGGGAAAGCGGAAGGATTCCGGTCTTGTCCCAGACGCTAATAATCGCTCGACGGATGTTAAATTCATTCATTCTCGATTTCGATCCTTCCGTTTAAATGTTTGATTCGTCCTTCGCAAAAAGCCTTGATCACCATCGGATAGATCCGATGTTCTACCGCAAGCACGCGGTGAGCCAGCGATTCCGGCGTATCGCCTGCCCGGACGTCAACTTTTTCCTGCCAAACGATCGAGCCGGTGTCATAACGTTCGTCCACAAAATGAACCGTAACGCCTGTGGTTTTGACGCCCGAAGCAAGAACTGCTTCATGAACTTTCATGCCAAAATAACCCTGCCCGCCGAAGTTCGGCAACAATGCCGGATGAATATTGATCATCGCGTTTTTATACCGGTTGACCACCGGCGCCGGCATGAGTTTCAGGAAACCAGCCAAAACGACCAGATCCGTTTCATACTTTGCCAACAAAGAGAGTAAAAAACCGGCATATTCGTTTCCGTTGGAAAATTGTTTTCGGTTGATCCAATGCGTTGGAATGCCGACGGACGAAGCGATGGAAAAAACCGGCGGCTGAGGATTGTCACTGATTACGCAAACCACTTTCGCTGGAATGTTCCCGCTTTGAATCCGTTCCAAGATTGACGAAAAATTCGATCCGCGGCCCGAAGCAAAAACTGCTAAACGTTTCAAAATGACTGTTTTCTTCCTCAGTTAAAATAACACGCAAATTTATCTATTTAAATAAGGATAAGCAATTGAGTCGGAAAGAAATATTGAAGAATTATTTTTTGGGCACAGGCGGGCAAAATTCACGGATTTTTTGAAGAATTCCTTCCAGCTTCTCTTCGTCTTCGAAAACATTAAAATTGTCGGTCTCGACAATCAGAATCCGGTTGCGCTTCGATTCTTCACGAATCCATCTTTCATAAGAGAGATTCAGCATGTAAATATATTCCGGTGAAATTTCCCGTTCAAAATCGCGACTGCGTTTTTTGATACGGGTAATGAGTGTATCGACCGTCGCGCGAAGATACAGAATCAGGTCGGGTTTTTTCAGATATGAAGTCATGATATCGAAGAGCGAGCGGTAATTGTCCCAGTCGCGCTGACTCATATTTCCCATATCGTACAGATTCCGGGCGAAAATTTCAACGTCCTCATAAATCGTCCGATCCTGAATGGCTGAACCCGGCGCATCGGTCATCTCTTTATGCGTCCGGAAACGATGCGAAAGGAAATAGACCTGAAGATTGAAACTCCAGCGCTTCATGTTCTCATAAAAATCTTCAAGATACGGATTGTCGATAACGGATTCATAGTAAACACGCCAACCGAATCGCTTGGCGATGATGTCCGTCATCGTCGTTTTCCCGACGCCGATATTTCCAGCAATACCGATGAAATATTTCCTGTCTTCCAATGGTCGCTTCTCCAAGTAACTTCCGTAAAAAAGCGTCTGTATTTTAGCAGACGCCGCGTGAATTAAAAAAAGAAAAATATTTTCCGATCGGAAGTTCCGAACGTCATCACCGAATCTCTATCTGGCTCTGGTCGCCGACGATAAACCGATTGGTGAACGGTTTGGAATCCGCGTCAATGATATGAACATCCTTTCCGAGCAAACTCGATTCGATCCGTATTTTCTGATTCCGGATCAGACATCCGCACGAAACGATGCTGAATTCGATCTCGGAATTCACGATCTCGCAGTTTTTGTCAATAGAAGTGTACGGACCGACATACGAGTTGACGATCTTCGTTCCGGCTCCTATGATCGCCGGTCCCCGGACGTTACTGTTGCGAATCTCGGCGCCCGGCTCGATCACGACACGTCCGGCGAGATTGCTTTGCGCATCGACAGTTCCTTCGACGCGCGTCTCGAAACTGTCCAGCACCAGACGATTCGCTTCCAGCAAATCTGCCGGCTTGCCGGTGTCTTTCCACCAGCCAGTGATCTCCGAATAGGTCACTTTAAATCCTTTTTCCAGTAAATACTGATGCGCATCCGAGATTTCCAGCTCGCCGCGTGCGCTGGGAGAAATGGCATTGACGGCTTCGAAAATATTTGAATCGTAAATGTAAATTCCGGTAACAGCAAAATCGCTTTTCGGTTTACATGGCTTTTCTTCGATGCTGAGAATCCGTCCGTCCTTCAGTTCGGGAACGCCGAAACGCTCCGGATCTTTCACGCGCGCCAGCACCAAATGGCAATTGGCGCCCGATTTCCGGAACTCATCGATAAACCGGGCGATTCCTCCGACGATGATATTGTCGCCGAGGTAAAAGACGAAAGACTCATTGCCGAGAAACGGTTGCGCAATGCGGACGCAATCGGCGAGTCCGGAAGGACGTTCCTGCGGAATGTACGTGATGTTTAGCCCCATCTGACTGCCGTCTTTATAAACGTCCTTGACTTCAGAACCTTCTTTATTCGTGATGATGCCGACGTCCGTAATTCCCGCATCGCGGATATATTCGAGAGCGTAGTTTAAAATGGGTTTATTGGCGATCGGAATCAGGTGTTTGTTTTGCGTGTGTGTAATCGGACGCAGTCGCGTGCCGTGTCCGCCTGCCGTAATGAGCGCTTTCATTCTTTTCCCTTCTATTCAAAAATTGCAGTTACAGCCAACTAATCAGAACTCCGGGTAAAAATCAATTTCCGCAGGAAACTTAGAGAAGCATCCCAGCAAAATCAAGTCCGATCTTGGATTTTTCCGACAACATGCCCGATCAAATCCAATTCCTGCACTTCGTCGATCGCGACGGTTGCAATCTCGCCGATCTGCAGGACATTTTCG
The DNA here is from genome assembly GCA_041645495.1 of Fidelibacterota bacterium. Lineage (GTDB taxonomy): Bacteria > Fidelibacterota > UBA2242 > UBA2242 > UBA2242 > 0-14-0-20-45-22. The sequence goes on along the minus strand of JBAZPZ010000002.1, from coordinate 54,819 downwards.
GAATTCACCAAAACCGAACAGTCGATTTCCGGCGCGTCCCAGACACTCCGTCCCACGTAGCCTTCCGGTTTTTTTTCTTCGATCAGCACGTCCAGCGTCTTGCCGACCTGATTCAGGGCAAATTCGTGCGAAATATCCCACTGCAGTCGCATGACGATCTCTTTCCGGCGTTCTTTTTCTTCGTGCGGCACGTCGTCGCGCAAATTCGCGGCCGACGTTCCTTCTTCCTGCGAATAAGTAAAAACACCCAACCGCTCGAACCGTATCTCTTCGATAAAGTCCAGTAATTCGTTGAAATCCGCTTCCGTCTCGGAAGGAAAACCGACCATGACCGAGGTTCTCAGCACAACGCGCGGCGCCTCATTTCGGATCGTTTTTAAAACGTGGCGAATCTCTTCCCGATTCTTTCCGCGATTCATCAATTTCAGGATTCGGTCGGAAGCATGCTGAATCGGAATGTCGATGTATGGAACCAGAGCGGAATATTTTTCAAAAAGCCGGTTGAGTTCAGGGAGCCAGAAATCGGGATGATTGTACATCAACCGCACCCATGGGAATAAGTCCGTTTGCAAAAGTTCTTCCAGCAGAACGATCAACCGGACTTTACCCGGCAAATCCGAGCCGTAGCGGGTCAAATCCTGCGCGATTAAAATGAGTTCCTTCACGCCTTTCCGATGCAGATATTCCGCTTCTTTGATGAGACTTTTTACGTCGCGACTTTGCTGTTTTCCGCGGATCAGCGGGATGGAACAAAACGCGCAAGAATTATCACAACCTTCGGCGATTTTTAAATACGCCAGATGAGAAGGCGTCAGCAACGCCCGGCTCTCTTCATCGGCACAGGACGATTTTTTCCGGGCAATCGCTTCGACGATCGCATCGATCGAATGAACGCCGTCAATGCGGTCCGCTTCCGGGATTTCCTTCCGAAGCAAATCGCCGTACCGCTGGGTCAGACAGCCCATGACAAAAACCTTGCGAACCGATCCGGTTTCCTTCAACTTCAGCGTCTCGAAAATCGTTTCGATCGACTCGGCTCTCGATTGTTCAATGAATCCGCACGTGTTAACGATGACGATTTCCGCCTCTTCCGGATTTGCCCGATAAACGCAACCCAGACTTTGCAATTTGCCGCTTAGCATCTCCGAATCGACGGTGTTTTTCGGACAGCCAAGCGAAATAATCGAAAAAGTCGTTCGTTGCATAATTTCAGTCATTCCTCGTTGATTGACGAACCGGCGTCGAGAAGCGCGGATACGAATTCTTCCGCGTTGAATTCGACGAGGTCGTCGATCTTTTCGCCGATGCCAATGTACCGAATCGGAAGATTGGTTTGATGATGAATAGCCAGCGCGACGCCGCCTTTCGCCGTGCCGTCAAGTTTGGTTAAAATCAATCCCGTCACGCCGACGGCTTTAGCAAATTCCTGAACCTGAACGATTCCATTTTGACCTGTTCCGGCGTCGAGAACCAGCCAGATGTCGTGCGGCGCGGTCGGAATAATTTTTCCGATGGTTCGTTTGACTTTGGCGAGTTCATCCATCAAATTAGATTTCGTGTGCAGGCGTCCGGCGGTATCGATCAACAAAACGTCTGCATTGTGAGCGATGGCTGATTTCGCGGCGTCGAAAACGATGGCCGACGGATCCTTTCCCTGCGGATTTCCCATGAATTCCGCGCCCGAGCGTTTCGCCCAGATTTCGAGCTGTTCGTAAGCCGCCGCACGAAACGTGTCAGCCGCGGCGATCAGCGTTTTTTTATTTTCTCTGCGATACATCGCCGCCAATTTTCCGATCGTCGTCGTCTTTCCGGTTCCATTCACGCCGACGATGAGAATGACGTACGGTTTAGTCGGAGGAATGGCGACCGGTTGGTTCTGACGGATCAGCGTCAGGAGTTGTTCTTTTAGAATATCTTTCAGGTTCGCGGATTCTTTTTTGTCGATCGTTTTGAGATGTTCGATGAGTTCTTCGGTGAGAGCGACGCCGATGTCAGCGGAGAGAAGCGTCTCCTCGATCCGGCTTAGCGTGTCATCATCGATCCTAAAAAATTTACCCAACAGCGGCAGGCGCTGAGCAATCCCGCGCCCCGTTTTCGCCAGGCTGTCAACCAGACGGTTTTTCGGCGTCGATTCTTTGGATTGATCGTTGCTACCGGCAATTTTGTTGAAAAATTTCTGAATCATTCGGGAAAATCCGTTTCAGACCGATTTCTTGCGCCGATGCGCCTGAATCACCCTGATAAAAGAGGCGCAGTACTGAATCCACGAAATCGACATAAAAACCAGCGCGACGGTCATCAACGGGAACGTCCAGCTTCCCGAAAAATCGGGATAAATGAACGCTAAAACAGAAAGCGCCGTGAAAAGGATGGCGACTTTTCCCATTTTGTTGGATTGCGGGGATACGTTGCAATTGTTCAACATATAAAGTCCGAGACCGGAGATGGTGAAATCACGGAAAATCATGAACAGGAAATAGTACGCAGGCATCATATCTTTTAAGATCAGGTATAAAATGACGCTGAAAATGACGATCTTATCCGCGACCGGATCGATGATCTTGCCGATGTCCGTAATCTCGTTGCTGATCCGCGCCAGCCAGCCGTCGAGCATATCGGAGAAGATCGCCGTTAAAATGAAAATCAGCGCGATCGTCCCGTTTCCTTTTTGCAGAAAGTAAATGATCGGCAACGTCAGCAGGGCGCGGGTGATGGAAATCAGGTTCGACGCCGTCACTAATCGGTTCGGACTGATTTCTCCGTACTTTTGAGCGACTTTTGTTTTGACCGATACTCTTTTTGCCATCTTTATCTCGAGTTTGACACTATTGCAAATGCCTTAAAGAACTTTAATCCGACTGTTTCTCGTTGGAAATAATCCGCCGCAAGTTCCGAAATATTTCCGTGAAATACAATTCTCCCCTGTTCCATGATCCAGAATTGGTCCGAAAGCGCGGCCAGCAGATCGAAATCGTGTGAAATGACGATCAGTGCGTGATTTTTCGAAAATTCGCCGGCGATCTCGGTCAACTGCGCTCTGCCGATCTTTCCCAGACCGATGGTCGGCTCGTCCAGAATAAGTAAATCGGGTTGACGCGCGATTCCCAACGATAAAGCAAATCGGCGCAGTTCGCCGCCGCTCAGTTCATATCCGTTTCGCTCCGAGATGGCCGCATAATCGACTGAAAATCGGCTTAATAATTTCCGAATATCCGATACAAAATCCGGAATGGACGGATTCATTTGCGCGATGAGTTCCACCGTTTCTCCGACGCGCGAACCCAGGAATATTTTTTCCGGAAATTGCGGCAGGTAAACGACTTTCAGAGCCTCCGACTTTTCCGTTGTCGGTTCCCAAGATGCCCTGACTTCTCCGCTCGTCGGCTGAATCAGATCGGCGATCATCTGGCCGAGGCTACTTTTCCCGGATCCGATCAAACCGTAAATTCCAACGGGAGAATCGATCGTCTGGGTAAAATCGGGAATTTCCAGACGAAATGACTCGTTATTCTCATATCGGCAAACGAGGTCTTTGGCAACGATCCGGATACTTTCGCTCATAAACATGAACCTTTCGTCGGATAGCCGATTGCATTTCCGTCCGCGACCTCGATGCAGAATTCGGAGAGCGCCTTTTCTTGTTCGTTCTGCGTGATCCAGAAAATGCCGACGCCGTTCGCATGGTGCGTCTCAACCTGCCGGATCAATTCGTTTTGTGCAATGATGTCCAAATAAGACGACGGTTCGTCCAAAATGAGATAATTCGGCTCGGAAATCATCGTTCCTGTCAGCGCCAATCGCTGTTTTTCGCCACCGGACAATCGATTGGGCGAATCTTTCCGGCGATCCAAAAGTCCGATTTTTTCCAGATTTTCCAGCACTTTCTGTGTCATCAGTTCGATCGGATGATTCCAATTTTCGAGATTAAAAGCAATTTCCCGCTCGATGAAAAAATGAACGAACTGATCTTCGGGATTTTGAAAAAGGTATCCGAAATTCGGAACTTCACCGGTCGGCGCCTGTGGAAATTCGATGCGCCCGGAATCCGGCCTCAGAATACCCGCGATCAACTTGGCCAGCGTGCTTTTTCCCGTCCCGCAATTACCGGTTATGGCGATCCATTCTTTCTCGGGAATTTCCAGATTCAGACAGGAAAAGACGGGCTTTTTCGCATAGGAAAACGAGACGTCAACAAATCGAATGCTCAATCGGACTCCAGTATCTCCCGAACCGTTCGTGCGCCTGCGCCGAGATTCTTCAAAATTACCTGTCTCGCGGAATCCGCGGCCCGGCGATATGCTTCCGCGTCGGTCAGCATTCGCCGGATTTCACGGTAGAGACATTCGCTGTTCTCGCAACAGAATCCGCCGCCTTCCCGGATAAGTAATTCCGCTTCGCTGGAATTGTGATACGTCGGCCCGAATAGCACCGGAATTCCGGCGACGGCCGGTTCCATGACGTTATGGATCGAACCGCGGAAACTTCCGCCGACAAACGCCAAATCCGACTGATGATAAAGTTCCGCCAGGATTCCAACTTTATCGACGAGAATCGCACGGATTTCCGAGCATTTTTCCGCCAAAACCGAGAGCCGGCGCGTCAAAATTCCATTTTCCGAAAAACCCTCTTCCAGCGTTTCCAGCGCGTATTCGTTCGGTTCGTGTGGCGCAACAATGACCCGAAGGGTATCGAATTCTTTTATACATTGGTAAACGGCCGGCATCAGTTGTTTGGCGTCCTGCGGCCAGATGCTCCCGATGATAAAAACGAATCCGTCCTCGAAAAGCCGGCTCACAACTGCGGCGACTTTTTCATGGGCGCGATGGATCACTTGATCGTATCGCGTATCGCCGAGCGTCAGCACCTTGATAGGAACCGTTCCGATGAGTTTGAGAACCGACTCTTTGTGAATGTCCGAAATCGCATAAATGTAATCCAGCGAGCGGTATAGATCGCTGAAAAACGTGCGCGCAATAGGTTTCCATTTCAGACTGTTGTCCCGGATTCTGGCGGAAATGAGATAGGTTTTGACGTGATGGCGCTGGGCGTTCAGGATCAGATTCGGCCAGAGTTCATAGGTGACAAAGATGATCTTCTTCGGCTTCAGTCTCTGAATGAATCCCCGCGTGCGGAAAAACGTGTCGAATGGAAGATACATGAACAAATCGACTTCCTTCATCCGAACGGCGTTGGTATATCCGCTGGGGGACGTGAAACTCGCGACGATCAGAATGTCGGGACGAAGCGCTTTCAATCCGCGGATCACCGGTTTAGCCTGCTCGAACTCGCCGAGCGACGCCGAGTGGATCAAGTACAATTCCTTTCGGGGAAATTTATCCCGGAATCGCGCCATTTCGATCAGAGTCTGCTTTCTGCCCCAAACGCCGATCCGCATTTTGGCGTTGAAAAGTCCCGATATATAGACGAAGAAAAATGCGAACGGAACGAAAAAGACATTGTATATAATGATCCAAAAAATGGTCACTTTTTTTCTCCTGTAAGAATTTGCCGGGCGGCGGACAGAATTTCATCGCTCGTTATGGTTTCCATGCAATACCGATGTTTTCGGTAGCATATCCGGTCGCCTTTTTGAGAACAAGGCCTGCAAAACAACTGCTTTTGAATCGAAATGCTCTTCGAGTCGTAGTGTCCGGCGCCCGTTTCGTGCGAAGTCGGTCCTAAAATCAACACCACCGGCACGCCGACCGCCTCCGCCGCATAAGTCAGGCCGGTATCGTTTCCGATGACCAAGGCGCTTTCCTGAAGAATCGCGATGGATTCCTCGAGGTTGGACTGCCCGGTGATCCGCACGATTTTCCCGGCCGGCAGGTTCTGGAGTTCGTCCAGATACGTATCGTTTTCCGAACCGAGATAAACGACGGACATCTGCAATTCTTCGTTGATCCGCCGGGCGACCTCTTCCATTTTCGGCAATGGATACCGTTTGTTTTTCCAAGCCGCAATCGGCAGGATGACAACGAACGGTTTGCAGATGGCGTTTCGGCTCAAAATATCCCATGCCTGTTTCCGGACTGTTTGTGGCAGTAAGATTTCCGGTCTTGCGTCGTCGGGTTTGATTTTCAGCGGCGCCAATGTCTTGAAATACTCGTCCATCAGTCGGAACGAGCGCGGAAACAGATTGATCCAGCAATAAAAAAGAAGAAATCGGCGAAGCCGCGGTTTATGAAACCGAAGTCGCAACGTTTTTCGCAGGTAAAAGCCCAGAATTTTCGAGCGCAGATTGTTGTGCATATCGATGAACAGATCATATTTTTGCTCCCGAAAATACCGGCAGAGTATCAACCAGCCTTTCAGACTGGCCTGCGCCTGATAAGCGATCACGTTGCTGAGAAAGGAGTTGCCGACCGCAAGACTCTTGAACTCTTTTTTCACGACAAAATCGATCTGCGCAGATGGAAAACGTTCCCGGAGACGTCTGAAAATCGATGTCAATACGACGATGTCGCCCAAAGATGAAAGGCGAATGATTAGGATTTTCTTTGGGTCGTCCCGTAACTTCAATTCTTCCTTCGTTCGTTAAACTCGACCATTCCGATAAGCGATCCTTTTACGTCGGATTCGGGGAAAATATCCAGCGCCGCCCGGGCGGAAGCGGAATATTCGTGCATTTTCTCCTGAGTGAATTTCAGACCGCCGTTTTGCCGGACGATTGCCCGGACATTCCGGATTTCGTCCCCGGAAGGATTCTCTCGCAGATTTTTCCGGAGTACCGTTCTTTCCGGTTCCGGCAGGTTTTTTAGCGTGTAGATCAGAGGAAGCGTGATCAAATTGGCTTTGATGTCTCTGTCCACCGGTTTTCCGATCCGCCGCTCCTCGCCCGAAAAGTCGAAGAGATCATCTTTGATCTGAAATGCCATGCCGAGGTTTTTACCGTACTCGAAAAGATGCGCCGCCTGTTCGTCTGTCGCGTTCACCGAAATGGCGCCGATCTTACAGGATGTGGCAAACAGGCAGGCGGTTTTCGCCCAGATCATGCGATAATAAGAAGCCTCGTCCATACCGTTCGTCAGGCTTTTTTCGATTTGGTAAATCTCACCCGAACTGAGCAGTTCCGAAGTTTCACTCAGTAGTTCGAGCGCTTCGAAATTCCGCAGACTCAACATGTTTCTCAGCGATTTGCTGAACAGATAATCGCCGAAAAGCACCGATACTTTGTTATTCCAGATGGCGTTCACGGTCGGCTCTCCGCGACGAGTGCTGGAATCATCGACAATATCGTCATGCACCAACGTCGCTGTGTGCAGAATTTCAACGATGCTCGCCGAAATGCCGGAAATCCGGTTCGGTTCGCCGCAAAGTTTGGCCGACAAAAGTAACAGCGCAGGTCGTATCCGCTTACTGTGCTGGCCGATCAGGTAACGCGCCATTTGTTCGATTAAATTGACGTCCGACCGCAATGCCGACTCGAACTCGACGGCAAACTGACGCATTTCTGTCTCGATCGGCTTGAGCAATGGTTTTAAGGTCAGTTTTGTCATCCGTTCGATTCCTTTGCGACTTTAGGCCATCGCCTCCGTTTTCTCCGACGAACGGAGCGCAAATCGGGAAACGATGATGCTCAGTTCGTACAGAAATACCAACGGAATGGTCATGATCATCATGCTGAACGGATCGGGCGGCGTGATCAGCGCCGCCAAAATGAGAATGATCATAAATGCATAGCGCCACGACCTGCGTAAAAATCGCGGCGATACAAGTCCCATTTTAGTCAGGACATAGGACAACACCGGCATCTGAAAAATCAGTCCTGTCCCGATAATCAACTGCGCCACGAACTTTGCGTAAAACTCGATAGAAATGTTCTTTTGAACGTCCGGCACACCGACTCCGATGAGAAATTTCAGCGCGAACGGAACCAGCACCATGTAGGCAAACGCGGCACCCAGCAGAAAAAACACCGTGATGCTGACGACTAACCACGGGCCCCAGCGTTTTTCTTTCTGGTAAAGACCCGGCGCGACAAACGCCCAGAGCTGGTAACCGAGAACCGGGATCGAAAAGACGATTCCAATGGCAAACGCTATCCAGAACTTCAGCATCAGCAAACCCTGAACTTTCAGAACCTGAATTTTCATATCCAGTTCTTTGGACGGTTCGATCAGTAGATCGAGGAAAAAGTCGGAAAGGAAAAATCCGGCAACCGTGAAAATGACAACAGCGATTAGAATCTTGATCAGCCGCCAGCGAAGTTCTTCGAGATGGTCTAAAAACCCCATCTCGATAGAGTCTTCGGACGAACCTTTGCTGTTATGTTTCATTAAGTTGTCAGTCTGTTAGGTGATCCGGCCGTCCCGTTTTCCACGCAATCCGGATCCATTTTATCTCGCGCTTTGCTGTCAAAATCGCCCACAAATATAAATACCGTAACGTTAAAAATCATGGCTTATCCAAAAATCCGTTCGGACAAGCGTTCCTATCGCTCAAACGAAATCGGGATAATCGTACTTCCATGTACTAACCCGGAAACCGCCATTAACTGAATTGTTTCTTAAAGTCCTCGTAGTTGGTGATAATGAGTTTTCGGCCTTTTTTCTGAATGAAACCTTTTCTCTGAAGAAGGTTGAGCATTCGCGAAACCGTTTCCCGGGAAGTACCGGCCATGTTTGCGATGTCCTGCTGATACGGCAAGTTTTCGATAACGACCTGCCCCATCTTGATGACGCCGAGGTCTTCCGCAAGACGGATAATGCTCATCGCGATCCGGTTTTCGGCGTCGCTCAACGAAAGGCCTTCGATTTGCTGATCGGACTTTCTGAGGCGACGGGCAAGTTCCTGAAGCAAACCGATGGCGATTTTCGGATGTTTTTCCAGCAAATCCAGAAAATCGCCGCGTTTAAGAATGAACACTTCCGTATCTTCGAGCGCGATCACATTCGCCGACCGGCTTTCGCCGTCAAATATCGACATCTCGCCAAAGAAATCGCCTTCGCCGAGGATCGAAAGAATGACTTCTCTTCCATCGTCGCTAAGTCTGGTTATTTTCACACTTCCTTTATTCATGAAAAATAACGTGTCTCCGGAATCTTCTTCCATCAAGATTACGTTGTTTTTCCGGTACGTCCGTTTTTGCATCAATTCGATAATCTTCTCGAGAATATCATCCTTGAGTTCGGAAAACATCGGAATATTTTTTAAAAACAAATGGTTCATATAGCACCCTCCCTACACTGTAAATAATGGTCGGTCATAAAAAAATAAAAAAGGAATATTTTCACCAACTCTTTCCGATTATTCGGTTTTTCCCTTCTTCTCTTCTTTCGGTTTCGTGAACTTAGCGATCAGATCCGGAAGCGCTTCAAGAACCTTTTCCAGCCCGGATTCTTTGTCTTTCAAGTGATGAATTTTCACTTCGTCCTTTGTGACGGTGATGATCGCAATCGGTTCGATAACCGCTCCGCCGCCCGTTCCGCCTGCATTTCCTTTTTCCTTGTTGTCCGACGAACCAGCTCCCGCGCCGAATCCCAGCGAAATCTTGGTAACGGGAATCACGGTCGTTTCTCCGGCCTGAATCGGTTTGCCGACGACCGTTTCCGAAGCGACGATGTCTTTCAGCCGGTTCAGCAGTGTATCAACGATTCCTTCCAACATGTCTTTTTCTCCTCATCTTAAAAATTTGAACGATCAATTTTCCGGAAATAAAAATAACGATTCCTACAACGCAAATCAACCGAATTGAACCGGTTATGTCAATTGTTCCTAAAAACTTTTTCTGAATAAAGGACGGTTCGACCCGGATTTTCTGCGCGAACGGGAGTAATTCGTTGAGTGAATAGTACGCACCCATCAAATAACCGGTCGCGGCCGGATTGTCCAGACCGATTTCCAGATCGGCGGCAATTTTCATATCTTCCGGTATCTTCAAAAAGCGCCGGACGACCTCTTTTCCGAGTGAAATCCATTCCCGGACGGTAAACAGCGGCGGTTTTTTCTTCGGCTTTTCTTTCGGTTTTTCCGGTTGGCGAGCAGTAACCGGTTTTTCCTTTTTCGATGGATATTTCCGGAGAATGCGAACACTGCGGTTCGCTACAACCAAAAAGATTTCCAACATTTCCGCTTCAAACCCAACCATGACGCCGATAATCCCGCCGAAAAACATGATCCGAGTAAAAAATTTCTTTTTCTCCGGAGTCATAGCCAGACGAACGGTAAAGACCGTCCGGGTGAGAAAAATCAAAAACAGGAGAAAAATCACGGCCAGAAGCACTGTCGCCAGCAGTTTCATGAGAAATATCACCGTGTTCTCCGTTTTTTCATTTGAAAATCTTCATCGTTATAAATAAATTTCCTCACTTTTTGATAATATTTGAAAGGAGTTCAATGAGCAAAAAAAGAAGTGTACAAAAACGAATTCGTCAGGCTGAGAAATCCAGACTGCGCAACAGACATTATAAATCGATCATGAAATCCATGATTAAAAAGGTAAAGGCCGCCGCTACGAAAGCGGAAGCTGAACCTCTGTATCGCGAAACCGTGTCCATCATCGATTCGATCATGGGAAAAGGCGTTCTTCATCGCAACAACGCCGCGAACAAAAAGTCCAAACTCGCCGATATTATCAACAAGTTGCCCTGACGATTTTTTCATCATTCCGGCAATTCGTCTAACTTTTTCTATTTAATCAAACGTTCGATAATTTGGAGCCTCCTTGCTGATCTTCACATCGTGAGGATGACTCTCTTCAATTGAAGCATGCGTCACTTTGATGAATTTTGCAGATTTCTGCAAATCAGCAATCGTTCGGGCGCCGCAATAACCCATCGACGACTTCAGTCCGCCAGTCAGTTGATGAACCGTTTCGTGTAGCGCTCCTTTGTACGGCACAATTCCTTCGATTCCTTCCGGCACCAATTTCTTGTTTTCCTCTGATTCCTGAAAATACCGGTCTTTGCTTCCTTTTTCCATCGCGGCGATCGAGCCCATACCCCGATAAGACTTGTAAACGCGCCCTTCATAGAGAATCGTCTCGCCCGGGCTTTCGTCCATGCCCGCCAAAAGCGAACCGAGCATCACGGTACTTGCACCGGCGGCAAGCGCCTTGGCAATATCGCCGGAGTACCGGATTCCGCCATCGGCGATGATGGGAATCCCAAATTTTGCCGCTTCTTCGGCGCAATCCATGATTGCCGAAAGTTGCGGTATCCCGACGCCTGCGACGATTCGGGTCGTGCAAATCGCTCCCGGCCCGATCCCAACTTTGACGGCGTCTGCGCCGGAATCGATCAATGCCTTGGTCGCTTCGCTTGTGGCGACATTTCCGGCGATGATGTCTATGCCGGAAAACCGTTTCTTAAACTGCCTAACCGTTTCGATCACATTCCGCGAATGTCCATGCGACGTATCGACCACCAAAACATCGACCTGAGCATCGATCAAACGCTCGGCTCTCTGTAAATAATCGCCACTGACGCCAACTGCCGCGCCGACCCGAAGACGACCGATCGAATCCTTGGCGGCGTTCGGGAATTTTTTCTTCTTCAGAATGTCCTTAACGGTAATCAATCCTTTTAAACCGCCCCGTTTATCGACGACGAGCAATTTTTCGATCCGGTGCTGTTGAAGAATCTCCTCCGCTTTTTCCAACGTCGTCCCAACGGGAGCGGTGATCAGGTTTTTACTCGTCATCCGTTCCGATATTTTTTGTTCGAGATTCGTCTCAAAACGGATATCGCGGTTCGTCAGGATGCCGATCAGGTGACCATCATCGACGATCGGAATTCCGGAGATCGCGTATTTCGACATGACTTCCAGCGCTTCCCGGATGGTCTTATCCGAAGAAAGCGTGATTGGCTTGACGATCATTCCGCTTTCGGAGCGTTTGACTTTATCGACTTCTACTGCTTGCTCTTCGATCGACATATTTTTGTGCAGGATGCCGATTCCACCTTCGCGAGCGATAGCGATCGCCATCGCGCCTTCCGTGACCGTATCCATCGCGGCGCTGACGATCGGCACACACAGTTCGATCCGCTTGGTTAAATACGTCGTCAGGTTAACTTGTCTGGGAAGGACATCCGATTCTGCCGGAATCAGCAGAACGTCATCGAATGTTAATCCTTCTCGAATAATTTTTTTCAAATTCATCACTAACCTCGTTACAGAATAAGTTCAAAAAGTCAATTGTTAATTGAAATCCGGTGAATCGATTCAATGAAGGCGCTATCGGAATACAATGCCTCGCTTTTTTCCAGATCCCGATAAAAAATTCTGTCTTCATCGAGGTGTTTAACCATCGATCTTATCTTCGCGTGTCCCAGTCGCGTGCCGATGCCGGCCGTGAGCGGTTTGCGAAAATCCATTCCCTGCGCCGCCGCCAGTAATTCGATCCAGACGATTTTCCGTGAATTTTCGATGATCTGGAGAAGCTTCAGGCAAGCGTTGGGCGCCATGCTGACGTGGTCTTCTTGATTGGCGGACGTCGGGATCGTTTCCACTGACGCCGGAGTCGATAACGTGCGGTTCTCGGCGCACAAAGCCGCAACCGTCACATGAGCGATCATGAAACCGGAATTGATGCCGCCCGATTGCGTCAAAAACGCCGGTAGCCCGCTCATCACCGGATCGATCAGGTTGGCGATCCGCCGTTCGGCGATATTCGCCAATTCCGCCAATGCAATAGAGAGAAAATCCGCCGCCATTGCCAACGGTTCCGCGTGAAAATTTCCGCCGCTGAGCACTTCGCCGGTTTCGGCAAAAACGAGCGGATTGTCCGTCACAGCAGAGAGTTCGTTCTCCACAATATTTTCCACGAATTGGAGCGCGTCCCGGACTACGCCGATCACCTGTGGCGCGCACCGAAAACTGTACGGATCCTGCACTTTGATGCAATCTTTATGCGACCGGACGATCTCGCTGTCCTGTAAAAAATTCCGGATATGGCGGGCAACTTCCTGTTCGCCATTCTGCCGGCGGATTTCATGGATTTGTTGCCGAAACGGGACGTCGGTAGCCAGCGTCGCCTCGACGCTCATCGCCATCGCGAGTTCGGACAGCAGAATGATGTCACTCGCCCGCAGAAGTGCAACCGTCAATAGCGCCGTCGAATACTGCGTTCCGTTGATCAGAGAGAGGCCGTCTTTCGGTCCCAACCGAACCGGTCGATACACGCCTTGCACGATCAATTCCTCTGCGTTTCGTTTCTGTCCTTGATATAAAACCTCGCCCTCGCCGATCAGCGGCAGACAAAGATGCGCCAACGGCGCCAAATCGCCGCTTGCACCGACTGAACCGCGCGCCGGAACGATCGGCAGAATATTTTTATTTAAAAGTTCCGCCAATTTTTCGACCACGTCCGGCGAGCAACCGGAAAATCCCGCGGCAAGGCTTTTGATTTTCAGAAACATCATCAGCGCCACAATCTCGGGATCGATCGGATTCCCGACGCCGCAGGCATGACTGCGAAGCAGGTTGATCTGTAGTTGTTCCAATTCGTCCGCGGGAATATTGACCTGAGCGAGGTTTCCGAATCCCGTGTTGATCCCATAAACGGTTTTTCCATCTCGGATTTTTTCCAGAACGACCTGACGCGCCGCCTGAATCCGGCTCATTTCGGCGGCGGATAAAGTGATTTTTGTCCGGTGATGCAAGAAACGGGCGATCTTCTCCAGCATCCTGTTTTTTTTCATTGGTTTTCGCTTCTCCTGCACGCCGTGAAGTTATTAAACAACCGGTAATCAATCAAGAACTACGTCGGCGCGCACTTCCTGAATGATCTTCACATGCCGGATTTTCAGCCAATTGTCAACCGTTCCTTGACTATATCCAAAGAATCGTCTAAATTGGTTCCAGACTGTGAGGTCATGATGAAAAAAATGAAATTCTTATTCGTTCTCGGGATTCTCTTGACGACTGCGTTCGCCCAGCAGGCGATCCAGATCAACGATGTCGTCGTTGCGCAGCTCGATAACGATCTCCTTCGGATTACCATCGAGATCGAAAACATCTCCCAAAAATCGATCGGCGAGATCAGCGGTGTGATCGACATCCTGGACAATAACGGAAAAACTATCGACAAGAAAAGTCTGTCGGTCGTCAGCGTTCATGACGTGCCGCTGGAATCCGGGAAAAGCCGTGAAAGAAGCATCGTTGTTACGCAACGTCCGAATATGTCCGGCACGGCGCGTTACCGCGTGACCAATCTTCGGTTTTTCGGCGAACGGACCGTTTATATGGTTTGCCCAAACTGCAACGAGATCATTCCGACGGAATAATCAGACGCTTCGTCAAATCGTTGATCCATTTTTTGCTTTCGCAGATAAAGTGATCAACCTCTTTTTCTGAATAATTTAATTGAAGCATCCTCGTTGCGATCAACGCTGATGGAATCGGCACGTATTTCCGCGTCTCATCACGATAAAACTCATCCAATCCTTCGATCAATTCACGCGACGGAGCCGACCGGATCAAATCCGTAAATATCGAATCGGCCATCCGGGAGTTGACGGCCACCGCTTTCATTTCATAAAAAAGTTTTCCGTCGAGCAAGCCGCTCAGATAAGCGCTCTTGATCCAAACGGCATATTCCGGATATTCCCGCGTTACTTTTGTGACGGACACCCAATCATACCCATCCCAGAAAACCTTCTTTTCCTGAGCGGTTCCGTTTAAAAACAGAACGAAAACAACCAACCAGCAACTCAGCCGTTTCATTTTGCCTCATCGATTCTTTTTATATCGTCGCGATCTTCGGAATTTTTACTTTTTTCCTTCGATAACAAATTTTGTGTAATCTTCAGAAAACTCACGTAAAGTTCTTTCATGTCCTCGTCGCTTTTAAGAAATTCCAGATGTCTCTCGATCGTCTTCCGGTCGCCGCGAGCCGCCGGGCCGGTCAGCGCATCCGATAACGGCAGATGCCAGCCGCTTTCGACCGCCTGCTCGGAAAAATGTTTAAGTAAAAGCGTCGAAAATTCGTCCGATAAACCCTTTTCCCTGCAAAGATTTTTCACTGCGGCGATCAGCGAAACCGAGTAGTTATTTAAAAAAACCGCCGAAACATGGATCAAGCGCTTTTGTTCCGGCGTCACCGATAAACTGATTTTCCCAATTTTGGACGTCAAGCGAATCAGTTCGGACTCGAGTTCTCCTTCGCATGCAAATATTCCCGTCGAAAATCGTTGAATTCCCGTCGCGATGTCCGGCGCGCTGAGCACCGGATGGCACGAGCCGATCCGACAACCGCGTTCTTTGAGCGCACTGAAAATATCCGAACTCAGAAATCCTGATGTGTGGAACGCTGAACATCCGGTGAAATTCACAGGCAATTCAGCGAGATTTTGCGCGACGGATTCAATTGCGTCATCCGAAACGGAAATAATTAACCAGTCCGTCGGTTCGTCGAAGTCGCTAATCTGCGTCGTGGCCGCTTCGAACCGCACCCATTTTTCGGCTTGCCTGAGCCTTTCCGGCGAACGATTCCACAAAAACCGTGGAATCAGACCGTTTTTTTGAAGATGATTTGCAAAAGAAATCCCGACGCGGCTCGCCCCAAAAACACTGAATGTCTGATGAGTGCGTGTCACTTCCGCAACTTTCTGATAAGCCGGTTAAAGTTCAAACACCGCCGCCGATAAATATCCGACCACCTGATCGCCGAGGCCGACCGTGTCGCCCGAATTCCGATAATCCAGCGTCTTACATCTGGCTTTCCCCAAAATTTTGGCATATTTAAGCAACGTCAGGATCGGTGCCAGGCCGCATGCTTCCAGCGAGTTGTCCTCATAACCGGATTCCAAAGTGCTCAAATCATATTTTTCCAAAAGCGAAATAATGTGTTTGTCCATTTTTACCGCTTCCGGATACGAATGATAATGAGAAAGATCGGAACTTACTACAACGACGAATTCGGTCTCTGCAAAGACTTCCGCCAGGATGAACGCAAATTCATCCAGTTCGTTCATGGTCACCGAACCGATGACGACCGGAATGAGTGAAAATTCGGGAAAGATATTTTGAAGAAACGGAAGTTGAACCTCGATCGCGTGTTCGGCCTGATGCCCTTTCATCGAACGATAAACGACTCCGCCACGCCCGGTCAGCAGGTCGCAGATTTTCTGATCGACCGGAACTTCGCCCATCGGCGTTTGGTAAGCTTTGCCGGAAAAAACCGAAATTCCGCGGAAATATTCGTGATGGCTCGGAGCGATTACGACGACTTTTGAAAACGGGTGCTTTTGCAAAAACCGGTATCCGACGGCGGCAACCGGCCCCGATGCAACAAATCCGGCATGTGGCGAGATGATTCCGAACAGACGCTTCAGCGTTATGATTGATTCCGGTGCCGAGTCCAAATATTGGATAACGGCTTTTTCAAGCGAGGTGGCGTCTCCCGGATAAAACCTGCCTGCAACGGAAGGTTTTCTTATCGATTTCTGGTCAATCTTCATGCTTCACCTTTGTAACAAAGGTAGTCAGCAAATGATTCAAAGTCAAGCGCCGATTCACTCCTTTTGAAGAATTGGTCGGACGGTCGCCTTTCCGAACTTCCGGCGAATCTGTTCCCAAATTTTCCGGTTGATTATCAACTCCAGCGTCACAAATTCATCGGAATAATCTTCGGACAGGATGAACGCATGATCCCGGACGTAAGCAACGTCGCGAACTTCCGTTAAAGGAATCTGAACCGTCAACTGGATTTCCATCTTTTCCAATTCCGCGATGACGGCGCGCCGGAGGTCGTCGGTCTTCAGATGGTTCAACGCCGACAGAAAAACAGCGTCCGGATAGATTCGCTTCGCATCCGCAAAAATCTCTTTGTCCATCCGATCGATCTTGTTAAACACGACGATCGACGGTTTGTGGCTGACTTTCAGGTCGGTCAGCACCTCGTCAACGGTCTGAAGATGAGTCAGGCATTGCGGCTGGCTGATGTCGGCGACCTTCACGATGAGATCGGCCTCTTCTATTTCCTTCAACGTGCCTCGAAACGAAGCGACCAGATGATGCGGCAATTTGCGGATGAAACCGACCGTGTCGCTGAGTAAAATCCGGTGATATTTATCGAGCTGGCATTGCCGGACGGTCGTGTCCAGCGTCGCGAACAATTTATCCTCGACGAGTACTTCCGATCCCGTGAAGAGATTCATGAGCGTGGATTTTCCCGCGTTCGTATAGCCGACGAGCGAGACGTTGTAATTGCCGTGCCGGCTTTTTCGTTGCACCGCGCGATCGTTTTCGATCCTTTGCAGGTCTTTTTTCAATCGGGAGATGCGGACTTTGATCAGGCGTTTGTCTGTTTCGATCTGCGTCTCGCCCGCGCCGCCGCGCACATTGATTCCACCGATCTGCCGTTCGAGATGCGTCCAGCGTCGCGTCAACCGCGGAAGCAGATATTCGAGCGTTGCCAGTTCGACCTGCGTTTTCGCTTCGCGCGTCCGAGCATGGCTGGCGAAGATTTCCAGGATGATTCCGCTTCGGTCGCGGATTTCCATTTCCAAGGCGCGTTCAAGATTCCGCATTTGCGTCGGCGACAGGTCGTCATTAAAAACGATCTCGCCGATCTTCAGTTCTTCGAGCATGTTTTTGATCTCGGTGACTTTTCCGCTTCCGATGAATGTCGCCGGGTCGATCCGTTTGAGCGGAATGGTCAGGATTTCGCCGTCGTAATTCAGCGTCCGAACCAGCAGTCGCAATTCCTCCATTTGTTCGGCAACGGTTTCCTGCGACTGATTGTTGGTCACGGCGCCGACTAAAAGCGCCCGATCGATTTCCAGATTCGATTTTTCAGAAAAATTATCCATCATAGATTTGTCTCTTTTGAAATGTTCACACGGTTGATCCTGCCGATAAAGGTTTCCAGCGCGGCAACCATCAAGGCAAAAACAAAGAAGAGAACCGCATATTCACGGTTCAGATTCATCGGCGCGGATTCACTGCCTTGCTCGGCGGCATAGACGGCAATTCTCGACGGCAGAAAATCGCCGATCTCGCGAAAATCCCGTTCATTAAAAAATTCTCCGGCACATTCCGACTCCGGAACATTAGCCGCGAACGAAAAAACACGCCGACCTCCCGATTCGACCCGATAGATACCCGCCACGGCGCAATCGGAAAAACTAAAATTTGAACTTTCGTCTCTTCGCGGATGAATTTTCCTGCCGGTCGGCGTAATAACGACCAAGTCGGTGGCATTTTGCGTTCCCGCCATTTCAAACCGAACCGTGTCGCCGCAGAAATAATCCGTCCGTTGACCGTTTTTTCCTGCCGCGTAAAGCGCCGCACGACGGATCAGCGTCGGAAACAGGCCTGTCAACTGGAAATCGGTCCAGTTTAAATTCGGCGCCGTCGCAAAAGTCAGGATGCGCCCGGTTCGTCCGATCGTTTCGATCAGGAACGGCGTTTCATCCTCGAATCCGGCGAGAATCGTCTGATGATCGTCCGTCAGAAATCCCGGAACGACAAAGAAGTGCGGCGAGTTTTCCAACCGTTCTTTCTGTTGCCACAAGTCCCGGAAAACGGGATGCCCGGATTTCAGCGAGCCGAGTTTCAAATAAGAATCGCCGGACGATTTCCGCGTATTTTTCCACTTCGGAAGACCGAACGGCTCCGACCATGCGCGGTTAAAATTTTCTGGCTGGCAATGTTCGCCGGGAAAGACAATCAATCCGCCGCCGTCATTAATAAATCTGTTGAGTTTCTCCCGAAACGATTCTCCGATTCCGGCGATGTCGGTCATTAGCAGAACGTCCGGTTTCCGAAGATCTTCCGCCGGCAGTTGCGATTCCATCGTAAATCTGACATCGAACGAGGAGCCGCTTTTAGCCTCCAGCGCTTTGACGAAATATCGCGCATCTGCCGATGTTTGCCCGACGATCAGAATCCGGATCGAATCCGGAATGTTCATGACAAAATAGCGCCGGTTGTCCAAAGGCAGATCGTCATCCGGCGTTTCGGCAAAGCCTGCTAAATATCCGCCGCTTTGTGAAATCCACTCGAACGAAATGTCCGCCGAACCGCGGCGCGGAATCGAAACAACGCTCTGACCAACCCGTTCGCCTTCGATGAAAAGTGAAACCGGCGATTCCACGGACTCCGGCGACCAATTCGTCAGAACCGGCCGAATCGTCGCCGATTTGCCCGCTTCGACGATCTGGTCGGGAATTTCGACCCGCGAAATCCCGATGTTGTATCCATCCCGATTGACGGGAAGCAAAAGGAAACGGACGCCCGGTTTTTCCCAAAATGGCTGAAGCGGATTGGTTGTCGATCCGTTTGTTTGCCATGAACTCTTCTGAAAGTCGCTGGCGATCCAGACGGCGACGGAGGCTTCGGGGTGTTTTTCCATATCCGTCGATGCCGTTCGCAGGGCGACATCCAATTTTCCGGCGAGCGGTTTAACCGAATAACCGGCGATCGCGCGCGTCAACTGAGTGGAATTTTTAACGAATCCGATCTCCCGAATGACAGTCGGCTCCGAGGTATCGATCAGGCGAACCGTCACGGGAAATTCGATTTCTGAAAACGCCGCCTGAAGATTACGTCGAACAATTTCCACGAGATTCCGACCCTCAATCGTTTTATCCATAGAAGCGGAACAATCGAGGATCAGATAAACCGTTGCGCCGCGCCGAACGGTAAATCCACCGGAAAGATTCGTCCGATACGGACGGGCAAATGCCAGAACAATGAATAAGATCAGCAAAGTTCGGAGAATTAGCAGCAGAATCTGACGGAGTTTGAGTCGCCGAATGACATCGCTTTCCAATTGTTTTAAAAACCGGATGGAACTGAATTCAACGGTCTGATACCGTCGGCGGCCGAACAGATGAATGATGACGGGAATTGCCGCCAGCGGAAGGAAAAAGAGGAAAAACGGATTAACGAAGGACATGAACAGCCAACCGCCTCACTACTGTTTATCTCATTAAAGCAACCATGAGTATGCTTCCGATCAGCGGAATGGTGATATTATCGTCGAGTTTCCACGACATCAACTCCACGAAGCACGTTGCGACCGCGCCGACGACTTTTACCCAAAACGGCACGCCGGGAATCCAAAAAGTCACCAAGAGTCCGGACAGAACAAACGCGAGCGCGCCTTCCAGCGTCTTCTTATGGAGAAGGCGGATTTTCCCAAACGCCATCCCGATAAGCGCCGCTGACGGATCGCCTATGGTTAGAAAGAGGAGAGAAATCGTCGCAATTTCCTTCGGAAAAAAGTATATCACGATCAAACTGCCGAGAAACACATAACTCGCTCCGGTCAGGTGATTCTCTTTCTCATGCGGCCGAACCATCCAACCGAATATCTGAACATAGAACCGTTTGCAAGATGGAATTGTCATGCGTAAAACTTCGGCGAGGAGGATTCCCAGCGTCATCAATCCGATGACGATCAGCCCTGTCTCTTTTGGGAAAAAAAGATAATAGAGCAATGGAATGAGCGAAGAAATGTAGTGTATCGCTTTTCTGGCTAATTCACCTTCGTAAACTTTATTCATTCGTTGGCTTTTCTGTTAAGGTCGACATAAGTGCGCGCGGGATCGGATCCACTAAAGATGGCGTTGCCGGCAACTAACAAATCCGCGCCGGAAGAAACCGCCATCGTCAGAGTTTCGTAATTGACGCCGCCGTCAATCTCGATCGGAAAACCGTATTTTTGCGCGGCGGATTTTGCCAGCCTGACCTTTTCCAACGCGTTTTGAATCATTTCCTGTCCGCCGAAACCGGGATTGACCGTCATTATCAACAAGTGATCGATCATCGACAGGAATGGTTCAACGTGAGTAAACGGCGTCGGCGGATTGATCACAAGTCCAGCTCGGGCGCCCAATGACCGGATTCTTTCCAATTCGCCCGGAATGTCTTTCGTCGTTTCAACATGAATGATGACGGTGTCGCTTCCGGCGTCAACGAACTGCGGGATATATTTTTCGGGATTCTCGATCATCAGATGAGACTCGAGGTGAAGCGCCGTGATCTTTCGGATCGCGGAAACGATAAACGGTCCGATCGTGATATTCGGGACGAAATGGCCGTCCATGACGTCGAGATGCAAACGTTTAGCGCCCGCCGATTCGACGAGACGAATTTGCTGTTCAAGATTTGCAAAGTCGGCAGAAAGCAGTGAAGGAACGATCTGAATCATCCGAAAATTATTCCTCCTCCTGACTAATCGTAGTGATGTCCAAACTGATCGCTGTCGGATTGTCCATCAATTTTCCGGCTTCCGGTTTTTGTCCGATGACCGTATAAGGCGTCAGATCCGGATTCTGGATGTACCGGATTTTTCCGAGAAGATGTCCCGACTTCCGAATGATTTTCCTAGCTTCGTCGAGATTGAGACCGAAGAGGTCTGGAACCTCCAGTTGTTTATCCGGTGCGCCTTTACTAACCGTCAGCCAGACATGCGTATTGGTCGAAATCATCAATCCGGGCGAGATCGATTGCGCACTGACGACGCCGACCGGTTTGTCCGACGAGTATTCATGAGTGACCGAATCGACGACGACGCCCCAGCGCTCCAATTCCAAATCCGCGGCTTTCAGCACTTTTCCAACCAGTTTCGGCATTGGGAAATAGCGTTCTCCGCCGGAAATGATCAGGTTGACGATTCGGCCCTTTTTCACCATGTATCCCGCCGGCGGTTGCTGGTCGATGACCGTTTGCGGCGGGAAGTCCGAATTTTCCAGCGTATCGCTCACAACCGATTCGATACCGTTACTTTCCAGAATCGCTCTGGCTTCCGGCAAAGGTTTGTGCCGAACGTCGAGCAGTTCATATTCATTTCCGTGCCGGACGTAGAGCGGCAGGATCAGTTTATCCATCAGGACGCCAAAAACGATCGTGAAGACCGCAAACGCCGCGAGAAACCGGAATAAATTTTTCGTGCGAACTCTCATATTTTTACCCTAAAAACAATTTATTTTTCATGTAATGCGCCGGACGATGTTTTGTTCAGACGGACCGCAAAACTACCGGTCAGGTTATGCCGATGCGGAAGGATCTGAACGGCTCCGGAATCGTCGCAGTACGTTTTCTCGATCCATTTTTGCGCGGGCTGGACGGAAAATTCGGGATGACCGGCCAAAAACTCCCGAACGACGTCCCAATTTTCTTCCGGCTCCAGACTGCAGGTGCTGTAAACGAGCGTGCCGCCGATGCGAACGTATTTCGCGACATTTTCAAGAATCCCGATCTGTAGACGACGCACTTGCTTCATGTGATGAACCGTCCGGTTCCAGCGCAGATCGGCTCGTCGGGACAGGACGCCGGTGCCGGTGCAAGGCGCGTCGATCAAGACTTTATCCGCTTCCGGAAACGCGTCGCGGCTCGCATCCGCCACATGATAATTTATCGAATCGATTCCTAACCGTAGGCACTCATTTTTCACAAGATTCATTTTCTGCTCGTTGATGTCGGAAGCATGAACGGCGGAACGATTACCCGCCAACTGAGCGATAAATGTCGATTTGCCGCCCGGTGCGGCGCAGACATCGACGATCGTCTCGCCTTCTTTGGGAGAAAGCAAAAGAACGGCGAGCGCCTGATTGTAATCCTGAACCGAACAGCCGCCTTCCTTGAAAAAATCACTTTTCAGTAAAATGCCCGGACGACTGACTGAAAAGAAATGGATTGGTTTTTCAGAAATGATTTTCACCGTTTGCTTCTGTTGCGCAAGGCGTTCCTCCGTCTTGGTCCACGAAAAACGGATCGGGTTGTGCCGAAAGCAAATCGGCTGATAAGAATTGTTGAATTCCAGAATCCGGCGAGTCGATTCGACGCCGAAATTGGCCATCCACCGCTTCACCAACCAATCCGGATGCGAAAACTCGATGCCAAGCCGCTCAGTTTCGTCCGCGATTCTGCTCAGCGATTTTCGCCACGCGGCCTCTTCGGGCAAATTTCTCAAAACGGCGTTTATCAACGGACCGAGGTCGGGACGTTTCAACTCTTTGGCGGCTTCAACGGTTTCATAGACTAGCGCATGCGGCGGTGTTTTCAATACGACTAACTGAAAGGCGCCGATACGCAACAAATTTACCGCCGTTACCTCGATCTGGCTAAACTGACGATTCAGCGAAAAGGTTAAAATATAGTCCAACAGTCTGCGATATTGAATAACGCCTTTGACGAGTGCGTAAATAAAATCGCGGTCTTCCTGAGAAAATTCAATCGTCGAGACAAACTCCGAGACGCGCGTCTCGAAATCTGACGGTTGTTTGTGAAGCGAATTGAGGATTTCGACGGCGGCGGTTCGGGCTCTCATTCGGAAAATGCTTCTCCTATCCGGCCCGGAAAACCGCGTAGGAATTCAACGATCGGAAGCGGTTTTTTCCCTTCCGCCTGAACTTCCTTTGGAAACAAAACACCGTCGCCGGTTTGGATTCCCAGCCGGTTTTTCTCACGGAGGACGATGGCGCCGGTCGCATTTGAATCGTCGCCGGTTTCGATGGCCGCCGATAAAAACTTGATGCGTTTCTTGCGGAAAAAGGAGTACGCGCCGGGTGTGGGCGAAAGTCCATGGATCTGATTTTTAATCGAAAAAGCATCTTTTTTCCAGTCGATCTCTCCCATCTCGGGAAAAATTTTCGGCGCCTGAGTCGCCAATTCGTGTCGCTGCGGAATCGGTGCGAGACAGTTTTCTTCGAGCGCATTCACGATGCGCACGAGCGATTCGCCGCCCAACCGGGACAGTTTTTCGTAGAGTGAGCCGAACGTGTCTTCCGGCAGGATCGGCATTTTTTCCTGAAAAAGAATATCGCCGGTATCGACCCGCGCCTGAATGCGAAAAATCGTCAGCCCGGTTTCTTTCTCTCCGTTGATGATCGCCCAGTTGATCGGAGCCGCGCCACGATATTTCGGGAGCAACGAAGCGTGCAGATTGACCGAACCGAGCCGCGGAACCTCCAGCAAATCGACCGGCAGAATGCGGAACGCAACGACGACAAACAGATCGGCGCACAGATTCTTCATCTGCCCGATAAATTCCGGGGATTTCAAATCCGCTGGCTGAAAGACAGGCAAGCCGAGTTCCTTCGCCAACGTTTTAACGGGCGGTTCCTGAATCTTCAATCCGCGTCCTTTTTCGGTATCCGTAGCGGTCACGACGGCGAGAACCGTGTGACGCGATTCGGCGAGCGCTTTCAGCGACGGAATAGCAAATTCTGGCGTTCCCATGAAGACGATCTTCATACCGGCGTTAACTGACCTGAACCGTCACTCCTTTTTTGGCATCGGCGGCGATGCGTTTTAATTTGGATGCAATGAAACTTCGCTTCAACCGGCTGATGCGATCGACGAAGTAGATGCCGCTCAGGTGGTCTGTCTCGTGCTGAACTACACGGGCGTAATAACCGGAAAATTCTTCAGTGTGAACATTTCGCTCGACGTTTTCATAACGAACCTTGATCTTCTCGGCGCGGATCACCTCTTCGCGAATTTCCGGCACGCTGAGACAGCCTTCATCAGCCGCGACTTCGCCCTGATATTCGAGAATTTCCGGGTTGATAAAGACCATCTTTCTGCCGTTTTCATCGTGAAGAGAAAAGTCGGCTACGAAAAAACTCAGCGGAATTCCGACCTGATTGGCCGAAAGTCCGATACCGTCGTCGGCGTACATCGTTTCAAACATATCGTCGAGAATTTGCGAAAAATCCGGCGGAAGCGTTTCGACTTTGGCAGTCTTCGAATTCAGAATCGGACTGCCGTACAATTGAATTCTAAGAAGAGACATAAGCGCTACGCCACCATTTTTTCGGTTGTCTTATCGGCGACGGCGGAACGGGAGATCGTAACTTTCACGTCTTTCGCGATTTTAACGATCAGGAGTCCTTCCTTCTCGCGAACGCCTTCGATCTTGCCATAAATGCCGCCAATGGTCAGGATGTCGTCTCCCGGTTTCAAATCCTGGAGCATCCTCTGTTTCACTTTTTGCTTTTTCGCCTGCGGACGAATCATCAGCAGATACATCACGACGATAATCAGCAAAAACGGTAGCAGAGACAAAAGCGGATTTCCGCTCGGAGCGCCCTGTTGTTGACCGGCTCCACCCATTGCATAAAGTACTGAATTCACGTTACCTCCATTTTTATTGACTATTAATATAACTCAATCGACCCGATAATGGCAACCGCAACTTCCCTTATGCAAAGTGGCCGCGTGCAATACCAACATCGCCGTTGTTGCGGCGTTTCGGAGTCCCAATAAATCATCGTTTAATTGACTGTGCGCGTAAAATTGATCGATGTCCTGTTTCAACCGATACAAAATTCCGTAGGCGCGTTCCAATTTTTTGGCATTTCGGACGATCCCGACGTAATTCCACATCGTATGTTTCAGCGTCAACCGATCCTGCCGCAAAAGGTCGGGATCGAGCGGTTCGTATTCGATTTTCCATTTGGCGATCTGCGGTGTGACGATCTTGTTTTGCCGAATCCGTTCGGAGCAATCACGCCCGGCAAGCGTTCCGAAAACCAGACATTCGAGAAGCGAACTGCTGGCGAGCCGGTTTGCGCCATGCAAGCCGGTGCAGGCGACTTCGCCGATGGCTTTGAGTCGGCGAATCGTCGTATTTGCCAGCATGTCGGTCGCGACGCCACCGCATTCATAATGAGCCGCGGGAACGACCGGAATTCCTTCTTTGGTGATATCGACTTTCACTTCGAGACATTTCTGACAAATGATCGGAAAACGGTGTTTGATCCAATCGGCGTCCCGATACGTAATATCGAGCAGAACGTACGGCGTGCCGGTGTTGCTCATTTCATGAATGATGCTTCGCGCGACGACATCCCGCGGTGCAAGCGAACCGGCGGAATCGTACCGCTTCATAAAATCTTCTCCGGCGTTGTTCCGAAGAATTCCGCCCTCGCCGCGCATTGCCTCGGTGATCAGAAACCGCTCGTCGTCGTTGGAAAAAAGTGTCGTTGGATGAAACTGGACATATTCCATGTTCATGATGCGCGCACCTGCCCGGTAAGCCATCGCGTAACCGTCGCCTCTCGCATGATGCGGATTGGACGAATGCAGGTAAAGCCGACCGAGTCCGCCGGTCGCCAGAATCGTCTGCTTCGCAAGAATCGAGCGCACCTCGTTTTCTTTCTGAAAATAAATATAAGCGCCGGCACAGGTGCTCGGTTCGTAAATATGCAACTGATTCAGCGAATGGTGCGCAAGTGTGATGAGATCGACCGCACTTGCGGAAGTCAGGATTTCGACGTTTTCCAGCGAGCGGATTTTTTTGTAAAACAATTCCTGAATCGCCTTGCCGGTATGATCTTCTACGTAAGCGATGCGTGGAATCGAATGCGAAGCCTCTTTTGTCAGCGCAATTTTCCCGTCATCCGTTCGGTTGAACGGAATCTGAAGATCGCCGACGAGAATTTGCTCGATGAATTCCGGTCCGTATCGATAAATCTGTCTGACCGCCTGCTCGTTGACGATCCCGGCGCCCGCCCGCTGAAAGTCTTCCAGCAAATTCTCGATCGAGTCGTTCTCGCCGCGGTAAATGATTCCGCCCTGCGCATAATACGACGACGACTCGGTGAATTCATCCTGACAGGTCGTCAAAATGACTCTTAGTCCGGCCTTTTGCGCCGCGAAAGCCGCCGCACAACCGGCCAATCCGGCCCCGATCACCAGCACATCCGTTTCGCGAAATGGCGTATCCGATTGACTCATGCCAACTCCAACATGCGATTCAGCGCCATCAGCGCTTTTTCACGGTTTTCGCTTTCGACAAGAACCTGATTGATCAAACTACCCTTCGCCAAATTCTCCAGAACGTAGAGCAAATGAACGGCGGTCGTTTGCGACATCGAGACGCAGAACGGCTCGTAATTTTGTAAAAAGACGATCTTCTTGTTCGGGAAACGGTTCTTCAGGCGGTTGACCAAATTCTTTTCAGTCCCAACGCCCCAATGCGTTCTGTCCGGGCTTTCGGAAATCTTTCGGATAATGTATTCCGTGCTTCCGACGAAATCGGAACTTTGCACGACGTCGAAATTGCATTCCGGATGCGAAATGATTTGAATCGCCGGATCTTCCCGCCGAAGCAAATCGATATGTTCCTTGCTGAATTCCTGATGCACACAACAGGAACCGTTCCAGAGGATCAACCGGGATTTTTCGATCGCCGGTTTGGAATGTCCACCGAACGGTTTGTCCTGATTCCACACTAAAATCTGCTCCAGCGGAACGCCCATCCGATAAGCCGTATTCAGTCCGAGAAACTGATCCGGAAAGAAGAAAATCCGCTCGCCGCGCGCCCAGGCCCATTCCAGCGCTTTTTGGGCGTTCGACGACGTGCAGACAATGCCGTCGTTCTTTCCGCAAAAGGCTTTCAACGCGACGCTCGAATTGATGTACGTGATCGGAATCGTTTTCTTCGGATTGAAAAAGTTGATTTTCTGCCACGCTTTTTCGACCTGATCGATATTCGCCATATCGGCAAGCGAACATCCGGCTGTCACGTCCGGCATAAAAACTTTTTGATCCGGCGCCGTGACGATGTCAGCGGTTTCAGCCATAAAATGCACGCCGCAAAAAACGATAAATTTCGCCGAAGTCTGCGCGGCTTTTTTAGACAGTCCAAATGAATCGCCGACTGCGTCCGCATAGCGGATCACTTCGTCGCGTTGATAGTGATGGCCGAGAATGAACAGCGAATCGCCGAGTACCGATTTGGCGGCCAGGATTCGCCCGTCGATTTCCTCATTTGTCAGCCTGAAATATTCCTCAGGCGGGAAGGAAACATTTATATCCATTTAACCAATTGCCTTTTCATTTCCGGTTGGCTCTCGACGAACTCCAAATACTTTCAAATTTCATCGCCATAACTTACTCACTTCTGTCGGCATTTTCCTCAAGATGTTTCTTTCGGCGCTCTTCCCGGTGAATGACATTCGCTTCCCAGTGGTCAGGTTCCTCGGGATAATTGCGGAAAAACTCCGCCTGAAATTCACCGAAAACGCCATTTCGGATCGACTCGCGCGCCTTCGCCGCCAATTCCAGAAAGAAATGAATATTGTGAAGCGTATTGAGCCGCAAACCGGTCATCTCGCCAATCATATACAGATGGCGCAGATACGCTCTGGAAAAATTGCGGCACGCATAGCAGTCGCATCGTTCGTCCGGCGGGTTGAAATCCATCCGATACTGCGATTGTTTGAGGACGATTCGTCCGTTCCATGTATAAAGCATTCCGTTCCGCGCATTCCGGGATGGCAGAACGCAGTCGAACATGTCGATTCCCAGCGCGATGCCGTGAATGATATCTTCCGGTTTGCCGACGCCCATCAGATAATGCGGCGCGTTTTCCGGCAGGTTCGGCGAAATCTGTCCCAGCATTTCGTACATTTTTTCCTTCGGTTCGCCGACAGCGAGTCCGCCGACGGCGTATCCGTCGAAATCCAATTGACTCAGCGTCTCGATGCTCTCCTGCCGAAGATCGGGATAAACACTTCCCTGAACGATTCCGAATAGAAATTGCCGATGCCCGTAAAGCGGTTTCAATTTGTCAAAATGGATTTTCGAGCGGTGTTCCCATTCGTGCGTCCGTTTCAGCGATTGTTTGGCGTATTCGTAATCGCACGGATACGGCGTGCACTCGTCGAACGCCATGATGATGTCGGAGCCGAGCTTGTTCTGGATTTCCATCGAGATTTCCGGCGACAATGTGTATTCCGTTCCGTCGATGTGCGAACGAAATTTTACTTCCTCGTCGGTGATTTTACCGAGATGCGACAGGCTGAAAACCTGAAAACCGCCGCTATCGGTCAGAATCGGTTTTTTCCAGCCGTTGAATCGATGCAATCCGCCCGCGCCCTGAATGACTTCCAATCCCGGCCGCAAAAACAGATGATACGTATTGCCAAGTATTATCTGCGCCCGACAGTCGTCCAATTCCACAGGCGTCAAAGTCTTGACGACACCATGCGTTCCAACCGGCATAAAAATCGGCGTCTCGACGGCGCCGTGGTCGGTTTCAAACCGGCACGCGCGAGCGAGAGAATTGGCATCTTTGGATAAAATGTTAAAGTTCATCTACGATCCGATAAACCCATCTCTTAACCGCGGAGTTCGCAGAGAATGCAGAGATCACGGAGACAACTTCAAAAACAACCTTACCCATTACATTAACCCTACTTTACCCCAAATCCAACAGTCCCAATCAACCTAATCAACCTAATCAACCTAATCCTACCTAATCCAACCCAATCAACCTAATCAACCCAATCAACCTAATCAACCCAATCAACCTAATCCAACCCAATCAACCTAATCAACCTAATCAACCCAATCAACCTAATCAACCCAATCAACCTAATCCAACCCAATCAACCTAATCAACCTATTCAACTATTCAACTATTCAACCTAATCAACCTAATCCTACCTAATCCAACCCAATCAACCTAATCAACCTAATCAACCTAATCAACCTAATCAACCTAATCCAACCCAATCAACCTAATCAACCTAATCAACCTAATCAACCTAATCCAACCCAATCAACCTATTCAACTATTCAACCCAATCAACCTAATCAACCCAATCAACCTAATCAACCCAATCAACCTAATCAACCTAATCCAACCCAATCAACCTAATCAACCTAATCAACCTAATCCTACCTAATCCAACCCAATCAACCTAATCCAACCCAATCAACCTAATCAACCCAATCAACCTAATCCAACCCAATCAACCTATCCAACCCAATCACAACACCATTCCCAGCAGATGATTGATCGAATCGACGCCGAAAATTTTGGAATCGCCGTCGCTTTTCAACATGCGGAGGTTATGTTTGGGAACGTAAATTTTCTGATAGCCGAACTTGACCGCTTCTTTCACGCGTTGCTCGATAAACGGCACGCTACGGACTTCGCCGACCAATCCGACTTCGCCGATGAAAACCGACATCGGATCGAGCGGAATGTCACGAAAACTCGAAGCCATCGCCGCGACCAACCCGAGGTTGATAGCCGTCTCGTCGATTTTCAAACCGCCGACCAGATTGACGAATACGTCCTGAGTGCGGAGCGGGAAACCGGCGCGCTTTTCCAAGACGGCAATCAGCATAGCCAGCCGACGATAATCGATTCCATTCGCCGTTCTCTGCGGCGTTCCGTACGTCGTCTGCGTCACCAGCGCCTGCACCTCGATCAGAAAAGGACGCGTGCCTTCCATGCTGACCGCAATCGCGGAACCGGCGACATGCTCGCGTCTTTCGGACAAAAAGAAATGCGACGGATTTCCGACTGGAATCAGTCCGGTCTCCTTCATCTCGAAAATCCCGACTTCGTTCGTTGAGCCGAAACGATTCTTCATCGACCTCAATAAACGATAAAAGTTCTGCTTGTCGCCTTCGAGATACAGAACGGTATCGACCAAATGCTCCAGCACTTTCGGCCCGGCGATCATTCCGTCTTTTGTGATATGTCCGATGAAAACGGCGATGATGCCGAGTTCTTTGGCCTTTCGCAACAGTCGCCCGGCACATTCGCGCACCTGCGTCACGCTTCCCGGAACGTTTTCGTAGGCGTCGGAATAAACCGTCTGAACCGAATCGATGACGATGGCGGCCGGACGGTGAGTTTCCATTTGGTATAAAATATTTTCCAGATTGTTTTCCGAAGCGATCCAGATGCGCGGGTCGCGGATAGTCAGACGTTCGGCGCGGAGACGAATCTGCTCTTCCGACTCTTCGCCGGTGAAATACAGGAATTTGTCGCCTTTCAACTTTTCCAGCACCTGAAGAATGATCGTCGATTTGCCGATGCCAGGTTCGCCGCTGATGAGAATAACCGAGCCGTTGACAAATCCGCCGCCCAGCACGCGGTCGAATTCCTCGATTCCCGTCATGGAGCGCTCGATTTTCGTCGTTGTCGCGGCTATCAGCGGCTGTGGCTCGCGCCTTGATCCAGCGGTCATTTTTTCCGGCCGTTTGACGACCTTTTCTTCGACCATCTCATTCCACGCGCCGCATTCGGGACATTTTCCCGACCATTTCGGCTGAACGGAACCGCACGCCGTACAGACATAGGCAATTTTTGTCTTGACGTTCATGATTTCTGCTCTCTCGTTAAACAGGTTTGAAGGAAAGTCAAATATTTCCGAAAATCAAAGAAAAAGAGTCCGGCAAGAATGACGATCGTTCCGACGATTTCACGAAACGTGATCAGTTCGCTCAAAAACAGCCAGCCCAATCCGGCGGCAAAAACCGGTGTGACGAAATTGATGAATGAAAGTTTGATGACAGAAATTTTCCTCAGCAGGGAATAATAGATGAAAAACGCCGTTGCCGAACCGAATATACCGAGATAAGCGGCGGCACCGAGGTTTTTCAAATCCCAGCTCATTTCTTGCCACTGACCTGTCGCCAGCGCGCCGACCGAGTGACAGACGGCCGCGATTCCCAGCGACATCGCCGTCAACATCAGCGGATCGACGGACTTCTGATTCTTCTTGATATAAACCGCCGGAAAAGAACCCAGCAAAACGGCAAGCAGAACGATAAAACCGCCCGCAAGTACCTGCCAGTTGAATACCAATTTCTGGTCGGAAAGAATCAGAATCACGCCGAAAATCGAAACACAGACGGAGCCGACGCGAACCCAATTCAGCCGCTCTTCAGGAATCATGAAATGAGCGAAGACGCCAACCGTCAGCGGCATCGTCGCCCAGAGAATCGCCGACAATCCGCTGGTCACGAATTGCGTGCCCCAATAGGTGCAGTAATAACTCAGCGTCTGGCTGAAAATTCCGGCGATCAGATAGGTAATGACTGAAGACTTGTCGAGGGGAATTTTCCGCCTTTTGACGAAAATGATCGAAAAAAGGATTACCGAGGCAATGATAAACCGGATGGCGAGGCCGACCATCGGCGGTGTTTCTTCCGCGCCGATTTTAATCATTCCCCACGTCGTACTCCAGATCAGGCACAGAACAAAAAATTGAAGATATTTGGTTTTTCTATCGCTCATCGCTTTCGTCTTTTACAATCATTCAAATCACGATTTCTCGGACGGAAACTAACACCACAGTCGCATGGAAACCAAGTATTTTGTTGCCGCCGAATGATTCGGAAGTCGGGACGATGCGTTTTGGCCGGATCGGTTAGAAATCCATTCCCAGTGAGATATAGTATTTTGGCTTGGAAAACCTATCGAAATCGTACCGCCAGGCAACGTCGATCTTCATGAGAAAATAACCGAAAAACAGACGCATCCCGCACCCGACGCCGGAAACCAAATCATCCATGTTGAGTCCGTTGGTCACGTCTCGTCCAAACGGGTGAAAATCACTGCCGTCCCATGCCGATCCGAAATCGACGAAAGTTATTCCCTGAACGCCGCCCATTCTCATCGGAAGCGGCCAGCCGAGCGCCATATATTTGATGAACGGATACCGGAACTCGAGGTTCGCCAGAAAATACCGCGTGCCTTCACGCTCATAATAGCGCGCGCCTCTCAGCGGCGTCACGAATTGCGAGAAGTAAAGGTCTCCAACGTCTTCATAATCGTGGTAGCGTCTGTATTTCTGATTGATCCAGTTCGATTCGCCGCCCAGAAAGAAGCGCTGGGCGTTTTTCCCTTCGCTCAATCCGCCGGACAATCTCAGCCCGAACGAATATTCATTGTTCAACTTATAATATCGACGCACGTCGAAAGTCAGCGTCTGAAATTCCATGCTGTTCTTGTTGTACTTGGGACTCATCATGAAGTCTAACCGGCCGCGCCAGCCGTCCATCGGATAAAAATATCCCCAGAGCGTGTTATCGAAAACAAGTCCGACGCGCGGCAGAAGAGTGTTGATCGTAACGCTGGTATCGGTCGTCCCGGTCAGGATATTGATCAGGCTTTGTTCGACATTATATGAGGTCAATCCGAATTCGCCCCGGCTAAGATGAGAGAAGGGTCTCGAAACCGAAAAGTCGGCGCCGTAGTTTCTGAGCCGCAACATGTAGTAATAACTCAGTGACCAAAAATTGGCGGAATGAAACCCGACGACGGAATAATTTGTGCGCTTGCCGAGATACTGGTAAGCCAGGTAGTAATCGCTGTTTTCGAGATCGAGGTACATCTCGGTTCCGAATAACAGTTGGTGGTTTCCGAGAATATCGCTGAACGCGAAAATGGTCGTTCCCTGCAATCCCCAAAACGTATTGTAACCTGCCTGGCTGTCGATCATATCCAGCGTGAATTTTGTTTTATACGGATTGATGACAAAATTGCCTTCTGGCGTTTTATTCTGAAGAGTATCGGTTTTCACCGGCGTCGTATCCGGTTCGTCCGGGATCATGCCGACCGCGTCGATGCTGGGAGCAAAAATGTAGTTCGAATAATTCTGCGCTACGCTGACGGTGCGAGTTACGGTCGGTTTGGCGACTTCGGACGAATCCTTTTTCATGACAAATTTTGCCGGTTCGTTCCAGCTTTTCACAATTTCCTTGGCGTAAACCGTTGGTTTGATCTCTTTCTTCTCGCTGGTCATCGACAGTGGATTTGTAACCATGTAAATATCCCAGCCGCCGTCGGCAAATCCGGCAAAGGCCAGACGCGAATCGTCTTTGCTCAGACTCGGTTGGAAAATGCCGGTCAAAATGTTTGTAATCGCAACCGATTCTTTCGTATCGAACGAATAAACGTAAATGTTGGAAATTCCGTTCGTGTCCGATGTGTAGATGATGGCATTTTTCGTATTAGCCCAGACCGGATAATTTTCGTTCCACGGCGTATCGGTCAGACGCGTGATGGAACTGTCCATCATATCGTAGATATACAGGTCTGTCTGGCGAAAATCGGTTCCGGAGGCGAGTTGACCTTTTGATAGTGAATTTTCACCGTCAAATCCACTTCTCTGTGAAGCAAAAACGATCTTCTTGCCGTCGGGCGACCAGCAAGGTTCGAAATCCGATTCGCGGTCATTGGTCAGGCGCCGCGTCGTTTTGGTTTTCAGATTATAAAGATAAAGATCACTCCTGTCCGATTTCAGGCCGACAAATGCGATACTTTCTCCATTGGGTGACCATGCGGCGTCGAAGATTTCATCCAGATTTGGAAAGGTTAGCCGCTGACGTTTTTTCGTTTTTACATCGACGATGATCAGCGCGTCGTTCTTCCCGCTTTTCACGGCCAGGAGGATTTTCTTGCTGTCCGGAGACCAGCTCAGCCGCGGATTCAGCCATTTCAATTCTTCCAGATCGGGTGATTTTTGGCCGCTGACTAATTTAGTGATCGGCTTTCCGTCCGAACTGGAAATGAGAAAAATATCGGCATATCCTTTTCTGTCGGACATGATGGCGACCTTGTCGCCGCTCGGCGAGATCGCCGGGCCGGTATTGAAGTAATTTTTCAGTTTCCGATGATCGGTCAATTGGTTCGAGATCGTTTTGATTTCTTCACGATCCGCGACATCCGGCCAATATTCGGCTCTCACCCAGCGGTGCCATTTCTCGCCCAGTTCTTTCATATCCATTCCGATGGCGGTTTTCAGCCCTTTTTCGGCGTTCCCGCGCCCTTTCATCTGCGCCCAGATTTCGCCGATTTTTTCATTGCCGTAACGTGATGCGATGAAGCGGTAAACCGATTGTCCGCCTTTGTAGGACATGTAGTAATCCAGTTCTTCGAGATCCGGGATTTCATTTCCGAGCGCCACATCGCGGAGCGTCAAATCCGCATGCGTGTCCCAGCCGGTGGAGATATATTCCGCCAATCCTTCGTTCATCCATTGCGGAATTTGGAGACGAACTCTTCCCGAAACTATACTCTGGATGTTTCCGCCGTATATCATATCGTTGACGACAACATGCACCAGTTCGTGGCGTAATGTATGCCAGAAGTCGGCGTACGATCCTTCAAAAGGAACGACGGCGCGATTTTTGAAAAGTTCGGTCACGCCGCCGATGCCCTCGTACATGTAATCCAGAATGACGTTTGTCTGTTGAAAATCGGAATGCGAGTTGTACAGAATCAGCGCCATCCGCTTGCGAACGCGCCAGTTCAGGACACTGGAAATATCCTTAAGCGCCTGCTCGACGACAGGTTCCGCAAAAAGCGCCAGATCTTCTCCGCCTTCGTAAAAATAGATGTCGAAGTGTTCGGACTG
This sequence comes from Fidelibacterota bacterium, assembly GCA_041645495.1. Classification (GTDB taxonomy): domain Bacteria; phylum Fidelibacterota; class UBA2242; order UBA2242; family UBA2242; genus 0-14-0-20-45-22. Next base: position 19,750 of record JBAZPZ010000002.1, on the reverse strand, counting down.
AATGTACGACCAGCGATAATTGTCATATTGAACCTTGTTTTTCCCAAACTGGGAATAAGCAGTGCCGACCAGAAAAAAGGAAACGAACAGACTGATAACAACGATTTTCTTCATGTTTTTTGAAACCAAGCGGTACTTGATTTGTTCCTTTCGCAGTTTTGCTTCAAAGTTACACGTCCAAGTTTACACATTTTTCTTAAACAGAACGACCATAAAAAAGCTACGACTCATTTGAGATAGACGACTTTCTGTTGTTTGAAGATGCCCGAACCTTCCAGCCGGATGAAATACAAACCCGATGAAATTCCATCGGGTGTCCAACTCTGTCGCAGATTTCCGGCCTTCAACCGACCGGTTTGAATTTCGTCGATCTTTCTCCCGGTTAAATCCACAACCGTCAACGCGCCCCGAAAATCTCTCGGCAAGTAAACCTGAAAAGCCACAGATTGATTAAACGGATTCGGAAACGGTTCGGAAATGGAAATATCGTCGGGAAATTCGCCGACGTCCGGATCGACTGTGACATCGCTGACGCTTTTCAAAATCCATGAACCCGGATCGATCTCGATGGAAAGCGGTTTGGCGGTGCAGATCATCGTAAAATCCTGTGACGGCAGGCTGTCCCATATCGTCAGAGACTCGTCGCCGTTTTCTGTTTTTACGACGACGTCAATCGGCATTGAAAAAACGGTGGACGTCGTCTGCACCTGATCGATGTGCAATGCAAGCAACCAACTGCGATCGTCGTTCCGGTTTCTTCGCCAGTTGAATTTGTAATGCGGCTGGCCTTCGCCATAAACCCATTCATCGAAAAACCTGTCTAAATTCATCCCGGAAACCGATTCGCAGACACGTTGAAAATCCCGCGTCTGTGCGACGCTCATGTCGTACGCTTCCCGATAAGTCCGGAGAATTTGGTCAAAACCGCTCTCCCCGACGATTTTCCGAAGCATATGCAAGACCCACGCGCCTTTATCATAAACCACACGGTCGAACATCAACGTTACATTCGTCGTGTCAGTCACATAGAGGCGATTGGAATTCCATTCGCTCGGCCGGTTGAGGTAATCCATATAGCCTTTCAGGCTTTCGGAACCGTTTTGGTGCTCGTACCAGTAGGCTTCGGCGTAACGTGCAAATCCCTCGTTAAGCCAGATATGACGCCAGTTGGCGCAGGTGATCATATCGCCCCACCACTGGTGAGCAAGTTCGTGAGCGATCAGCAGTTCCCCGTAACTGCCCAGACTCGTACAGGTTTGATGTTCCATTCCGCCGCTCCAGAGAAATTGAACCGTTCCATATTTTTCTTTGATGAACGGATATTCGCCAAAAACCGTCGAGAAAAAACGGATCATATCCGACGTCAGATCCAAGGTGGTCATGGCAGATTCGACGTTTTCCGGAAAAATCCAAAACTGAATCGGCATCTTTTCGCCGTTGAGTCCGGTGTAGATGTCTTCGCGATAAGCGTATTTGGAAACAGCCAAAAAGATCAGATAATTGGCAATTGGGTAACGTTCCTGCCAGCGAAAAGTCGCCGTTCCATCGCCGTTTCGGATCGTTTCGGCCAGCAATCCGTTCGACACCGCGACGAGCGTATCAGGAACCGTGATGGAGAAATCGACCGAATCGATTTTGTCTTCCGGTAAATCTTTGCAGGGAAACCACGTGTTGGAATAATACGGCTGATCGAGCGATGCGACGACCGGCGCTCCTTCATGTTCTCCGAACATCAAACCTTTTCTTCCTAAGTCTTTCGGGAAACCATGATACCAAATATCGATCTCCGCGATCTCACCAATTCCAAAATCTCTGTTTAACGACAAGGAAAGACGGTTGGAGACGTGAGAAAAAGCATCGGCTGCACCGCCGACACTATCGACAATCATCGCCTCATCCAGATCCAGATCGAGAGTCATCAGATTTGCTACCAGCGACCGGACGCGAATTACCGCTGAGCCCGAAAGCGACCGAGCGGGAATATTCAATTTCAAATCCAAACCGAGATAACCGACATCGAACGGACTCGGCAATGCGTATGTATTTTTTAAAGATAGAAAATGGAATTGATCGATTTCTGCCGTTTTTCGCAGAATTTCCGCATCGATATGATCCGCCGAAAGCGGTGTTTGCGCCTGCAATTCTGCCAATAAAACACACAGGAGCAATAAGTTGAATTTGATTTTCATCCTGAGGTAATTTTGAAAAAAGGTATCGCATTGTCAAACGAAAAATCGATGAACGGTCGGACTTTTTCAAAATCACCGAACAACCTGCTTCCGTGAGTTTGGAAAAAAGCGTAGATTTCACCGGAAAAAATGGAGACGAAAAATGGCACATATCACCACGCCCGAAGCCGAGACGATTTTAGATAAAGAATTCCCCGTACTGGACCACGGATTCGTTCGATTGGTCGATTATCTGGGCGGCGACCAACGAATCGCCCAGAGCGCGCGCGTTTCGTACGGTTCAGGAACGAAAACGATTCGCGAAGATAAAGCACTGATCGATTACTTGCTGAGCCATCAACACACATCGCCGTTTGAACAAGTGGTCATGACTTTTCACTGCAAGATGCCGATTTTCGTCGCCCGGCAGTGGATTCGCCACCGCTCCGCCCGCGTCAATGAAATTTCCGGTCGATACAGCGTGATGAAAAACGAGTTTTATATGCCGGAAGAGGAATCGATCCGCTTTCAGAGCAAAGACAACCGGCAGGGACGAAGCGCGGAAGAGGTGCCCGCCGAGTTGCGTAAGAAAACGCTCGACATTCTGTTGAAAAACCAAAAAGAACTTTATGCTGATTACCGGGAACTACTGGAAATGGATATCGCCAGAGAACTGGCGCGCATTAACCTTCCTCTCTCGCTTTACACGGAATGGTACTGGCAAATCGACCTGCATAACCTCTTTCGTTTCCTCCAACTCCGGATGGACGACCATGCACAATATGAAATCCGGGAATATGCGAAAACGATGGCCAGGATTACAAAAGCCGTCGTTCCGATTGCCTACGAAGCATTTGAAAAACACATTCTCAATGTCGTCCGGTTCTCCGGCAAGGAACTGGAGGCGTTATCGGATCAACTTCAGGGAAAGCCGCATTCTTTGACCGGAATTCATCAGGCGGAATACGAGAGAAAGATCAAACGGATCGCAGAGATCGTCCGGCGAACCCAATAAACGAAAAGCGCCATTTCAGTGAAACGGCGCCAATTCTATCGAATAAATATATTTAAGGTAGATGACGGCGCAGATTAAAACTGCGGCAGATTTGGCTCGTTCGGTTATCCGGGCGGAGGCGGAACCGTATTGTGATGGTGACCGTGACCCGTCCAGGAATTCCATGAATCGTTGGACGACTTAAGTAGTTTGAACGTCTGAATCGTTGGCGTCGTAAAAATCACCGTCGCCGCCATTTTTCTGAGGAAATCGCGCCTGCTGACGTTTTCTACACTATTTTGATTTTTCTCTTCCATTTCTCGATCCCAACCTTTCTACTCCAGAAATATAAACCATTTCTCAAATCGAACCAATAATTTGTTTCCGCCGATCGAATTATCACGCAAAAAGGGAAAATTCCGAACCGATCGGAATTTTCCCCGTGCAAAGTGAGAACAAGGTCGTCTTAGATGACTTTATGGACCAGAAGTCCGACCATGAGAATGATGGTGATGAGAATCAACGAAACGCCGATATTGCCTTTCTTGATCTCTTCCCATTCATCGATGTCGGAAGACAGCCAGTCAAATACCTTAACGGCTAATCCAACGCCAAAAGAAAAACCGAGCGAGGCGACAATTGCCCAACCAATGCCTCTCAAATACATCATCAACGTGTAAGACCAGGAAAAAGGATCCATGAATTCCTCCTATGGGTTTTGTTCTTTGTGTTTAGCTAAACTTGATCTTTCTGACAAAATCAGCTGAAGACATCTTGCCATCGACATACGCCAGGATATCTTCCTTCACGGCGGTCGCCATGATATTTTCAACGCCTTTGTATTCGACGCTCACGATAATATTCACCGTCTGAATGTCCTCTTTCAAATACAGCATCGCCTTCCCGGTGGCATAAAAGCCGATCAGCATGACGCGATCGAAACTATTCCGGGCGCTGTTGATCGTCAGGCTAAAGTCCTTGGCGCCGTTAGCCGTTTCGATCAAACTCATCCGGTTGTAATCGACCTCTATCTGGTACGCTTTGCATATTTGTTGGACTGAGGAATAATACCTTGAATTTCCGAGCGCAACGCTTGAGACGAGGGTAAAAAGCACCGTGACTGCAAGTAAAGTCGAAATTCTCTTTGTGTCTCTCAAAATCATTCCTCCAAATTTCTTGAACAAATTTTAGAGAATTCTGGTTTCTTTGTCAAATGAAATCTACAATCAATATCAACATTTCTTTTATACTCTCAATATTTTCTGTACCCGGAACATAACCTAACCTCTTTTATTCATAAACCGCGGAGTTCCCCGCAGAATGCGGGGCGGAGGACATTTCATAATTTTATTATTTAAAAAATATTTGGTCTTGATTATGACTCTAAGTTATTAATAAATAGATAATCTCTGCGTTCTCAGCGTGCTGAATCCCGCCAACGGCGGTGGCTGCGGTGAATTATTCAGGCTAACCGACTGCTTCGATAAAAGTTTCTTGAATGTGATGCGAAACAACTTTTATATTATTGGTAGTTAGGTAAATTGAACCAGAAAAAAGGAGGTATTCATGAAAACAATCAAGCCAGCAGTTCTCTTCTCTCTCATATTTATTTGTGTTCCCTTGTTTGCCGGCTCGCCTGACCTGATCCTGCAAAAGGACATCACTCCCGAATATATCATCTACCTGTCCTCAAAGGAAGCCAAATTTCTATTGCAGACTGCTATCGGTAGCGATGATACTCCAACAATGAAAGCGCATATGGGACTCGCAATTATCGAAGCGGCATGGGACATCGTGAATCAGGACACGCTTTTCACGAATACTGAATTGTTATTGGACGACATTGGTTCCAACCTGTCAGACATCGGTTTTATCGCGGAAACGGATATCTTTCCTATTCTTCAGTCTCAATCTCAACAGGAATTTTTCACTCTTTTAACTGATTTCTTCAACAACGGAACTTATCCCGCCTTTCGGGATACGATGAAGACACGGCTGTTTAATATCGGAGGCGACATCAATCAAATCGGAACGGAAATCGCCGTTTACCAGCAAAAAGCCGACGAGATTTACAGTGCTTTCGGCGATCATTGGGAAATGGTCCGTGATGGAACTGCTGACTTTGAATTTTCTGTCTCACTTGCCGGAACGAAGTACGAAACGACTCCTTTCATTTTCTCCCGGAAATTCTTTAACCGGCTGGACGAGATCGATCAATTGACCCAAGCAATGGGGCATTCCTTTGATTCCGGTTTTTCAAATATCGATTCAGTCATGAGCATTCCAAATGGAGATGTCATGCCGGGCGTCGCCAATGTCCGGACAGGATTGGATCAAACCCATCAATTCCTCGATACACTCAAAGTACTTCTGACGAATCAGCCGTTCCAGCCGCTGAATCTCAATCTTGCTCCTTTTGACAGCGTCAAAATGGTCATTTCAGAAATCGATACGTTGCTGAACGGCAAGGTTTATCCGGTCGGCGATCCCATCAACGGAAAAACAATCAAGCCGCTGGCAATCCTGCAAAATATGCCCGCTAACGGTCTAAAAACCGTTTTCTACGACTACTACCGAAATGGTGAATTTGACAATTTCTCCTTTAACGACATCTTCCCCAACGGCGCACCCGAAAATTTACTTTTGATGATTCGTTCGGACGTTGTTTTTAACACTAACGACGATTTTCTAACTTTTCGAGCCTGCCTGTCGGTTAAAAAAGCAGAATGGCTGGCCATGAATCCCATTCCGCCCGATAAACATTTCGGTATTGCCATGGCGCTGACGGTGAAGTTATTGACAAACAAACAAATTCACGAAAATTTCAATCGCGCCTTTTATTGTCTGCAGACCGGAAGGATCGACAGCCTGACCTATCTCTTTGACTGGAAAGACTTCGATTTCTCCCCACAAATTGCCGAAATACGGAATCACATCGATTTTTACATTCATTCTGTAAATCCGACAAATTTTGTCATCATCGAAAAGCATGACGATGTGATCGTAAACCGATACAACATACTTGCAAATTCCGACTTTTCCGTCGATCCGTTCAGCGCGTCAGTTCCGAACGTTCACACCGCCGTCAATTTCATCTCACTACTTGGCGACGGTTTAATGGCAATCAACAGCGGTTTCCGGGCAATCTATCAGAATCTGAACGAGGTTTTTGTGCTTGACCTTGATCCGACCAAACTGAATTTCTCGGAAGTCCAAAGCGATTCGGATTTCATCCTGATCCTCGAATCGTCCAATCCCGATTTCCTATCGCTTACGCCTTACGGTGTCGAAAAATTTCACGAAGCCGGAGCATGGTTTTCGACGGCATTCGATTCACTGGCAATTTTTTCTGGTCGGCTAACCGATCTGTTCACGGCCATGGCTCCTTATGAAGACGACTTCAATATGGATAGTGAAAAGATGATTATGTACGGTTATATATCACATACGTTCGCCGATATGATACATACCGATTTTGAGTACCCTGACTCTATGATGAACATGGGAAATGAACGCCTGAACCTCTCGGCATGGTTTGATAATCCACCAAAGAGTTTCCTCCTGATGTGGAAAAATCTTGTCTTCGGCGTCGATAGCACGCTCGGCGGTTTATTCCCGGATCGATACAAATCGTTAAGCAGTCGAAAACTTCCGACTTTACCGCGTGAATTTTGCCTCTATCCCGTTTATCCCAACCCGTTCAACCCGGTCGCACACATTGAATTCGATCTGCCCGCAGTGGCCGATGTGAAGATTTCCATTCTTAATCTCCAGGGCAGAGTCGTCGAACAGATCGTCAATCAGCGCTTCCGTTCCGGAAAACATATCGTTCCGTGGAATGCTGTGAATTTTTCATCCGGCATTTACTTTGCCCGGCTTGAAGTCAACGGAAACATCTCGATAAGGAAAATGTCTCTGATTAAATAATTTTGCATAGAAGACCGATAAAAAACACCTCAAAAGGGGAAAGCGCCACGCTTTTCCCCTTTCTGTTTTTGTTTCTGACGATTTGCCCGGAGGTTTACGCCTTCGAACTTTCCGATTTCTTCTATTCCTTTCTGAATTTTCCCCAAGAGAGAACCATTTCTATCGAAGAAATCCAAAACGGTGAAATACAGATTGACTTCCGGTACGATTTTGAAAACATCTACCGGGCGAAGATCAAAAGAAAATCCGTCGTCTTTTCGCACAATCTTTCTCCGCGCGCAGGCGTTCTATTTCCGTTTCATTTTAAAAATTCCAGCCAAATGTTGTCGATCGATCTGAACCGAAATCAATTCCTGATCGATACAAAAAAAGATGTCACGGCAATCGTCGGAAAAACCGACCTGAGCGCGCTATCCGGCTCGTTCCGATGGGCGGCGACAAAAGGGATCGGTCTCATCGGCGTCGGCATCGATTATTCAATCGGCGACCTTTCCGGAATGCAGGTTGTCAACCGTTTTCCAATTTCTGCTAAGGCCATGGATAACGAATTCTTCTTCGATTGGCTCGAACCTGCTTTCGGACGGAATTTCAGCATCGAATCACGGCCGGAAAAACTGAGTCTGCTGGTTTGGGGTTCGACTCCGTTGAATGCGGCGCACCGGCTTGGTTTGTCCGTTTCTCAATCCGATTTCAGCGACGATATCCAAATTCATTATGTCAATTCAAGCAACAAACCACAGTTGACCGGAAATCGACGCATCGATGTTCCGGTTTCATTCAAAGAAACGCTGGCTTGTTTGTCCCTGAATTCACAGAATCGGACTCTGAACTGTATCGAAGCGGGATTTATCCTGAGCCGCGGCCAGACAAAATTCGACAACAATCAGCCGACAACGCTGGATTACCGGAATCTTGGAAACGGCGATCTCGCACGCGACGGTTTCTTTATAAACTCGGTATTTCATTTCAACTGCTTCAGGTTCAGCGCCGGACTTTCCTACGGAAAATATTCGATGCATTTGCTCTTCCGGTTGCCGGTGCTCGGATATTATCAGGAATTATTTCCGATTTCACACGCGGTGGATTGTCAATTCAAAAACAGTTCGTCATTCGCTCAGAAAATTGGTGGCGACTACCGGTTCGATTTATGGAAGTTCAATAACAGCGTTTCGCTGACTTACACGCATGCAAGGTACAATTACTGGATCGACGGTGAAGCTGACCTCGAATTCGGTCTGGTGATGGCTCCGCTTCATTATCCGTTAAGATATGACGTGAACCTGTTCGATCTCGTCTGTTCGGTTAACCGGCAGATCGGCAAGGTCGGAATCCATTATCAATTTCGCCAGCTGGTTCCGGTAACAAACCGTCTGGATGATAGTCCAGTTTATTTCGTATCGCCAACTGAAAAGTACAAAAAAAACCTGCACGGTGGTCAATTGCACGAGTTTAATATCAATTATAGCCTGAATTGACTAAATTTCGCGGCAATGAAACCAATTCCGGCTTTTGACGATTACCTGAACCGCCTCGGCTTGAATGGAGGTTATCATCTGCTCGTCCACAGCAGTTATCGTCGGATACGCTCCGCTTTTCCGTCTCTGAGAATCGACGGGATAATCGCCAGCCTGCAATCCAAAATCACCACGGACGGGTCGATCATCATGCCCGCCTTCAGTTATTGCTTCAAAAGACGATCCGGCGGTTACAATATTTTTGACCGTGAACGAACGCCTACCAAAACCGGCGCTGTTTCGGAAGTTTTTCGCACTTCCGTTCAGGTCGTCCGAACCAGTTCGCCGACGCATTCGTTTTCTTTATGGGGAAAAATAACCGACGAAATCGACGCGGACTATTCACCCGAAAGTCCGCTCGGCGACGGAAGCGTTCTCGAATGGCTGTCGAACCGTTCCGACGCCTTTGTCCTTCTACTCGGCGTCGATTTTTCCTCAATGTCGTTTTGCCATTATATGGAAAACCGCGCGCCGGTTCCATGGAGCAATTTCTCACCGTGGAATTATTTGGGCATCGAACCGATCGGCGTTTCGATTCAGGGCGAACAGCCGTTGCGCGAAATACCCGGCTGTGCCAAATCCTTCGTCAATTTTGAATCGCATCTGCGGGAAACCGGTCGAATTACCAATTTCCGCACGGAAAATCTGACCTCTCTGCTGGTTCCGGTTTCATTGCTGATGGAAACGGGATTACCGTTTTTCCGGGATAATTACAGCCGTCTGCTCTGTGACGAACACACATGCCCGACATGCGATTCCCGTCGCGTCGTTTTTTTGTCCAACCACTGATAAATTTTACTGATCTTCCCGATAAATAAAGAGTCGGATTTCCGATATGAGGGGATTTACTTTTGACCGAGCGCCTGATCGACCGAATCAAATATCTGGAATAGTTGAATGAAACCGGAAATTTCGAACACTTCCCGAACGATATCCTTCAACGACACAACGAGGAGTTTCCCGCTCTTTTTCCGCAATTCCTGCGCGACGAGCAGGATGCTTCTCAAACCGGCGCTGGAAATATAAACCAGATCGCTGAAATCAAGTACGAACGTCGCTTCGCCCTGGCCGATCAAGTCGGTGAATTGTTTGTTGAAATCCGGAGCGGAAGCCGCGTCCAATCGCCCGCTAATTGTCACTATCGTCGCGCCATTATCTTTCCTGGAATTCATTTCCATGGACATTCTCCTTTACAAACCTGCAATCGTTCATCAGACATTTGAAAAAACAGCCATGTTTTTTATAAGCATTTCAAATTTAGGTTTTGATTCGCATATTGGCAATAAGTGTTTAAGCGGCAACAGTTCAAACAGATCGACAATTAACTGCGATTTACGCGCGACTTGCCTCTATCGCTCCGGCGAAGTAAGTTGTCGTCATGAAAAAATTGTCGTATAAAATCGCCTTGTTCATCGGGTTACTGATCGCGCTGATCGTGATTCTTCTATCCGTTCCGATTTACTGGCAAACCCGCCAGACGATGGAAGAAGAACTGTCCCGAAACCTGAAGACGAATATCGTTCTGTTACAGGAACGATTGGACACGGCGCTCATCGGTTTTCTAAACCGATACCCGGAATCGGCCGTCGCCAGAGATTCCGTCCGGCGAATGTTGTTAGCAAATTTGTCGAAGGTTTCGGCGAGTTCGATTTACTTGATCCGGGCAGATTCTTCTCTGCTGATCTCGACGGGAAAAGAAGAGAGCGGCGTCAAATCCCTGATGCTACATTCCGGTGAAATTTCCCGCGCGTTTCGGGGCGAAATTGTCTGCTCGCCGCTTTTCTCCGACGACGTCGGGAATTATCTCAAATCGACGTTCAGCCCGCTTCACCTGCCGGACAGTTCCGTTGTGATCGTAGCGATCGACGCTAGCGCGACGTTTCTTCAGGACGCCGCCCGGTTGCAAAGTCAGATGGTTCGAACCGGGTTGATAATTCTCCTACTGGGAATTTTCATCTCGGTTTTGGCATCCCGAAACTTGACGAAACCGCTCGGACTTTTAACAAAATACGCCGAGGAAATCGGAAAAGGCCGCAAACAATCGGTTGTTTTAAGAAATAGGAAAGACGAGATCGGTTTTCTCGGGCAAACAATGCAAAAGATGCAGGCGGAAATCGACCGGCGCGAAAAAGAAAACAAGCAACTTTTAGCGTCCGTCGCCCACGAGATTCGCAATCCGCTCGGCGGAATGAAGATTAACGCCGAATTACTGATAGAAGAAACCCGGAACGCGCCTGAACTAGCGGAATTCGCGGCCGCCATTTCCCGGGAAGTGAACCGTCTTTCCGAGATCGTTGACGCCTTTCTCGCCTACGCACGACCGGTCGAAAGCAATCTGGTCGAGAGCGACATTCGGTGGCTACTGACGGAAAGCATCAACGAAGTTCAACCGTTTTTCCCGAATCATAAGTTCATCGTGAGCGGCGAAGGCAGTCTCAACGTTCATCCGGGGAAAATCCAGCGCGCGTTTACCAATTGTTTGCGAAATGCTGCCGACGCGTCGGGCGATTCCGATCCGATCCAGATCGAAATCCGTAAAAACGGCCAAGAACTGACAATATCGTTTTTCAATCAGGGCATGCCGATGCCTGAAAAAATCCAGCCTCAGATTTTTGACGCTTTCTTCAGCACCAAATCGAGCGGCGTCGGTCTCGGACTCTCGATTGCTAAATCCATCGTCGAGCAACACGGCGGTTCCATCCGGCTTACTCGCTCGGATGAAAGCGGCACGGAATTTGTCATCACGTTACCGGAGCAATAAATGAACGAGCCCAAGAAAAACTTTAAAATCCTGATCGTCGAAGACAACCAATCTCTGCGCGACGGCATGACCGCCTTTCTGAAAAAAGACGGCTTCGACGCGGTCTCAGCCGAGGACGGCAAGAAAGGCCTGGCTCTGTTCTTAGCGTCATCGTTTCCATTGGTCATCACCGACATCAAGATGCCCGAACTCGATGGGATTTCACTATTCAAAACGATCAAGAGCCTGCGACCCGCAACCGACGTCATTTTGATTACGGCGTACGCTTCGGTCGATCTCGCCGTTGAAACAATGAAATGCGGCGCCGAAGATTTTATCACCAAGCCGTTCTCCATCGCCGAACTCAGGAAAAAAGTCGAAACGATCTATACCCGATTTTCGGCGCGGCAACAAGTCGAATCGTCGTCGGTAGAAACGCCTCTGCTCATCGGTCAATCACCGATGATCCAAAAGATCAGAACATTGATCGAAAAAGTCGCCAAAGTCAACAGCCCGGTTTTGATCACCGGCGAGAGCGGCACCGGTAAGGAACTCGTCGCGCGAACGATCCACCAACAGAGTTTTTGTCAAAACGGACCGTTCGTCGCCGTGAATTGCGGCGCGCTGACGGAAAGTCTCCTCGAAAGCGAACTGTTCGGCCACGAAAAAGGTTCATTTACAGGCGCCATCAAAACGCACGCGGGCAAATTCGAGATCAGCGACGGCGGAACGCTTTTTCTCGACGAAATCGGCGAAATGTCTCCCGCCCTTCAGGTCAAAGTTCTCCGTGTGCTTCAAACGAAACAGTTTCATCGCGTCGGCGGCGAAAAGCCGATTTCCAGCGACTTTCGGCTCATTACCGCGACGAACAAAGACTTGCAGGCGGCAATTCAGGACGGCTCGTTTCGAAGCGATCTTTTCTACCGCATCAACGTCATTCCCATCAACATTCCACCGCTGAGAGAACGCAATGAAGACATTCCGCTGTTGATCGATTTTATTATCCGGAACAAGTCAGAAAAACTCGGCCGGAAAACGCCGACCATCGACGCCAGTGTGATCCGGAAACTCACACATTACACATGGTCTGGAAATATCCGCGAACTGGAAAATTTCCTTGAGCGCGCGCTCGTCTTTATCGAGGAAGACCGCTTTAGCGATGATCTGTTCGCCTTCGCCGACCTCGGCGAAACAAATCGCGGTTCAGCGCCGCAACCGGACGGGAATCTGGTTCAGTCTGTTGAAAAGATCGAGCGGGAAATGATCGTCAACGCCCTGCGCGCCTCCAAAGGTGTCAAACAGCACGCCGCCGATGCGCTGAATATTAAAACCGGTGCACTTTATTACAAGATCGACAAATACCGAATCGAAGAGAGCGAGTATTCGTAAAATGAAAAAACTGGTCGGCATTCGCTCGCGAAAAATGGAATTTCTTGGTTGGATTGCCTGCACGACGTTTGGATTCTCCGTCGCATTCGGAGGCCAATCTCTTTCCAATTATCACGAAGCGATTTCCACCAATATCTCGGAAATTGCATCGCTGGTTCAAAACGAGAAAAAACTTTTAGCCGAACAGACCGAAATCGAAAAATCGATCTCCCCACTGAGACAAGAAAAAAGTCCCGGCTGGGTGAATCGACGGAAGATCGTGAAACTCACGGAGAAAAAAGCAAAAATAGGCGACCGGTTGATGATCGTTTACAAACAAACGGCGGAGAAAAAAGCGAGCGCAAACCGGATTTTCGACGCCTACTATCCGATTCTTTCGTCGCAAATCGACTCCGTCATCGATGTCCTGGAAAAGACAACCGAACCGCCGCGCCGCACGAGTGCGATTCTGACTCTTTTGGAACTCAAAGACCGCCGCGACTGGCTTTTGCAAAATCAAAGATACTTTGCGCCGTCGGGAATCGAAATTCTTCCCCGCAAGGAAAACCTTCTCGAATTCATCAAAAACCCTTCCCAGCAGTCGATGCTGAAGACCGAACTCGCCCGGATTCTGACCGAAAAAATCGAGCAGATCGACCTGATCATCGCCGCCGCCAAAGAGGAAGAACTGCTGAGAAAACGGATGGAGCAGTTCGCGTCGGAAATGAACACCTTTTCGGGTGAGATCAATCCCGCCAATTCCCGCAGTTATCAAACGACTTTCACTGAACGCGGGGCTAAGGGAACGGACGGCGACGCGACCTATGTAAACGTCGTCCCAACCAGCTACGGCAATGAAGAAATCTGGACAACACGCACGGTTCAGACTGAATTTCCGATGACAATGACCAGTGAAGATTATCTGCACATCGTTCAGTCCGTTCCGTCCAAAAACATGCGCTCGTACATCAGTCAGTTGGATTCCATCAAGACATATTACCAGAAGCAAATCGCCGAACTCGAACAGCGGAAACGCTGACTTCGGAACACCCGGTCTGCCTCTTCTCAAAGACGTAATAAATAATCACTTTTCCCTTTTTCCATTTTACTTTTCCTTGTATTTTCTTCAACGATGAAGAGTGAAAAAATCACCGGATTCAGGAAGTTCCTGAAAATTCCTTGCATCGTGCTGCTGATCGGCTCGCTTCTTCGGGCGGCAACCGATCGAACGTTCTCCTCCTACCTCAAATCGGAAGTGCTGATGGAAAACAACATTTTCGAGTCGGATTCCAACCGAACGGACGACAACGCCGGTCAATTTTGGGGCGGCATTCTCATCAATCAAACTAACGACCGATCCAGCCGACGAATCAGCCTCATCGGGAATTATTCCGCTTATTTCCAAAATCCCGAAGAAAATAAACTCATCACGACCGGTAACTGGCAATATTACCTCGCACTTTCCCCAAAATTATTCTTCAAATCGCAGGCAAATCTCCTGACCAAATGGTGGCAAAACGCGTCGAACGCTTATTCGGATGTTGACTTATCAGCGAACATCGGAGCCAGATTCGGAAAATCCGTTGCTCAGGTCGGCGCTTATTACCAGAACAATTGGTTCCGTTTTGCTCAGCGGTTTAACTCGACGCAAATCGGCGTAGTCGGCGAGTTACAATTCCAGCCGGCAGAAGCCTGGACGCTTTCCGGAAAATCTTCCATCCTGAAAATCGATTATCCAAACCGGCAAGTCTATCACGATCCCGACACAAGCTCAGTAACGTACAACCTCCAGCGAGATATCGTTCTGTTCGGTCAAATCGGATTTGAACACCGAAAAAAGTGGATCGCAGGCGGAAGTCTCCGATTCTCGTATCTCGGTTCCAACAGCCGGTATTCATCGTTTGCCAACGCATCGGTACAAATTTACGCGACGCGAAAAATCCGGCGTCTGCTTTTACAGATGATCGCAGAGTTTCAACTCAAACGCTATTTAGACGATCCATCCGAAAGAGCGATTTATTACAATCCCGATCCCGAACAGAACGTCCAAAACCAAATCTTCGTCGGTTGGGAAAACGAACTAATCGGAGGGCTGTCGTTGACCGGCAAGTTCGCCTTTTTCCGGAACGAAACGCAATACAGCGGCATTTATTACAACAAATGGTTCGCCTCCGTCGGCTTGCAATACCGCTTCGAATAGTACCCGAATCCTCAGAAATCTGAGACTCACCGTCAGGATTCTGTGTTTTTTCGGCAAAATACACTTCCTTACACGAGTGAAATCACTTGGAACGATATTTGTCTTTATTCCTCCGGACGATTGAAAAGTTGCGATATTCGGAGTTGTTAAAATGAACAAATTGACGGGAAAAATTTCCAAAACGGCAAAAACATCGGTCATTTTTCTGGCCGCGATTTTACTGGTGTCGTGTATTCTGGAACCTATTCTGGAACCGGAAGAAGAAACTTATCTGGATATCGATGAAATCGTCGAACTCAAATTGGGCGAACGCAAGATCGGTCAGCCGTCAGGATTGGAAGTCGGTTTCGAAAAAGTCATTTCTGACAGCCGCTGTCCGATAAATATAATGTGTTCCTGGCCAGGCCGCGCCCGGATAGAGGTCATTCTGAAAAAATCATTCCGGGAAACCGCCCTTGTTATCCTGCAAATCCCCGCCTATGTATCATTGGCTGATTCCCTGGGGCATGTAGCGGTCGATACGCTCGGTTACCGTCTGAGCTTACTGCAACTGGACCCGTATCCGGTTGTTCCGGTCGAGCATGATTGCTCCGAGTATGTGGCAACCATCTTTATCAAAAATAACGAGGAGAATAAAAATGAATAGAACTATTGCAAGTACGGCACTGATCTTTCTGAGTCTGGTGGTCTGCATGAACTTTTTAATCGCCGCCAATAAGCCGGTCACGATATTGACCTGTTCAAATTGTCAGACGGAAAATCAAGCGACCAATAAGCACTGTCTGGCTTGCGGCGAATCGCTGGAGGATGAAGCTCAGGAGCTTTTGACACGACAAAATGAAAATTACCTGAAGACCGATAATTTTATCGCCGAACGGATTGATCCGCCCCGGCTGTTTAATATTCCAACCGCCCGGGTGCTGAGTTCAAAAGATCTCAACCTGACTGGCGGCGGCGCCTTCGGAGTGGGTACGAAACAGTCGGTTCTGGGGACCATCGGTATTGGGTTGGGCAATATTGCCGAGGTCGAATTCAGTACAATTGGCCTCGTCAACAATATCGCTAATGGTTCGCCCGTCGTGGCTACATCGGCTTTCAAATTAAAGCTTATACCCAATAATTTCCTGGGGATCAGCTTTTTCCCGACCTTTGCCGTTGCCATCCGCAGTTCTGCCGACTGGAAACAAATGAACAGCGATCAAGGGGTCGTCAGGGCAAACGACTCCTGGAACTCCAAAGGAATTAACAATATCGGATATGGCACCCGCTTCACCGTACTTTACGGCGTGTCGAGCATTCGCCTGGGGCCAATCAGTCTGCACGGCGGACTCAGTCTGACCGACATCCGGATCAAAGACACCATGATTGAATACTGGGATAAATCTATTTATGAACCAACCGAAAAGCAGAAAAACCTGCTCGGCGGCTTTGCCGGTTGCGAAATAGCTTCTAATCCCCAAACTAAAATTATGCTTGAAATCGAAACCGTATCAAATTGGGAATATAATGACCAAACCGACGCGGTCGAAGTCCGTCAGAGTTATCTGGCGGTCGGAGGAGTGCGCTTCTTTTTCACGAAGTGGTTTTCCATCGATACTGGCGTCTGGTACCAGAACAACTTCAGAGGTATTGCCGATTCCCAGATCAAACTCAGCTTGAACCTTTTTGTCCCCGGCCGCAGTATCGATAAAATATCCGGCCAAATTTTAAAAGCTAAAAAACCAAGCGAATGAGGTGTACCATGCAAAAAATCAAAATATTAGCGGCGTTCTGCGGCTTGTTGACGATAATGAACCGCTGTGCGGACAAAATCGTTTCCCCTGACGAAATCAATGCCATGCGCGAGCTGAGCACGGTTGAGAAAAAATTGACCGATTCCGATAACCGCTTCGGGCTGAAAGTTTTTCGCCAAATTGTGAAGGAACAGCCGGACCAGAATATTTTCATCTCACCACTGAGCGTAACGATGGCTCTCGGTATGACCTTCAACGGTGCAGCCGGCGAAACCCAAACCGCCATGCGAAACACGCTCGAATACGGCGACCTTTCCATCGATGAGATCAACCAGTCTTACGCCGGATTGATCGATCTGCTGACTTCCGCGGACTCTAAAGTCAACTTCCAGATCGCTAATTCCATCTGGTATCGGAACACGTTTTCGGTGATAGCGGATTTTATCAACGTAAATACGAAGTACTTCGATGCCAAGGTTTCGGCGTTGGATTTTGATCGAAGCGACGCGGCAGACATTATCAATTCTTGGGTTAACGAAAAGACTAACGGCAAGATCAAGGAAATTGTCCCGAAACCAATTTCATCCGAAATGGTGATGTACCTGATCAACGCTATTTATTTCAAAGGCAGTTGGACATATGAATTTAATAAAGACCACACGACCGACGAACCGTTCTACTTATCTTCTGGCAATTCGACGACTTGTAAAATGATGAGTCACAAAAGCGATCATCCATATTTCCAGAATGAACAGGTTCAGGCAATCGATCTGGCTTACGGTAATGCCGGATTCAGTATGACCATTTTCCTACCCGCATACGGATCAAATGTCAACACGCTAATTGAATCGCTGGACAACGACTCATGGAATGAATGGCTGTCGCAGTTGGATACCGCCGAAGTCTCACTCTTTATGCCAAAATTCAAGTTGTCTTATCAACTAAAAATGATTGATGTTCTTTCAACGCTTGGAATGGAAATTGCCTTCGTTCCGGGACAAGCGGATTTTACCAAAATCAATGCTAACGGAGATCTTTATATCAGCGAAGTCATGCATAAAACGTTCGTCGATGTCAACGAAGAAGGCACCGAAGCCGCCGCAGTGACAGCGGTAGGTGTCGGAGCAACGAGCGTCGGTCCCGAGTCGCCGGTCATGCGCATCGACCGGCCGTTCATCTTCGCGATCCGCGAAAGACAGTCCGGAACGATACTATTCATCGGTAAAATCATGGAACCGGTGATTGAGTGAAGTATAAAGTAGAAAGTAAAAAGTAGAAAGTAAAAAGGGAAAAGATGAAAGAAAAGACAAAATCCAGAAAAGTACGGTCATTAACCCAATACGGGCGACTCACAGGAATCTTCTTTTTCACGGTTTTTTTTATGAACTGTTCGGACGCCACAGCGCCGAATTCCAACGAAATTCCGCAATTGCCGAGGCAACTCAGCAAATCCGAACAAGCATTAATCGAATCGAGCAACTCCTTCGGATTTGACCTTTTTAAAAAACTGTCGGGTGATGTTAAAGACAGCAACCTGTTCATCTCACCGGTTTCAGTTTCGATGGCGCTGGGCATGACGATGAACGGCGCGGCAGGTACAACGCTGGATGCGATGCGTTCGACGCTCGGTTTTGGGAATCTCACAGAAGACGAAATCAACCGCGGCTACCAAAGTCTGATCAAATTACTGAGAAACCTCGATCCGAAAGTCAAATTCCGGATCGCGAACTCCATCTGGTACCGAAACGACTTTACCGTTCTTCAGAGTTTCATCGATGTCAATCAGACCTTTTTCGACGCAGCGGTACGGAGTCTCGACTTCAGTCAGGACGCCGCTGTCGATATAATGAACGGCTGGATTGATGAACAGACCGATGGTCTTATTAAACAAATCCTCGATAAGCCAATCGATCCAAATACGGTCATGTTTCTGTTGAATGCGATCTATTTCAAGGGAACGTGGACGTATCAATTCGACAAAAAGAACACGAACGACAATCCGTTTTATCTGCCGGACGGCGGATCGACGACCTGTAAAATGATGTCAATCACCGGCGATTTTGACTACCTTGAAAACGAGCGATTTCAGGCAATCGACTTGCCATACAACGACGGATATTTCGCGATGACGGTTCTTCTTCCGGCGTCGAATGTCGGCACTGATTCGCTGATAAATATTTTAACCGATGAAGAATGGAGCAACTGGACAGCAAGTTTTTACAAAATGACCGTCGATCTTTGCTTGCCGAAATTCAAACTCGAATGGTTCCGGAAACTCAACGACTCGCTAAAGAGCCTTGGCATGGGAATCGCTTTCACCCCTTTTCAAGCGGATTTTTCCCGGATCAACTCCGACAGTGGTTTGTACATCAGCGAAGTCAGACACAAATCATTTGTCGAAGTGAACGAAGAAGGCACCGAAGCCGCGGCGGCGACTTCCGTCGAGATAACATTTGAGAGTATCAAAGAACAAAACGTAACCATGTGCGTCAATCGTCCGTTTGTTTTTGCAATCCGCGAACGTGCCTCCGGAACGATCCTTTTCATGGGAAAAATCTATCTACCTGAATGGAGTGAATAAACCAAACCGGATTTCAACAGACATATTCAAAAAGGATTTCGCCATGAACACAACCTCATTCAAAACAGCGCTGATTTTCCTCTTCTTCGCCTCTTTTCTCTCCGCCACCGTTCCTTCGCCAACAATCCGGAAGCCGGACGCGCCGTATTTCATGGAATCGTTGGACTTCCGGACGATGCAGATGAAAATTTTCACGCCGGAAGTCAGCGGCATGCTTTCCGATCCGTACTCCGATCTGATCTGGAATCCGGCGTTCGTTCTGAGGTCACAGAAAAAGAGCGTCTATCTGGATTTTAACCTGAGAAACGAAATGACGACAACTCTGATCGTTCCGATTTACACCGATGTTTACCTGTCGTCGCAATATTCGATTTCGCCACGCTGGTATTCAACGACACAAATCCAAACCGTTCAGACATCGCCGCTGTTCAATTTCGGTCTGATTCTGCCTGTGAATTCCAAACTCTCCCTCGCTTTCGCTAACCGAACGCTGTTCGACTATGCACCTTTCCGAACGGCGACCTA
>JBAZPZ010000001.1:0-79297 GCA_041645495.1 Fidelibacterota bacterium | reverse complement strand
CACGGCGATACCGTCGAATATGACCAGCATGTTTTCCTGTTTGCGGTTGGAAAAAATGTTGGTCAGAATCAGGTAATTACCGAAACAAAGTACCAGACCGACTTAGCGCCGACGATCGGCGACTTGCTGGGATTCGATGCGATTTATTCGACGGGAACGAGTCTATTTCAAGGCGATCAATCTCTACCGGTGACGCTCTCGGATTTTGAAGCGGAAGTCGTTGACCTGCAGGTTCGTTTGCACTGGCGGACGGAATCGGAATTTGAGAATTTAGGATTCATCTTAGAGCGGAAAGACGCGGAGAAACCGAGTTACGATCAGATCGCTGACTTTCGCTCATCTCCGGCGCTCTGTGCGCGAGGTTCCGTCAGTCAGGCGACGGATTACGAATTTGTTGATGAAGCTGTTCAGCCGGGAAATCGGTTGCTTTATCGCTTATCGTCGGTTGCATACGATGGACAGGTGACGCGCGAAAGAGTAACTTCGATCAAAATTCCCGAAAAGCAAAACGGTGAGAGTATGCTTTCGGTGAAGCCGAATCCGTTCAATCAATCAGCGCAAATTTCCTATCGTCTTCCGGGATTCGATCGAGGAAATCTGAAGATATTTTCCGTGACCGGGGAACTGGTAATGGAAATGCCAATTATCGCCGGCCTTGAACAGGAAACGATAATACAGTGGCAGGCGGATGGACTCTCATCCGGAATTTATTTCGTCTGTCTGAGCGCCGGAACGAAGAGGCGGATTCTTAAATGCGCGGTCATCAGGTGAGATAATTGGAGGAAGTGGTGAAAAGATTAATTTTCTGCCTGACAATGGTATTGGTAACAGCGGTGTCAGCATTTTCGGAAATGACGACGATATTTCTAATAAACGGCGGGAAAATCGAAGGGAAACCGATTGGACTGAAGAAAGACGAACTGTTCGTCGTGTCGGGGAAAAGTCTCTTCGTCATCGACACGACCGTGATTGAGCGGATCAGTCGTTCCGATTCCGTGGTTCGTCCGTCACAACTTGCGACTCAACGACAATTGCACATCAACTACAACGCCTTCGATGCCGTCGTCGAATTGAACAAAAACACTGTCTGGAGTTATTCGACGTGGGATGAATTGGTCAAACTGACTGGTAATCTCAATCCACCGACGCCACCGTTTCCGGATAAATCCAACCTATCGGCGAACAAAAAAAACTACCTGACGATCAAACCGGCGCGTCTTATCTTACAATGGACGGACTTGACTTACGGAAGAAGACTGAAGAAATATCAGGCCGAGGTCAGATTCTCATATTCATATAGTAAAAATCTGGCTCATGTCGCCGCTGAACCCGAGGAAGCGATTTTCGAAATTCATGATTTGAATATTTACACCTTTAGTATCAGGCGTTACCAAAAACCGAACCTTCAGGGTTTGTATTATGGCATCGGAGCCGGAGGAGGGACATTTCATTTTGACCCGGAGATACTGGAGCATATCTTTTCATTCAATTTCAACGAAGATTCGTACAAGTTCGGTTTTATAGGCGGATTGCTGGAAGCCGGATTTGCGGGGACGCCATTTACGCATTTCATTTCATCACCATCAGCTTGTTTGGCAGTGGGATCGTATTATGCTAAAGAAAAAGGGGGTGACTGGCATCGTAAAACTAAATTAAAAATCGTTCCATCTGTCAATTGGACGTTTGGATTTTTATGGTAAAAGGGGAAAAATGAAGACTCGATATCTATTGATGATTATCTCTTTATTTGGGTGTTTATCTGTCCTGTCATCGAGTTGTGAAGAATCGAGTCCGACTGGCACACCGTCTAATGGTACTCAGTTTGAGCATTTGCCGGTTTATGATATTTCAGAGTTTACACCGGGCAAATTCAGAATTTATCTTCGTAATAATTTCTACATTTCATCGGCGGGATTTGACGCCCCAGAGGAATTTGTTGAAGCACAGGAATATGACTATGGATCCTTCATCGCCAATTGCGGATTATGGATTGCAGGAAAAGTCGAGGGCGACGTTCGTGCGAATGTCGGTTGGTGGCAAAACAATCTCACGCCGGAAAAAGATGGTGTAAAGACGGGACTTTTTGTCCTGAATTCTCAGGATTTACCATTGAAAGGCGCCAACTGGCCGTCTAAGTACGGTGCTCCGGTCGATACGAGTCACAACGTGAAGATTTACGGCGACGATATGGCTCTGAGCGTTCTCTTCAGCGATACGACAAAAACCGAATCGTACATCGCAAAACCGATCAAAGGACTTCGGGTCGTCGCGCATATTTTTGGTTATCAAACCGACCGCATCTATCTTCAAAATCAGGAGAACATTCCATACGTTCTTTTCTTCCGGTACGATCTTTACAATGATTCATTGGCGCCGATTCAGGACGCCTATATCGGTTTCTGGGCGGATACCGATTTGGATGAAATTTCTCCGGACTCAAATCGCACCGGCTATGATATGCTCCGCGAAATGTCCTATACTTACACGCCTCAGCGATATACCACAAAGGTCGATCCGGTAACCGACTCGGTTTATACAATCCTCGTTTGGGCGTCACACCAAACGGCGGGATATACATTTCTGCAATCTCCGAAAGTCAACGGAACTGAGCTGAGAGCTTCAAGTCATAGCGTCATACGGAAATACTATTATGGCGATCCGGATTTTGGTCAGACTGGTTTTGGTACGCCCGAAGAGATCTATCTGGTTCTGCAAGGCTTATCAAACTCCGGACGACATATGATCGATCCGACGACAGGTTTGTCGTCGAAGTTCACATTCACCGGCGATCCGGTGAAAAGAACCGGCTGGTTGGACACGCAGGAAGGCACAGACGTACGAAGCATGATTTCGGTCGGTCCGTTCGACTTTGCCGCGGGCGAAGTTCACACGGTTGTCGTTGGCTTCGCAATGGCGTTCGGAGATGACCTTTCCGAATCGCTGACAAACCTGAAAAACCTCGTTTACTATGTCAAGATTCGTTCCGGTTACTGGAAATAGTTAAAATCCGGAATTCGCGCGAATCCATTTATGGCAATCTAATCCGTCTCTGATTAAATTACCGACCGTTCTGTCAATGCAGATTGGTAAGAGGATCGGTTGACTTTAACACGAGAGGTCAAAGCGAATTGAGAGACGAAATTATTGTTCGCGGGGCGCGGACGCATAATCTGAAAAACATCGACATCGCGATTCCAAAAAAGAAGATCGTGGTGTTCACCGGCGTCAGCACTCCGGAAGACCTTGCCAGAAATCCGCAAAGCGTAACGGGGCGCTATCTAAAATTCCTCACCGAATCCTGAACATAAGTTCGCATGAAAATAAAAGTCCTACGTTTTCTTCTTCTAATAAGCACAGTGATTCTGCTTTCGATTTCCGAAACGATTTCCGCCAAACCGTTTTTTAAGAACAAAATCGAGTGGATCAACCTTAGTACAGGCGCCAGTTATCCGGTTTTTTCCCGCTGGGGAAACGGCAATAACATCGCTTTGAATTATCAGTTTGGAAGGCGGATTTTTTATCAGGCCGGTCTCGATATGACGCAAGGACTTACCGGCGGAACGAACTACATCGTGAACACGTTTCATTTCAGCGCCGGGATTTGTGACACATCGCGTCATTTTCTGGCGGCGGCGTTTGTCGGTCCGTCGCTAAACTTTGGCAAAGCCAAGATTCCGGATACGCCAGGTCTAATTACAATTTGGGGACAAACCAACAGCGTTGGACTTGTACTAAACGGTCAACTCTTTTTCCGTATTCCGTCTGCCAGGGAATTCGGGTTTGGAACCGAAATCTACGCCAACTTCAACAGCGCAATCAATTACTACGGCATCCGGTTTTCCCTGCTGTTTGGAAACGGTCAATAGATGGTTTATCCGGGAAAAATAATAAAATTTAGTCCGGGCATTCTCGCTCTGCTTTTCGTCCTGACGATCAATGCTTGCGAAGAGAATCCGATCCGGTACAAATACATCGTTTCGGTCGATTATGCCGTAACATATCAGGTGACCGGCGAGAATATCGATTCTTGTTTGATCCAGTATTATGACGCCGATGGGAATCAGATTACGCTCCGTTCACAGTCGTTGCCGTGGAGCATCAGTTTTACACAAAACAGCGAATTCTACGCTCACGTCGTCGCCTATTCGGCGAATACCTATGGCTCACCCGGCAAACTCACGGCGACCATTCTCGTTAACGATGAAGTGCTAAAGGCTGCCCAAAACGAAGATGAGTTGATGCATCTTGTTTCGCTCGTTGCTGAAATCAGTGGCAGTCAGTTTGTCGTCGTAAAAACCGACTATTACTAAACCGGCTGAAATTCCTGTTTTTGCATTTTCTCCAAAATTTCCGTATAATCATAGCGTCAACAAAAAGAGCCTTGAGTGTTCATTAAAAATTCCGATAAAACCGCTATCGTCTGGCGCGACCTACTCGTCAGTTACCGCGATCTGCTGAGTCACATTCATTTTTTCGCGACGCTTTTCCCGGATAGAAAATCCGGCAAAGTGGTGATTTTCGCTCCCAATAGTCCCGAATGGGTGTACGCTTTTTATGCCGCGTGGAAAAATCATTGCATCGCCGTTCCGATCGATTTCCTCTCGTCGTCGGATGAAGTCGCCTATATTCTGAACGATTGCCAGCCCGAAGTCGTTTTTTGTGCGACGGAGACGCAAGGCGTTTTGAATCAGGCTCTCGAACAAGTGCACCACGAGGTTCGTGTTTTTGTTTTTGAAGAGCAACGGTATGATCTCGGTGATTATTCTCCGGAAGAAATCGATCCGCCCGATACGTCAGAAACGGCGGCTATCATTTATACATCCGGAACAACCAACTCGCCGAAAGGTGTGATGCTTTCTTACGATAACATGCTGGCAAATGTCTTCGCGGTTTCGCGTGAAATTCCGATTTTTACGCCCGACCGAACCGTCCTGGCGTTACTGCCTTTTCATCATGTTTTTCCGCTGTTAGGCTCATTGGTCGCACCGCTGTACGTCGGCGCACCAATTGCCTTTTCTCCGTCGATGGTTTCGCACGACATCATCACTACTCTGAGCCAAAACGGCGTCGGGATCATCATCGGCGTCCCGAGATTATACGCCGCGATCCGCGCAGGCATTATGGAAAAGATCAACAAGAGTTTTGCCGCCCGGACGATGTTCAAATTGGCGAAACTCGTTCATTCGCGCGCATTTTCCCCGTGTATCGACTCTGCCGCTGGTGAACTTTTGTGAGCCGAAGTTCCGGACGCGGCTTCGGATTCTGAGGCAGTCGTTTTCAATATAGACTTCGTCAGGAAGATAATATTGAAGTTCACCGTGTTTACTGGTTTCACGAATGAGAATGTTCCAATTGTTCGGGTCGATTGACGTACCATGAAACTCGTCACGCCAGATGAGTTTCCAACCGGAGCGTGTCGGCGGTTTTTCCCCGAAAGATGATGTGACGATGGCGACGGACAAAGTGAACAGAAGCAGAAGCGATTTTTTACTCATCGTAATTTCCTTTCAAAATAACATGACAGAGAAAAGTTACGTATTTGTTGGAGAGATTCAAATTTGGTCGGACGCTGTTAGGTTTAAATTTGTAAATAATGAAAATCAACAAACTGAATGATTAAAATTAAAACCGCCCGGAAATTAAATCTTGTTTATGTGGAAAAGTACCAGTAGGTTATTTCACAGTTATTTGATAAGTGACTTAACCAGTGGAAACTAATCGACAAGGAAACATTCCGCCTGAGAAATCCGAAAGGCCACTTGATTCTCTGAATCAGGTCGGCGATGTGTAGGACTTTCTTTTTGGTGTTGGACATGGAGCCCGGATGGCGATTGGCAATTTAGCCCAGGTTTTAGTAAGAAGAAGTAAAATGTTCAAGATCACAAAAGGAGGTCAACATGAATATCTATGTAGGGAACTTATCACCCAATGTCAGTGAAGAAGAACTGAGAAGCGCTTTCGAAGCGTTTGGACAGGTCTCAACCGTTTCTATCATTAAAGACAAATTTTCCGGAGATCCGAGAGGATTTGCATTTGTTGAAATGCCGACGACTGGCGAAGCGCAAGCGGCAATCAGCAATATGAATGGTAAAGAGTTCAGCAATCGCGCTCTTTCTGTCAATGAAGCTCGTCCGCGCAGTGAAGGCGGTCATAGCGGCGGTGGCAGAAGTTTTGGCGGTGGTTTCGGCGGTGGTCGTCCCGGTGGCGGCGGCGGCAGCAGAAACTCCAGCGGGCCCAGACGCGGCGGCCGTTTCTAAGTCGTTTTCGACGAAATAAACGTCCATATAAACTAAACGGGACACTCCTTAGGGACTGTCCCGTTTGAGTTTTAAAATCGGTCGAATAATTCTATCTGATGTTAAATATTTAATCATCAGAGCCACGACGATTCCAGCCATATTTTTTTCATAAGCGTTTGAAATTTTCCCGCGGTGTCGTATTTTGTTCATGTGTATTCAAGAGAAAATAATAAAAGGATTCAGATATGAAAGGATACTTTAGTTTAGTCCTTCACAGTCACTTGCCGTATGTCATCAATCACGGTGAATGGCCGCACGGAATGGACTGGTTGTATGAAGCCGCCGCAGAAACCTACATTCCCCTGTTGAGCGAATTTCAATCGCTCATTTCCGAAGGAATTTCTCCCAATGTCACAATCGGACTGACGCCGATATTAACGGAACAACTGGCATCCGAGAAGTTCAAGCACGGTTTCGTTCATTATCTCGATCAGAAAATCGCTGCCGCCGAGGAAAATCTCGCCGAATTTGAAAATCAGGGGCAGGAACATCTCAAGCAGTTGGCTGACATGTGGAAAGGCAAGTACAGCCGGACCAAATCCTATTTTCTATCGCAAATTGACCGAAACATCGTTATGGCCTTTAAAAAAATGCAGGACGGCGGACATCTGGAAATCATCACTTGCGCCGCGACGCATGGTTATTTTCCTTTGCTGGGAACGGACGAATCCATCGACGCACAGGTTCATGTCGGAAAGGAAACTTACCGCAGACATTTCGGACGCGATCCGAAAGGAATCTGGTTGCCGGAATGCGCCTACCGTCCGAGCTATGAATGGACTTCGCCGATTGCGGAATATCCGAAGAAAATTTACAGAAGAGGCGTCGAAGAATTCCTGTTTAAATACGATATCCAGTATTTTATTGTCGATAAACATTTGATTCTCGGCGGGAAAAACCGCGGTGTCTATTTAGACCGGTTCGACTCGCTCAAGGCGCTCTGGAAACAATTCGAGAAGAACTGGAAACCGCTCGACGAAGAAAAAGAGCGATCGATCTACGAAAATTATCTCGTGTCATCGACAGGAACCAGCCGCGCGGCAGTCGTGTACGGACGGCACGAAGAATCCTCGCTGCAGGTTTGGAGCGGCGAGTATGGTTATCCCGGCGACGGTCGTTATCTGGATTTTCACAAGAAGCATTTTCCGGGCGGTCATCGCTACTGGAAGGTGACCAGCGCGAAAGCCGATCTCGCCGACAAACAGGAATATTATCCCGAAGACGTCGAAGACGCGCTGGAAAATCAGGCGACTCACTTCGTCGAACTGTTGGGTTCCTACATTGACAATTACCACCGCGAAAGTGGAAAGGTCGGAATCCTGACCGCGCCGTTCGATACGGAGTTGTTCGGTCACTGGTGGCATGAAGGGCCGCGCTTCATCGGGAAAGTGTTGAGGAAATTGAACAAAAATGGCGGCGTTCAGGTCATTACGCTCGGAAACCATTTGGAAAAAAGCCGCCCACAAACGGTTATTTCGATGCCCGAAGGTTCGTGGGGACAGGGCGGATTTCATTACATCTGGCTCAACGAATGGACCGAATGGACTTGGAAGCATGTCTATGCCGCCGAAGATCAAATGGTCGAACTGGCAAATAAGTATGCCGAAACCAAAGACGACGTCATTCGCCGCATTTTGAATCAGTTGGCGCGCGAGGTTTTACTCATCGAGAGTTCCGATTGGCAATTCCTGATCAGCACGTGGAGTGCGCGCGATTACGCCGAAAGCCGTCTGACGGTTCATGCCGAACATATCAAACGCCTCGCGAAAATTTTAATCAGCTACGATCACAACAAACTCCTGACCGAACGAGAGCAGGTTTATCTGGCGAAGATCGAAGAGGTTGACGACGTTTTTCCAGATATCGATTTTACTTATTGGCGCTCGCTGAAACCCCGGGAAACGGAAGTCGTGAAATAGAGAATTAGAAGGTAACGATGAACGTTCTGTTTGTTGCGGCGGAAGTCAGTCCGTTCTCGAAAGTTGGCGGGCTCGGCGATGTCATTGGCGCGTTGCCGGCGGCATTAGTCAAAAAAGGCGTCTCGGTGAAAATCATCACGCCTGCTTACGGCGCTATCGACCGAACAAAATTCGTTTTTCAGGAAACGTCGCTGGCCTTTGAAATCGAAATCGGCGGCATCCCGACGAAATGTTCGTTGCTGAAATGGACTCTTCCGGAGCAAGAAAATCTCGAAATCTATTTTATCGAAAACGATGAATTTTACTCCTGCAAAGGCGTCTATACCGATAAGCGCGGAAATCCTTACATCAATAATCCGGAAAGATTCGTGCTTCTGCAAAAATGCGCATTGAAACTTATTGCCGAACTGAACTGGATTCCGGACATCATTCACTGTCACGATAATCACGCCGCGCTGATTCCCGTCTATCTAAAAACTACCTACGCGGACGAACCGATTTATAAATCCATTAAAACCGTTCTGACGATTCACAATATCGCTTACCAAAGCGTCACATCTTTCGATAAAAAATATGTTTTCGGTCTTCCGAGTTATCTCTTTGCGCCGACCGAGCCGATGGAGTGGTACGACCAGATCAATCCGTTGAAAGCCGGGATCATCTTTGCCGACGTCGTCACAACGGTCAGCAAAACGCACGCTCAGGAATTGACGACGAATACCGCCATCAGCGCCGGATTAAAAGGCGTGATGATAAATCGAAAGAAACCGGTCATCGGCATTCTGAATGGCGTAGATTATTCGAAATGGAATCCTGCATCGGATCCTGAAATCGCCATCAATTACAGTCCTGAAAATCTTGCCGGAAAGCGGAAGAACAAACAGGCGCTGATTCTCGGAACGGATTTAAAGGATTTCATTATCGAAAAGCCGTTGATCGGCATTGTCTCGCGGCTCGTCGAGCAGAAAGGCATCGACCTGATTCTTGAAGGCATCGACCGGATGATGGCAATGGATGTCGGATTGATCCTGCTGGGAAGCGGCGAGGAAAAATATCATACCGCGTTCAAAGACATCGCGGCGCGATTTTCCGGCAGAGTGTCAGTCAATTTCGGATACAACAATCCGATGTGTCATAAAATTCTCGCGGGCGCCGATATTTTTCTCATGCCGTCCCGTTATGAACCTTGCGGTATTACTCAGATGCTGGCGCTCAAATACGGAGCGGTTCCGGTCGTTCACAAAACCGGCGGGCTTGTCGATACCGTCAGGCAATGGGATGGTCAGACAGGAAATGGATTCTTATTCGACAATTATTCGATCGATTCGCTGTTGGCGTCACTCGGAAATGCGTTCAACGTTTTTAGGAATAAGCCCGACTGGAAAACGCTCATGACGAACGGAATGGTTGAGGATTTCTCATGGGACAAATCCGCGGATGAATATCTGAAAGTGTACGAAGATCTTCTAAAAACCTGACGGCGTCGGTAAACACCGAATCCTAACCGTGTAAATCGATGTGATTGAACATTTCTTCGATCGTGGCCGTCGCGGTGCCGATTTTTCCGACGACAATCCCGGAAGCGAGGTTGCCTGCTTTGGCGGCGACGAACCAATCGCCGGATAGAATAAGCCCGGCGGTGAAAGAGGCGATGAACGTGTCGCCTGCGCCGCTGACATCATAGACTTCTTTGGCCTTCGTTGGAATCCGGAGGCTTTCCGATTTATCGTTCAAAATGTAAACGCCGTCTTCGCCAAGCGTGACGACTATTCCTTTCAAACCGAGATCTTTCACAAGTTTTCGCGCATAATCATCCATCTCGTCTTTTGTCAGTTCGGGATGGCGGACGGCGGCGGCGAATTCCCGGAAATTCGGTTTGATCGTCGTTGCGCCGTGATATTTCCGATAATTAAAGCCTTTCGGATCGATGATGACCGGCTTGCCGCTGAACAATGTCAGCATTTCCTGAATAAAATCTTCCGACAACAATCCTTTGGCATAATCGGAAAGGATAACGCCGTCGAAAATCTCTTTTGCCGAAGAAATCTGTGAAATCAGTTTCCGGGCAACATCTTTCTTTACAGGTTCCGTATCTTCTTCGTCGATGCGGAGCAATTGCTGACGCTGGGCGATAATGCGGGATTTCGTCGTCGTTTTCCGGCTCGGTGTTTGAATCAGGAACTGCTGGATTTTTCCCCGGTCGAATAGATCCGAAAGAAGTTCGGCGTTTTTATCTTCGCCGCAAACACCGGCGATCGTCACGTTGACATTCAGCGAAGCGAGATTTGCCGCGACGTTTCCCGCGCCGCCGATTCGATTTTCCCGGTGATTGACGCTGACGACCGGCACCGGCGCTTCGGGCGAAATCCGCTTGACGTTTCCCCAGATATAGTTGTCGAGGATCAGGTCGCCGACGACGAGAATGTTGAGGTTTTTAAAATTTTGAAAGAGTTCTTTCATAGTCATATTTTCCGATTATATTCGATAAAAATCCATATACCAATCTAAAAACTTCCGAACGCCGACATCGATCGAAGTTGTCGGGAAAAATCCAAGTTTTTCGGTCGTGGCGGAAATATCTGCAAAGGTTTCCGGCACGTCGCCCGGCTGGATTGGTTGAAAATTAATAATCGCTCTTTTCCCAAGATAATCTTCGATCAGTCGAATAAAGTCCATCAGGTCTTCGCTCTTGTGATTGCCGAGATTGAAAACTTCATAGGAAAAGGGCTTGTTCAGAGCGGATATCAACCCGGAAACGATGTCGTCGATATAAGTAAAATCGCGTTTCATCTTACCGAAGTTATAGACGTCGATCGGTTTTCCTTCGAGAATATTTTTCGTAAAAATGAACAGCGCCATGTCTGGTCTGCCGTACGGACCGTAAACCGTGAAAAAGCGGAATCCTGTACATGGTAATTTGTACAGATGCGCGTAAGTATGTGCGATGAGTTCGTCGGCTTTTTTCGTGGCGGCGTAAAGTGAAATCGGATGATCGACATTATCTTCGACGGCGAATGGCAGTTTCGTGTTATTACCGTAAACGCTGGAACTCGAGGCGTAGATGAAATTTTTAACGGAAGCACGTTTGGCGCATTCGATAATGTTCAGGAAACCTTCCAGATTGGATTTTTGATAGGCAAACGGATTGATGAGCGAGTAACGGACGCCCGCTTGCGCCGCCAAATGGACAACCTTTTGAATCGAGTGACGCTGAAAAACCGATTCTAATGCTGGTAAATCGCAGAGGTCGGAGTGAGAGAAGTGAAACCGGTCGGATTTTTTCAGGATTTCGAGCCGCGCGTGCTTGAGAGCGGGATCGTAGTAATCGTTGACGTTGTCGTAGCCAACGACTTCTTGTCCGTCGTCGAGCAGGTATTTTGCAAGATGAAAACCGATGAATCCGGCGGCGCCGGTGACTAAAATTGCCATTCCTTCTCCTGAAAAATAATCGGAAGAAACTTAATGTAAATTTTGCAGAGCGGCAAGAATGTAGGGGAAATTAAAAGAAGCCAGCCGCAGAATCAGGAATCAAATGGAAAGATCCAGATAAATCATCTTTTCCCAAACGCCGATTTGCCGTAATTTTCGGCATGAATCGTGTCCTTCTATCCTTCGTTGGTAACAATGACTGCCAGTTGCCCGAAAAGCCCGGCGCGATCATCGCCGCTCTGCATCAGCGCGTTTTCGATCGCCTCTATCTGCTGTACAATGACGAATCCTATTTAAAACCAGCTTCTGCCATTCTGGAATATTGTCGTCTAAATTTTCCCACTTTGCAGGTTCGTTATCAACCAGCGCTTTCCGCCAATCCAACTGACTATAACACTGTTTATCCAGCAATGTATCAGGCAGTCAAGACGATCATCAAAGAGAACTCGAATGCAAAATTTACCATTTCCGTCACGTCCGGGACGCCAACCATGCACGCCTGCTGGATTTTTCTGCGACAGGGCGGCGTCATCAATGCAAAATTGATTCAAATCCACCGCGAGACCGGCCTCTCAGAAATCAATTTTAACTTAGATGACTTTCCGAAAATCCAAAACGTCAGCGAAGCGAAAGCCGCGTTAACCCAACTTTCCCGCGAAAACAAACTGCTTCGCCAGCAGGTTTCAACCAGTTTGGATGCGATCATCGGCGAATCTGCAGCTATCCGAAATGTTAAAGAGAAAATTCGCCTGTTTGCCGAAAGCGATCTGCCGATTTTTATCAGCGGTGAGACCGGCGTCGGCAAAGAGCTTGTCGCCAGCGCGATTCATTTTACCAGCCTGCGTAACCAACAGCCTTTCATCCAAATCAATTGTGGAGCGATCAGTCCGCAGTTGTTTGAGAGCGAGTTTTTCGGACACAAAAAAGGCAGTTTTACCGGTGCAATTTCGGATAAAGAAGGCAAATTCAAACTCGCCGACGGTGGTTCCATTTTCCTCGATGAAATCGGCGACCTGCCACCGGATATGCAGGTCAAACTGCTCCGCTTTTTGGACCAAGGAACGATTCAGGTCGTCGGTGGAAAAGAAGAAAAGGTGGACGTTCGTATCATATCTGCTACCAATCGCGACCTTCGTCAATTGGTCAAAGACCGTCAATTCCGCAAAGACCTGTTCTTTCGGTTGGTTCAGACGGAAATTTATCTTCCGCCTTTGCGCGAACGCGGCGAAGACAGAATATTGATCACCCAACACCTCGTGGATTTGCTCAATCACCTGCAGGACAAGCGCAAAAGCCTGACACAGTCGGCAATTGCCAAGATTCAGTGCTATCATTGGCCTGGAAATGTCCGGCAGTTGAAAAGTTCCATCTCCGCCGCGTTCGTCTATCCCGGCGAAGAAATAACCGCCGAACATTTGCACATCGTCGAACTGACGGATTCACCTACGGGAATTGTCATTCCTGCCGAGGGAATCGATTTCGATAATGGATTAATTCCGGACTATTACCGCGCGGCGCTCAAACAGACCAATGGCAATGCAGGCGCCGCGGCGCAATTACTGAACATTCCGTCAGCAACCTTCCGGGCAAGATTAAGAAAACTGGGAATGACAGGAAATTAATTTCCCCGGTTGTTGTCATTTAGACTATTTTGTAATCAGGAACGATAGACCTCACGTCGGTGGGCTACCCGCAATATTTGAATTATTGCAATGTCCTTAAGAAACGAATAGATCACGCGGAATTCACCAACGCGTAATTTTCGAAATCCTTGAAATGCACCTTTGAGCGGTTGTCCTAGTAAAGGATTTTCCGCTAAAGATTTGACGGCGATGAGAATACGAGTGGCTGATTCTTTGGGAATTTTGCGCAATTCTTTAAGCGCGCGAGTATCCCACTGGATTTTACAAGAGGCCATATTCTTTTAACACGTCTTCATGCGGAATCATGACTCTTTCCGGGTCATCCTGCCGAGTCTTGGCAACAATACCGTCATAATTGTCAAGGTAAAAGTTCAACGCTTTTTTAATCAATGAACTCCGGTTTTCATGCAGTTCTTGCGCGAGCGCATCGATTTCGTTAATCAATTCATCGTCAATTTTGAATGTTACAGGTTTCATATTGGCTCCATTTTCATTGGTGGTAATATACGGTATTACCGGTATGACCACAATAAAAATTAACCTTGCAAATTGAAAGGCTATCTTTTAATTTGCAACCATGATACAGCGTAAACTACAAAACATCGTGTTGGATTCTCTCAAACAGTTCCCGGTCGTGGGAATCCTTGGCGCCCGGCAGGTTGGAAAGACAACTTTGGCACGCAAAATTTTCAAAAATTACACTGGCGCTTGCTACCTTGACTTAGAATTACCGTCGGATTTCGCCAAACTTACGGATCCGGAACTCTATTTGAACCAATATCAAAATTCGCTCGTGATTATTGATGAGGTCCAGAAATTTCCTGAACTCTTCGCAATTCTCCGCACGCTCGTTGACCAAAATCGGGTTCCGGGACGTTTCCTCATTCTTGGTTCGGCTTCGCCCGCCCTGCTAAAACAATCTTCCGAAAGTTTAGCCGGCCGGATTATCTATCATGAATTACCGTCGTTTCAGACGGAAGAAATCGGTAATCAAACCGATTCTATCCAAAGATTATGGTTTCGCGGAGGGTTGCCTGATAGCTTTCTGGCGGATTCAGATTCTAATAGTCTGATTTGGCGCAGCGCTTATATCCGAACTTTTTTAGAAAGAGATATTCCTCAGTTAGGTATTCGAATTCCTGCTCTTCAGCTTCGTAAATTCTGGCAAATGATTGCCCACACGCATGGACAACTGTGGAATGGTAGCCAAATCGCTTCCAGTCTCGGAATTTCACAACCGACCGCAGTTCATTATTTGAATATTCTGGAAAGCGCATTTGTTGTTCGGCAGATTCAACCATATCATCTCAATTTGAAAAAGCGACTAATTAAGTCTCCGAAGATTTATTTTCGCGATACCGGTTTGCTTCATGCGCTTCTCAATTTGTCCACGTCTGATGAACTTTATGGACATCCAATTCTTTGTCATTCATGGGAAGGATTCGTTATCGAGCAAATTATCAATCTTCTACCTGCTCATTGGGAAAAATATTTTTACCGTACCAACACCGGAGTTGAAATAGATTTGGTCATCGTTAAATCATCCGGCGAACGGATCGCTATTGAAGTTAAATTCACTTCCACCCCGCAACTCTCGCGTGGTTTCCATACCGGCTTCGCTGACCTTGAATGCAAACGTGGTTTCGTCGTCTATCCCGGTAAAGAAACCTATCCGGTTAGTGAGCAGGTTATAGCACTACCGGTGGAGGAAATTGGGAAGATAGTGGAGGAAAGATAAAGACAATTTGGGTTGAAAAAATTTTGACAGATGAAAGTAAAGATTTTTACCGGTTCAGAACTACCGACTTCTTGGATATAACCATTACATTTCATTTTTTCTATCGGGCGAATCGGGAAAATTGTACGTCAGGGACATGAAATTTGGTTTTGGTTTATTAATTGCATAAGTGAGATCGACATTTGAAAACATGAAGCAAAAGTAGCAAAAAGAAGAAAACATGAAAATCCTGAAAATTGAAACAGAACAGACAGAAACGACCTGGTCGGGAGAACTCAGAATTTTCGGTTTTCTCTATTTTGCTTTGATTATAAACTATTTATTTGGGGTAAGGATTACATTAAGTGCCGGCATCACATCTTTCGAAGTCGGTGTTGTGCTGGTTAGGTGGGAAAATTGCAATCCAATGGCGGAGATAAAAAAATGAAAAGTGATGGCATGAAAAATCTTTCAATTGAGGAATTGAGCAAACTCATTGAAAAAGACAGTAAAAATCCTGACAACTATTACATGAGGGCGATTGCTTACAAAGATAAAGGAATGTTTGATGAGGCGCATGGAGATATAGATCAGGCTATCAGTTTAAATCCCAATTATGCAGAATATTACTTTTTAAAAGGATTGATCCTTTGGTGTGATAGACCAAAGGATTTGTTTTGGCTTTGGAGGGATAAGGATGAATATGGCTGTATGATAAATAGTTTTAATAAGGCAATAGAATTGAATCCGAATGTTGCCAAATACTATTACTTTCGAGGAAGTGTCAGAAATGCTTTGCTGGATCCGATGGAAATGCCAGATAATGAGATATTAAATGATTTTTCTAATGCTGTAAAAATTGATCCAAAATTGAAATCCGGTTGGATAAAACTTGGAGATCAAAATAGAATTAGAGGAGAATATAGCAAGGCGGTGGAAGCCTACACAAAAGCTATTGAAATTGAACCTGATTCAATTTCCTATGAAAAAAGAGCAAAATTATTTTTTATTTTAGATGAGTATGAAAAAGCCGGTAAAGATTTTTCAATAATTTTAAAGGATAAATTTAAACCAGAAGTTCTCTATAATCGAGCCAAGTGCTATTTGAAAGCAGAAAATTTCAACTTAGCCTTAAGTGATTTTCTGCAATTGCAATCCTTTCTAAAAGATTTAAAGGTAGCAGAAAGTATGCCCCAAGTTTATATGATGTATGTCAAGTGGGCTGTTCCTGCTTACCTTTCATACATTTATTTGCGAAACAGAGAAAAAGATCTCTATGAAAATAATTTGAAGGCTTTTATCAGCAATATACCTAATAAGCCTAAAGATTTTTTATCTATTGAGGTTGCTTTATTTTCGGAAAATTTTATCTCACCATTGCCACAAATATTACCTGATATAATTGGAGCCATTGGTGACTCTTGTTTGTTCGCTTCGCTTGAACAGTTCTATTCGATATGCAACAAAATATTCGGTTTTTCATCTTTGGAAGTTCAAGGACTCGGAGATGAAGACAGCATTATTAAATATTTAGTTAACCCTGGTGGTGAGTTAAAACCAACCGAAGATTTTGGAGAACTGGATTTTCTATTAGAGTTGAAATTCCCACAATATAAATTCAGCCAAAATTTGGATTTTATCCTGGATGAGTATCTTCAGCACTTTGGTAACAAGGGACGAGAACTCTATACGCTTAATATTAAATCACTCATTCTGGAAAATTTCTTCGGCGACTCAATAATTCCGTCTAAGCTTGAACCAGCGGGAGAACTTGATCGATCTGGAAATGAAGTTCTACCGGATGGGGTGGACAATACTATATACGAATATCAAAAACCTAAAAGTGCGAACACTTCAGATGTTATTCTAAAGTCTAAATTATATATCGGTATTTTAGTGAAACTGAATGAACGAATTTTTCAGATTACGGAGGAAAAGAGAAGGTCTGATGAGGATGAAAAAAAAGAAGAATTAGCACGGCAAGCAGAGCATCATCGTCGCGAAAAAGAGCGCATGATCCAACAGTATTCGCATACGTTAGCGAATACGCTTTATCCGAATGCGATTTACGAGGTTGCCAATCGCCTCAAGAGTCACATCGAATTCCGTCGCGATGCTCGGATATTGACCGACGCTTACCTCGCCGAGACGATTATTCGAAATCAGGGTTTGCTTCTGC
Source organism: Fidelibacterota bacterium (assembly GCA_041645495.1). GTDB lineage: Bacteria > Fidelibacterota > UBA2242 > UBA2242 > UBA2242 > 0-14-0-20-45-22. Next base: position 62,111 of record JBAZPZ010000001.1, on the reverse strand, counting down.
AGGCACGTAATACCGGCAATCCAGCGGAATTTCAGCAGTTGATCCGCGGTGATCGTCTGCCAGAAGACATGACGGAAAAGGCAATCAGCATAAAGGAAATCCTGAATAGTTCTGTTCAACGCATCGTCGCCCGCTTCCTGAATGCGGATTACCGGAAATTAGACCCAATTCGCACGCAAATCTGCGCCCGGCGGGGAACAACTTTAGACCAGCTAAGAGTGGATTTTGAAGAGAACGTCTTCTTCAATCCCAACCGCAGTGCCATCGAATGGGCGAGTGCCAACATTGGCAGGATTGATTGTACGCTGAGTCCGCTCTGGAATGCGATTCGTCTGCGGCGTGACGGCTACTCGGAAGCCTTGCTTCAGGGCTATTTTCAGGAATTGCTGTTCAATGCGCTGAAATACCGTGATATTGAACAAGATATCTGGATTGATGTTAGATTTCACGAAGAGGAAATCGAAAACCGGACGTTCCTGGTATGCGAGTGGGAAAATCCCTACACACAAAACGTATCGATTAGTACTGGAAAAGGGTTGGAGGGAATTCAAAACGACCTTGAAATGCTGAATGACATTCGGGAAAAAGACAAAGTCTTTACCTGGCGTGAAGAAAACGGAAAATTCCAGGTGACGTTTCGTTTTCTGAAAGATATTTTCGTGCCATATAAACCAAAAACGGAATTGGATTTTGAGCTTCTGGCAAAACAACTCAACAAGGAGAAAGAGCAATGAACATTCTCTGGATCGAAGACGCCCCGCAGGGTGATCAAAGAGACCGTATCCTCTTTCAGGAAAGCGGTTTTTTCACCGACGAAGTAAACCGGCTGGATATTCCCCGCAATTTTGATGACTGTTACGCCGCTATTCATAGAGCGACTTCGGAATATGATCTTGTCGTATTCGACCTTAATCTGAAAGATTTTCCGGAAACGGAATTGGTGAGAAAAATTGCCCATGAATTTGGGCGAAAAAATACAGAGTTTCTCGAGGAGTCCGGATTTTATCTCTATCAGCAGCTAATACGGCAAGGATTTCATAACGACCGGATTGTTTTCCTGACAGGACATGCTTCCAATGGTTACCGGGTCAAAACCTATAAAGACCGTCTGCTGGAAACAAAAAATCCCGAGCATTTTATAGGTATTATCGCAAAAATCAGAGAGTTGCTTTCTGACCCGGACAACGAGGCGTTTGATGAAATATTGCAGGAATATCAGACGATGGGCAATATTCAGCGGATAAATGAGTTTCTAACCGAAGTCATTCGGAAGATGAAAGCCGGAGAAACCAATAAAGACCTTTATGACCGTTTTGAGGAAAAATTTTGTGATGCTTTATCCGAATTGGCACCTTCGATTCACAAGAGCGACGTCGCGAATTTCCATGCCTGGCTCGACAATCGCCTGACTAAACGCGGAGCGCACTTTCCGTACATTGCACTGAGAAGGGGAATCATCAATGCCTGCCGTTATTTAAAAGACCGGCTGGAAAAAGAAATCGCTGAGTGGATTCTTTTCAACAGAACAACAGATTCAAAAATTGAAAAGGAATATATCCGCGATTATCTGTCAAAGCTGGAGAATTTTTTCCCGCTGAATCCGCCGGAAAACGCTGAGTCACTCTATTATCAGTTCATCAAAGAACTATCCGCCGAATGGGAAATGAGCGCCGGTCATTTTATTGAGCATTTATCAAACTTTGACATTGAATACCGTTTCAAGAACAACTATGAGCGGCAGATGAAATTATTGCGAAACTGGTCGTCTCATGGCCAGATCGCGGACGATTTGTGTCCGAAGGACGCAGCGTTCTTTTTTATGATTGCGATGCGCGCCTGGTTCAATCTTGAATTCAACCAAAGAATGCCTTATGAAAAAATGTTGGCTACGCTCTTTGAACCTGTTGAAGTTCTTGATGATAACCAAATCAGAAAAGCCATTCTGCAATCATATTGTGATTTAAAACGTTTTTTAGAAGATAATAAAATTTATCCGGACGGTAACTTTTTCAATCAATTGCTTGAGGGTATTGGTAACTCTTTGAGAAGAGAATCCGATCCGGATTTAAAAAATATTGTCGCCCAAAACGCAAAGAGATATTTCTATCAAAATCTTTGGCACAGCATTTTCCCTGCTAAGCTATGTGTGAAAGATCCGATGGAAGGAAAAGATTCGATTCTGATGCTTGTTAAATTCGAACGGGTAAATATACAGGACAATTCGTTTCCCTATTTTCTGGCACGTTTGATTTGGAACGAATCGTTTACGTAACCGACAACGGTATTCTCAAACTCATCAATACCAGCGATCTGGACAAACCGCCAGTACAATTAAATATCCTCACTAAGAATTCTCCTAAGCCAGTATCCACAAATAAATATTTTTAATATGACACTTGACAATGCGACAGTCAAGTGTTATATTCAAGCCATGAAAGAAGAAAAACAGTACAAGATCGGAGAATTGGCGGAGCTGGCGGGAGTCAGTCGCCGCACCGTGCGTTTTTACGTGCAGAACGCCTTGATGTCACCCCCGGTTGGACTTGGACGGGGTAGTTATTACACAGACGAGCATTTGACGCAGATCGCCCGCTTGCGCGATCTTCAGAAGCAGGGAATTTTGCTCCGACAGGCCGTGCATTTGAATTCGGAACAGCCGGAACCAATTATCGAAACTCCGACGCGGGAAATCGTCACGCGTGTCCGCATCACCGAAGGACTCACACTGGAATTTTCGCACCCTGTCAAAGTCCCAGCGCCGTCGGTGTTGATTGAAATCTCAACCTATCTCAAGAATCAATTAGGAATAATATTTATAAACCCAATAAAGGAGAAAAACCGTGTTGAATAAGAGTTCTCATCTTTCCAACGATGAAAAGTATTTCGGCGTGTTTCAGGCAGATAACGCGACACCAGTTCCCCTGCGCGGTGTCAGTGTCGAAGCGCATATCGACGACTTTTCCGCAGAAGTCGAGGTACAGCAGCGCTATCAGAACATCGAAGAAAAAGCGATTGAAGCAGTGTATTCGTTTCCACTTCCCGAATCTGCCGCCGTCTGCGGTTTCGATGTGGAAACCGACGATAAGACTATCGTCGCAAAAGTCGATGAGAAAGAAGCGGCATTTGAAAAATACGACGAATCAATTTCCAAAGGCTGGGGTGCATTTTTACTGGACCAGGACAGGCCGAACATTTTCACCGCCAGCATCGGCAATTTGTTACCGAAACAATCTGTGCTCGTTAAAATCAAATACGTCATGGAATTAGATTCCGAAGGAGATGGCATTCGCTTTTTCTTGCCAACAACTATATCACCGCGTTATCTCCCGACTAAAACCCTTTCGGAAAGCGACCCGGCGCTCATCGACCATATATCCCCGCCAACAGTGGCTGGCGAATTGCCTTATGGTTTGAAACTGAAGATTCATGTCCGGCAGGCAGATAAATTCCAGTCCTTTCAGTCACCCTCACATCCAATATGTATTGAAACGATTCATAACGAAGCCGTCATTTCTCTTGGAACTGAAACGACTCAGTTGAATCAGGATTTTGTGTTGGTTCTCAGAAAAAAGGATCCAGAGGAGCCTTCTGTCGTTTTAGCGAAAGACGTCGATTCCGGCTTCGTCGCGATGATGAATTTTACCCCTCAGATCGACGTACTGCTCAAAGCAAACCGGACAGTCATTTTTCTGCTCGATTGTTCCGGGTCGATGATTGGCGAAAGTATCGCTCAAGCACAAAACGCGCTTCAAATCTGTCTGCATTCTTTGCGGGAAGGTGACCGGTTCCAAGTGATCGAGTTCGGGAGTTCCTATCGGTCATTGTTTCATTCAGCGGTTGATTATACTCAGAAAAATCTCGATATGGCAATTTCGCATACACAGAGTATTAAGGCGGACCTGGGCGGCACAGAAGTATTCTCCCCCTTGGAGCATATATTGAAGAAGGAAAGCGACGCATCCAAAGCGATCTTGCTGATTACCGATGGTGAGATCGGAAATGAGCCGGAAGTCATCAGTCTTGTCAATAAATATCGGAATTCATGTCATCTGTTTCCGGTCGGTATCGGTCGCGGTGTGAATCAATATTTCCTTAAAGGGTTGGCACGATCCACCGGTGATTTCGCTGAGTTTATTTTTCCGGGTGAACGCATTGAACCGAAAATCCTGCGCCATTTTCAACGAACCCGTTCGCCTCATTTTGAATCTATCAAACTTGATTGGTCCCCGATGGAACCTATACGCCAGACACCAACTCAGATCGACAATCTTTTCTCAGGTGACCGCCTAACCATGTTTGCCAGATTGAACGAACTTATTGAGGCTGATGTTCATCTGCAGGCAAAATCCGGAGAATGTACTTTTGACTGGCAGTTCACCATCTCACCGGATACTGTCCAAGAACACTCAGCGGTTCCGACTTTGATGGCGCGCCGACTAGTCCGGGATTTGGAGGAAAATCCTGCTTCTGCGCATCGAGGCTCAAGCCAATCTGATAGAACGGATAAGATGATCAACCAACAAATTATAGAACTTGGACGTCAGTACAATTTAGTCAATTCGCTAACTAGTTTTATTGGCATCGAGAGGCGTAAAGCCGCAGTTGCCTCGACTCAACCTGAACTCCGCCGAGTTCCCATAGAACTGACAAAAAACTATGGAGCAGTCGAGGAAACAAAAATGCCCACATTCATTAGAAAAAAAATGGAATCTGTTTATCGTCCATTAGTAATAGAAGACCACGATGTCGCTTTCGACGCGATAAGTAATCTGTGCTCACATACACCCGATATACCAAAATTTTCAAGAAAACGAATGGCATCTCCTACTCCTTCAATTGTTAATGAAAACCACGAGGAAATGATGAGACTTATTCAGTCTCAGAAAGCCGACGGGCACTGGGAGTTGAATAATGATCTGCTAGTTATTTCAAAAATTGACACGGCAACAGTTCTGACCGCCATCCATGAAATCCATGAGCGTTTGGTAAATGCAAAAGATATCGTCGCAACAGCAATCGCGCTAAAGATTCTCGAAGAACGCTTCGAAGAGTTCGAATCAGAATGGGCGTTTCTTGCGGATAAAGCGAGACGGTTTCTTGAGTATTATCAAATCCAGATGGAAGATGTAAGACTCGGGTAAGGTTAATCGGGTTTAAGCATGGAAATCGGGCTTCTTTTTCGGACGATGATTGAAAGTCTGAAAACCGAGACTGATCGAACTCGGGCATTGTTTGAACTTGAACCGCTGGGAGTGATGGGATACGAAAAAGCGCTCGCATTTGTTTTCGATCAATCCGACTTTCGTCTGGATGAAGTCAAAACAAAACTTTCCCGTTCTTACAAGGATTTGTACAAAACCTGCAAACAAAGCAAGGTTTTCTGTACCGGAATTCTGTTCAGCGAACTGTTCCGCCAACTCGGTTTGAGGACAGATAAAATGATTTGCGGGCGACAATCCGAACGATTATTCTATCTGAACTTTTGGCACTCGCTCAGCCCAACGTATATCGGTTCCATCACTCCAGACCAGAGTAATGCAGTCAATATTCAAGTCGGATTTCGCGATGATTACCGTGGAATCGAAACTAAAGGACACATAGCCAATTTCCTGGCACGTTTGATTTGGAAGGAATCGTTTTAATAACCATCGAAAATATTCTCAAACGCATAGACAGCGGCATCAAAGCAAAGGCGTGCGGATTATCAAGATTCAGCGATAGACAGTAATCAGTAAAATGAACTGAAAAATTGTTTGGAGACGGTTAAGTCCTCAAAAAAATGATCTTGAAGTGAAAAAATATTGTTGTTATGGGAAAAATTATTTGTAAATTTCGTGGCTTTTTTAAATGCAGACTGATAGCTACCGTAGCCCGGAAAGCGCGGACAGTTGAGATGCGACCGATGGAACTGACGGGTGAAATGTTTGACAAATGAATGCCACCATAGCTCAGTTGGTAGAGCAGCTGATTTGTAATCAGCGGGTCGTGGGTTCAAATCCTACTGGTGGCTCGACGTTTGAAATGAAGATATTTGAAATAGAGATTTGACGGTTACCAATGCTCGTGACTGACGGGTTTTTTGGGAGAGAGTAAACGCTTTCGAAGGTGTCAGATTGAAGATTCAAACAATTTTCAAAATCCTCTTCTAAAAAAATCAACAAAAAATACTTAGTGGGTCGGTGGCCGAGTGGTTAATGGCAGCAGACTGTAAATCTGCCGGTGAATGCCTACGGTGGTTCGAACCCATCCCGGCCCACTCTTCTTTTGCGGGTGTAGCTTAGTGGTAAAGCTCCAGCCTTCCAAGCTGGCTACGAGGGTCCGATCCCCTTCACCCGCTCAGCCTGGTCAAAAAAGTTGATTGAGAAATTGGGTTGAATGGTTGATTAGGTTCACTGATTTTATCCGAATCCAAAACCCAAAACTTGGAACTCGTTGCCCAAGTAGCTCAGTTGGTAGAGCGTCCCGAGGCTTCGGGAAGGTCATTGAAAACGAGAGAATTTGAGACTGAATGCCCAAGTAGCTCAGTTGGTAGAGCGCATCCTTGGTAAGGATGAGGTCACCAGTTCAATCCTGGTCTTGGGCTCATGGAAAACTTGGAGTAATCGTCAAATAGAAAAAATGAGAAGAAATAAAAACTTAAGGAGCACCGATGGCAAAGCAACAATTTAAGCGGACGAAACCGCATGTAAACGTAGGGACGATCGGCCACGTGGATCACGGGAAGACGACGTTGACGGCGGCGATGACATTTGTTTTGCATAAGCAAGGATTTGCGGATGTACGGACATTTGACAGTATTGACAACGCGCCGGAAGAGAAAGCGCGCGGGATCACGATCAATACGGCGCACGTGGAATACGAGTCGCCGAAGCGGCATTATGCGCACGTGGATTGTCCGGGACACGCGGATTACATCAAGAACATGATTACGGGTGCGGCACAGATGGACGGCGCGATATTGGTTGTGTCGGCATTTGACGGCCCGATGCCCCAGACGCGAGAGCACGTATTATTGGCACGCCAGGTGAATGTACCGAGCATGGTAGTATTTTTGAACAAGATAGATCTGGTAGATGATCCTGAATTGATAGATTTGGTGGAGATGGAATTAAGGGACTTGCTGAACAAGTACAATTTTCCGGGCGACACAACGCCGATCATTCGGGGAAGCGCATTGGAAGCGTTGAACAATCCGGATGATCCGGAGAAGACGAAGTGCATCATGGAATTGATCGATGCGGTTGACAGTTTCATACCGGAACCGAAGCGCGACATCGAGAAGCCGTTTCTGATGCCGATCGAAGACGTCTTTTCGATCACGGGACGCGGAACGGTAGGCACGGGCAGAATCGACCGGGGCGTCATCAAGGTTGGTGAAGAAGTTGAGATTATCGGTCTGGGCGGCTACAAGAAGACGGTCGTGACGGGCGTTGAAATGTTCCGCAAGTTGTTGGATCGCGGCCAAGCGGGGGACAATGTTGGTTTGCTTCTGCGCGGAATCGAAAAAGATTGGCTGCAGAGAGGCATGGTAGTCGCGGCGCCGAAGAGCATCACGCCCCACAAGAAATTCTTGGGTAAAGTTTATGTATTGACGAAGGAAGAAGGCGGCCGCCACACGCCGTTTTTCAAGGGATATCGTCCGCAGTTTTACTTTCGGACGACCGACGTGACGGGCGTCGTGACCTTGCCGGAAGGCATCGAGATGGTGATGCCGGGTGACAATGTGAACGTGACGGTAGAATTGATCACGGAGATCGCGATGGAAAAAGAGTTGCGGTTTGCGATTCGAGAAGGCGGACGGACGGTCGGTGCCGGCGTCGTAACCGAAATATTGGAATAGACAAAGGTAACGAAGATGCGTGATATTATCACCCTTGAATGTACGGTTTGCAAGCGGCGGAATTATTCGACCGATAAGAATAAGAAACTGCATCCGAACCGTGTCGAACACAAGAAATATTGTCGTTGGTGTAAGAAACATACGGTCCATAAGGAAACCAGATAGATGGCAATGAAGGTGAGTAGCTCAATTGGTAGAGCACCGGTCTCCAAAACCGGGGGTTGCGGGTTCAATTCCTGCCTCACCTGCAATCGAATTTTGGACAGAATCGCTTATGTCACCTCACAAAGGGGAATAGAGTATGTTTAAGAAGATCAGGGAATTCATCGACGGGGTCGTTTTCGAGATGAAGAAAGTCTCCTGGCCGTCCTGGAACGAGCTGAAAGGTTCGACGGTCATCGTTTTAGCGCTTTCGCTCATCTTGTCGATCTTTCTGTTTGTCGTCGATTTGCTGTTATCGAAAATCGTCAACCTCATATTGTAGTGCCGCTATGGAATGGTATGTTTTAAAAATATTTTCCGGCAAGGAAAAAAAGATCCGAGAGGCTATCATGCACGAGGCTGAACATGCCGGTATGCAGAAGTACATCGAGGATGTTCTCGTTCCATCGGAAAACATCATGGAGATGCGCGAGGGGAAGAAACGCGTGCGTAACAAAGTATTTTTTCCCGGTTACGTGTTGGTGAAGATGGAGATAACCAAAGAATCTCAATATCTCGTTGAAAATGTCCCCGGTGTCATGAGTTTTGTCGGTGCGTTGGGAAAGCCGATTCCGCTGAAACCGGAAGAGGTGAAACGGGTTTTGGGCGAAGTCGAGAAAAAAGACGGTCGGGAAGTACTTGCGATTCCGTTCAAGTTGGGCGATCCGGTCAAGGTAGCTGATGGACCGTTTATCGATTTCAGAGGAATCGTTCAGGAAATCAATGAAGACAAGAAGAAATTGAAAGTCATGGTCAGCATTTTTGGCCGTCCGACTCCCGTAGAGTTAGATATTTTACAAGTTGAATTGGAAAAATAGGTGAACAATGGCAAAAAAAGTTTTAGCATCGGTAAAGTTACATATTGAGGCCGGAAAAGCAAATCCGTCCCCGCCGGTTGGACCGGCTTTAGGACAGCATGGCGTAAATATAATGGAATTCTGCAAGGCGTTCAATGCGCGCACACAGGACAAAATCGGTTATCTGATTCCAGTCGTCATCACGATCTATTCCGACAGATCGTTTACATTTATCACCAAGACGCCGCCGGCATCCGTGCTTCTGCTCAAAGCCGCGAAGCTAGAAAAAGGCTCCGGTGAACCGAATAAAACGAAAGTAGCAATAATCACGATCGATCAGGTCAGAGAGATTGCCAAAATGAAAATGCCGGACCTGAACGCGCACACGGTCGAACAAGCAATGGCCATGATCAAAGGAACCGCCCAAAGCATGGGCATCACGGTAAAAGAATAGAGGATTCAGTTTTATGAAAATCTCAAAACGGGTAGAAACAAACTATTCAAAAATCGATCGGAGAAAGGAATATTCTCTTAAAGAAGCGGTTTCCATCCTGAAAGATATTCAAGGCGCGAAATTCGACGAGACGGTTGAGGCTCATATCAATCTGGGCGTCGATCCGAGACACGCCGATCAAAATATCCGCGGAACCGTCCTTTATCCGTTTGGAACGGGCAAGAAGATTCGGGTTCTCGTTTTGACAAAATCGAAAGTCGATGAGGCCATGCAAGCCGGCGCCGAATTCGTTGGACTTGAAGAATACGTAGCCAAAATTCAGGGCGGCTGGACGGACGTGGATGTGATCATTTCCACACCGGATGTCATGGCACAAGTTGGAAAACTCGGTAAAATTCTCGGTCCTAAAGGCCTGATGCCGAATCCTAAGAGCGGAACAGTTACCAACGATGTTGCCTCCGCGGTCAGGGAAGTCAAAGCCGGGCGCGTTGAAGTACGCGTCGATAAGAACGGACTGATTCACTCGCCGGTCGGCAAGCGGAGTTTCGCGCAAGAAAGTCTGGAAGAGAATATCAAGGCGTTGATGAGCACGCTCATGCGTTTGCGTCCGACGTCAGCCAAAGGCATCTATTTCCAGAAAATGACCCTCACCACGACGATGGGTCCCGGCATCCGCGTCGATAAATCTACGGTTATATAAGGAATAGGAGAAAGCATGCCGAATCTGAAGAAAACCGAAATAGTTCAAGACGTAACGGATAAATTTTCCCGAGCCAAGGGCATTTTCTTTACCAATTACAAAGGAATGACCGTTCAGCAAATGAACACGTTACGCAGGGAACTGTTCGAGGCAAATATCGATTACAAAATCGCCAAGAAGACGCTTGCCAAAATCGCCGCGAAGGAGACGGGCAAACCCGCCATCGATCGGCTACTCGAAGGGCAGATAGGAATGGCGTTTTCATACGGAGATCCCGCGGCTCCGGGCAAAATCATCAGCGCGTTTATTAAAAAGAATAAATTAGAAAAACTGAGCATCACCGGTTGTATCTTCGAAGGAGAAGCGTATGGCGCCGAAAGCATCGAAACCATCATCAATCTACCGTCGAAGAAAGATCTGATCGCCAGTTTTGTTGGCACACTTGCGATTCCCATGAGCAACCTCGTCGGCGTTTTGAATGCCGCGATGGGACAGCTGGTCGGGACGCTCAAATCACTTAACGAAACAAAAACATAATAGTTATATAACAAGGAGGTATGTTAGAAATGGCAGACATAACAAGAGCAGACGTTCTCGAATATTTAGAAAAAGCAAATATGCTGGAGATCTCCGAGCTCATCAAAGAGATCGAAAAGAAATTTGATGTCAAGGCCGCCGCACCCGTTGCCGCCGTGGCAGTAGCCGCCGAAGTCGCCGAAGCGCCCAAAGTAGAAGAACAGACCGAATTTGACGTCGTACTGAAAGAAATCGGCGCCCAGAAGATCAATGTCATCAAAGTCGTCAGAGCCGTCACCAATCTCGGACTGAAAGAAGCGAAAGATTTAGTTGACGGTGCACCGAGCACAGTTAAAGAAGGCATATCGAAGGAAGACGCAGAAAGCCTGAAGAAGCAATTGGAAGAAGCAGGGGCTAAAGTCGAAATTAAATAGCCTTCCGCTATTCAATTCTCGCTTACAACGTGCATGACAGCGCTTTTTCAACAATTCAAAGCTTCCCTAATTATTGGGAAGCTGCAAAAACGTGAAAAGGAGGGATACTTTTGAGTAATACTCCCCCTAAAATCATTGCGCGAAAAACATTCGCAAAGGTTATTTCCATTCAGGCAATGCCGAATCTGCTGGAAGTTCAGACTAAGTCGTTTGAAGAATTCCTGCAGAAGAACGTTTTACCTGACAAGCGGGAGAACAAAGGGCTCGAATCGGCTTTCCGCAATATTTTTCCAGTAGAAGACACACATGGCAATTATCTTCTGGAATACAAATATTATACGGTCGGCGAACCGCGCTATACTATCAAGGAATGTCTCGAGCGCGGCGTCAGCTATGCCGTTCCGTTAAAAGTCCGTCTGGTTCTTCATATCAGTGAAGAGGGCGCGAACAAGGGAGATTATTCCGCGGGTATCGAACAGGATATTTTCTTCGGAAATATACCGTACATGACCGAGAAAGGCACCTTTATCATCAATGGCGCCGAAAGGGTCATCGTCAGTCAACTCCAGCGTTCACCGGGCGTTTTCTTCGACGAAAGCGAACATACCAACGGAATGAAAATATACACGGCGCGTGTTATTCCATTTCGCGGTTCGTGGGTTGACTTTATCATCGATACGCGCGATGTCCTCAGCGCCGTTGTGGACCGGAGACGTAAATTCCCCGCTACTATCCTGCTGAGAGCATTCGGCTATCCGACGAACGAAAATATTCTAAACCTCTTCGGCATCGGCACACGATATACATTTCCCGGCTCCGCCAAAGAAGCCATGGGCAAAATCGTGGCCGAGAACATCATCGATCCGGAAACCGGCGAAGTTCTACACGAGCTCAAAGACCAACTCGTCGTCGATAAAGAAATGCTTCAGGAACTGAAAAAGCACAAGATTAATTCGCTCTTGGTCTTTACAACCGAGGACGAAATCGAGAGAAATATTTTCCTGAATACTTTCCGCAAAGATACGGCAACCTCGGACGAAGAATCCGCGCTCTATTTTCTGTACCGAAGCCTACGCACCGGAGAGCCGCCGAATCTGGATACGGCGAAAAAATTCGTCGAACGGCTTTTCTTCAGTCCCAAGAAATACGATCTGGGACGGGTCGGTCGCTACCGCATCAATAAGAAATTCAATCTGAAAGTGCCGTTGGAACTGACCGTCCTGACGAAGGAAGACATCGTCGAGTTGATGAAACGCATCGTCCAGATGAAAAAAGGTCTGATCGGCCCGGACGATATCGATCATCTGGGAAACCGGCGCGTGAGAACCGTCGGCGAACAGCTGACGAATCAGTTCAATCTCGCTTTCACCCGGATGTCGCGCACGATCAAGGAACGCATGAACCTGCGGGAGTCGGAAAATCTAACACCTCAGGACCTGATCAATTCGCGAATCATCACGTCGGTCATCAATTCGTTTTACGGTACCAGCCAGCTGTCTCAGTTCATGGATCAGACGAATCCGCTGGCGGAGATCACGCACAAACGGCGCGTCTCATCTTTGGGACCCGGCGGTTTGACACGCGACCGGGCAGGATTCGAAGTCCGCGACGTGCATTATACGCACTACGGACGCCTGTGCCCGATCGAGACGCCGGAAGGTCCGAACATCGGATTGATCGCCTCGCTCGCGACCTATGCTTACGTCAATAAATTAGGATTTATCGAGACGCCGTATCGCCGCGTCGAAATAATCGAAGGTCTTCCAACAGTTACCAACAAAGTGGATTTTCTGTCGGCTGACGATGAAGACCGCGAACTCATCGCGCAGGCAAACGCCGCTATCGATGAAGCCGGTCATTTCACCATGCCGCGCGTTCGCGCCCGGATCAGAGGTGAATTTCCGATTGCACCACCATCGCAAATCCGCTACATGGATTTTTCGCCGGATCAGATCGTTTCGGTATCCGCCGCGTTGATTCCGTTCCTGGAACATGACGACGCTAACCGCGCCCTGATGGGTTCCAACATGCAGAGGCAATCTGTGCCGCTGTTGAAACCGGAAGTGCCGATCGTCGGCACGGGATTGGAAAAAGCGGTGGCGAGAGATTCACGCTCGACCGTTCTTTCACCCGCAGACGGCGTGATTGATGAGGTCTGTTCGGAATACATCGTCGTTCGCACCGATACGGAAAAAGAGATTCTTTTGGACGAAAATCAAGGCAAAATCCGCGTCGATCTGGCCAAGTTTTTACGCACCAATCAGGATACCGCCATCAATCAGCGACCGCTGGTCAATAAGGGCGACGTCGTCAAGACGGGCGAGCCCATCGCCGACGGTTGTTCGACGGACAAGGGCGAATTGGCGCTGGGACGAAATGTCATGGTCGCATTCATGCCATGGCGTGGATATAATTTTGAAGACGCGATCATCCTCAACGAACGCGTCGTACGCGACGACGTCTTCACGTCGGTTCATATCAAAGAATTTGAACTCGAAGTTCGGGACACCAAACGCGGCAACGAAGAATTGACGCGTGAAATTCCGAATGTCAGCGAAGAAGCGACTCGTAATTTAGACGCCAATGGTATCATTCGCGTCGGCGCCGAAGTTGAAACCGGCGACATTTTGATCGGTAAAGTCACACCGAAAGGCGAAACCGATCCGACACCCGAAGAGAAATTGCTACGGGCGATTTTCGGCGAGAAAGCCAGCGACGTGAAAGACGCCTCCAAACGCGCAGACCCCGGCATCAAGGGCGTCGCCGTGGAGACGAAACTTTTCCAGAGAAAGAACAAGACCAGCAAACTCGAGGAAAAACGCCACATCGACGAGGAAACGAGTCTTAGCATCCAGAAACACCGTTCATTGAGAGAACGGCGCGATGCGCTTTTGGCAAGATTCCTGAAAGACAAGACCGTTGCCGTTATGAAGGAAATGTCCAAAAACAAGACAGTTCTCAAGGCGGGCACCGTTTTAACCGAAGAGAAGATTGCTGAACTAAAATTCGACACGCTGAGCGTCGAGGAATCGTGGACGACCGATCCGGAAACCAACGTCAAGATCGAAATGGTCATCAAGGATTTTATCCTGCTGTCCCAAAAGATCGACGAGGATCTGGAACAAAGCATCTACAAGATCAAGGTCGGCGACGATCTTCAGCCTGGCGTTCTTCAACTCGCTAAGGTTTACGTTGCGAACAAACGCAAGGTTCAGGTCGGCGATAAAATGGCAGGACGCCACGGAAACAAAGGCGTCGTTTCTATTATCGTTCCACAGGAAGACATGCCGTTCCTCGAAGACGGCACGCCGGTGGACATCGTCCTGAATCCGCTGGGCGTTCCTTCACGTATGAACCTCGGACAATTGTACGAAACGATGCTTGGATGGGCGGGTAAAGAACTCGGTGTTTATTACGAAACGCCGGTTTTTAACGGCGCAACCGAAAAGGAAGTCACGGAAGAACTTCGTGTCGCCGGTTTACCGCAGACCGGAAAAGTCTCGTTGTACGATGGCCGAACCGGCGAAGCGTTCGATAATCCTGTTACGGTTGGATGCATCTATATGATGAAATTGTCGCATTTAGTCGAAGACAAGATGCATGCCCGATCCACTGGACCTTACTCTTTGGTCACGCAACAGCCGCTCGGCGGAAAAGCGCAGTTCGGCGGACAGCGATTCGGAGAAATGGAAGTATGGGCGCTTGAAGCCTATGGCGCCGCCTATACTCTTCAGGAAATCCTGACCGTTAAGTCCGATGACGTCGATGGCCGCGCGAAAGTGTACAATGCCATTGTAAAAGGCGAGAACTTTTCTGATTTCGGCGTGCCGGAATCTTTCAACGTTCTCCTCAAGGAATTACAAGGTCTTTGTATAGAAATGGATATTAGTTAGCCCCGAATTCCGGGACTGGAGGAATAAAGGTCAATATGAATTTTTCAAAACCTTTTAGTCATCGTACAGAGTTTGAAAAGATCACAATACATGTCTCTTCTCCTGAAAATATTTTAACCCGGTCGCATGGCGAGGTTCTCAAACCGGAAACCATCAACTACCGCAGTTACAAGCCGGAGAAAGACGGGTTGTTCTGTGAGAAGATTTTCGGCCCGATCAAGGACTGGGAATGTCATTGCGGAAAGTACAAACGCATTCGCTACAAAGGAATCATCTGCGACCGGTGCGGCGTCGAAGTCGCCCGGAAAAAGGTCAGACGCGAGCGCATGGGACACATCACGTTAGCCGTTCCCGTCGTTCATATCTGGTTTCTTCGCTCGATTCCCAGCAAACTGTACTACCTGCTAAACATTCCGACGAAAAACCTTGAAGAGATCGTCTATTACGAGAAGTACGTCGTCCTCAATCAGGGACAGTCGAAACTGCCGTACAAGTCGGTCATCTCCGAAGAGGAATTTTTCGAGAACACGATAAAATTCGGACCGAAAGCTGAACTTTTTGACGAGGATGAAGCGCAGGGCTACTTCATCGCCAAAACCGGCGGTGAAGCGATTCGCGAACTCCTGCAGAAAGTCGATACAGAAGTCCTGGTCCGCGACCTGAAAGCGGAACTGAAATCTAAGAAATCCGCGACACAAAAGGCGGAAATCCTGAAACGTCTCAAAGTCGTTCAGGCATTCCTGCCCAGCGAAGCGAAACCCGTGAATAAACCGGAATGGATGATTATCACCGTCCTGCCGGTCATTCCCCCGGATTTGAGACCGTTGGTGCCGTTGGAAGGCGGTCGATTTGCCGCGAGCGATCTGAACGATCTCTACCGGCGCGTCATTATTCGAAACAACCGCCTGAAACAGCTGATCGAGATCAAGGCGCCTGACGTCATTCTTCGGAACGAAAAGAGAATGTTGCAGGAAGCCGTCGATTCGTTGTTCGACAACAGTCGCAGACGAACGGAAGTCCGAAGTGGCACGCGTCGTCCGCTCAAGAGCCTCAGCGACATGCTGAAAGGCAAGGAAGGGCGCTTCCGGCAGAACCTGCTTGGAAAACGCGTCGATTACAGCGGTCGTTCGGTAATCGTCGTTGGCCCGACATTGAAACTGAATCAATGCGGATTACCGAAAGAAATGGCGATCGAACTGTTCAAACCGCATATCATCCATCAACTCATCCGTCGTCGTCTTGCAAAGACGCCGAAATCCGCTAAGATGATGGTCGAACGCAAGGACAACGAAGTTTATCGCGTTCTGGAATATGTGGTGAAAGATCATCCTATTCTCCTCAACCGTGCGCCGACGCTGCATCGACTCGGCATTCAGGCCTTTCAACCTGTCCTGATTAATGGAAAGGCGATTCAAATTCATCCGCTGGTTTGCGCCGCTTTTAACGCGGACTTCGACGGCGACCAGATGGCTGTCCACGTCCCGCTTTCGTTCGAAGCGCAAATGGAATGCCGGATTCTCGCACTTTCCAGCCATAATATTTTACATCCTGCCCACGGATTCCCGATCTCCATTCCTTCACAGGACATGGTGCTCGGCGTTTATTACATCACCCGCCAGAAAACAGGCGTTCCGGGCGAAGGAAAGTCATTCAGTTCGTTCCGCGAAGCGATGCTGGCCTACGAAATCGGCGAAGTGGACATTCACGCCAAAGTCAAGATTCGGATGAAAGGCGCGAAACACGATACGACGATCGGCCGGGCACTTTTCAATTCGCTTCTGCCAGAGAAGATGCCTTATATCAACGAACTAATCAGCAAAAAAAGCGTCGAACGAATCGTTTCAACCGTGTTCCAGGACGTCGGTAACTACGAAACGGTAAAATTTCTCGATGCTCTGAAAGACCTCGGCTTTTACTTTGCGACGAAAGCCGGCGTATCCATTTCACTTTCCGACATCCAGATTCCGGAAAGGAAAGGCGAAATTCTCAGTCAGTCATTCGACCGCGTCGAAGAAATCCAGAAGAAATTCCAGAACGGAATTTTGACGGAAGGCGAGCGCTATAATAAAGTGATCGACGAATGGACGCATACAACGAACGAACTGACCAAGGAAATGATCGAACACCTGTCGCAGGATCGTCAGGGATTCAATCCGGTTTACATCATGGCTGACTCCGGCGCAAGAGGAAGCAGTGAGCAGATCAAACAATTAGCCGCCATGCGCGGTCTAATGGCGAAGCCACAGAAATCGATGACCGGTCAGGTCGGCGAAATTATCGAAACGCCGATCACGTCAAACTTCAAGGAAGGTTTGACAGTACTCGAATACTTCATTTCCACGCACGGCGCACGTAAAGGTTTGGCTGATACGGCTCTCAAAACCGCCGACGCCGGATATTTAACGCGCAGATTGGTTGATGTTGCGCACGACATGGTCATTACCGAACTGGATTGCCATACGATCAACGGCATCGAAGTCACGGCTCTGAAAAAAGAGGAAAACGTGATCGAGAACCTGTCGGATCGTATCGTCGGTCGTACCGCGCAGGAAGATATTTATAACCCGGATGACGAAAACGAGATTCTCGTTGAGTCCGGACGGGAAATTACTGATAAGATGGCGAAACGGATTCAGGAATCAGGCATTGAAAAAGTCCGTATCCGCTCCGTTTTGACCTGCGAATCGCATCGCGGTTTGTGCGCGATGTGTTACGGAAGAAACCTTGCCAACGGGCGCCTCGTCACGATCGGCGAATCGGTCGGAATCATGGCGGCGCAATCTATCGGCGAGCCGGGCACTCAGCTGACACTGAGAACCTTCCACTACGGTGGTACTGCGGCAAGAATTGTCGAAGAGTCCGAGACCGAAGCGAAGAGCAAAGGTCGGATCAAGTTTGAAGAAGGGAAATATCATGCGGTGCCGCACAAATCCGGCGAACACTGGGTCGTCCTGTCCCGCAATTCCCTAATGAGCATTGTCGATGACAACAATCGCGTCACTTCCACCTACAACGTTCCGTACGGCGCTCTGATGTTCGTCAAAGAGGGCGATTACGTCACCATCGGCGACACGTTGTTCAAGTGGGATGTTTACATGGACCAGATTTTAGCGCTGGAGACCGGTAAGGTACAGTTCCACGATCTGGACGAAAATCAGACGTACAGCATCGAAGCCGATGAATCCGGTCACAAGTCCGTAACGGTCATCGAATCGAAAGACCGCAATAAAGAACCGAGGATCGATATTGTCGGTAAAGAGAACGGCAAAGAGGTCGTCTATCCGGGATTTGTCCTGCCGATTCGCGCGATTCTGGTCGTCAAAGACGGCGACAAGGTTGCGCAGGGCGACGTGCTTGCGAAGATTCCGAAAGAAACCGGAAAGACCAGTGATATTACCGGCGGTCTGCCGCGCGTTGCGGAACTCTTTGAAGCGAGAAGACCGAAAGACCCGGCGGTCATCACGGAAATCGACGGACGCGTCACGTTCGGGAAAACCGAAAAAGGCGTTCGCGAGATGATCGTCTCCGGTTATGACGGTTCCACCAACAAGAAATATAAAATTCCGTACGGTCGTTTCGTACTCGTCAATCAGGGCGATGACGTAAAGGCCGGCGACAGACTCTGCGAAGGACCGGTCGCCCCTCAAGACATCTTGACCGTTCAGGATCCGCGCAAAGTTCAGGAATATCTCGTGAACGAGATACAGGAAGTCTATCGACTCCAGGGCGTTCGCATCAACGATAAACACATCGAAGTCATCGTTCGGCAGATGATGCAGAAAGTCCGCATCGAAGACTCCGGCGATACAAACCTGCTGGAAAAAGATCGCGTCAACCGCAACGAACTGATCGAAGAGAACGAGCGGATGAAAGGCTTCGTCGTCATTACCAACGTCGGCGATTCCGACTGGGATGAAGGCGATGTCGTTTCCAAGAAGGAATTCGCCAAGTTCAACCGGTTGTTGAAGGAAGAAGAAAAAAATCCTGCGAAAGCCCGGCCGGCGCATTCGGCTCAATTTACCGAAATGTTGCTGGGCATCACCCGCGCTTCTCTGAACACGGAATCGTTCATCTCGGCGGCGTCGTTCCAGGAAACCACACGCGTTTTGACCGATGCGGCCGTTGCCGGAAAAGTCGATTATTTGCGCGGTCTGAAAGAAAATGTAATCATGGGACGTTTGATTCCCGCTGGAACCGGTTTACGCAAGTACAACAACATCCTCGTGACGGAGCCGGAAGAAGAATTGCAGGAATGGGATAACATCCGCGAAAAGGAAAGAAACAAGGAAAATGAACTCGCGGCTTTGCAAAAATAGCGTTCCGTTTTATGAAAGGTGTTGTTTAAAAAATTAATTTTTTGTATTTTTGCAGGCTTTTATAATGGAGAGAGTATGCCGACAATAAATCAGTTAGTTCGAAAAGGAAGAGACATCGTTAGCAAGAAGGAGAAGGCGCCCGCGCTTCGCAGTTGCCCTCAGAAGAGAGGTGTATGCACGCGCGTTTATACTACAACGCCCAAGAAACCGAACTCAGCCTTGCGAAAAGTTGCTCGTGTCCGTTTATCGAACGGGATAGAAGTAACAGCCTACATCCCGGGCGAAGGTCATAACCTTCAGGAGCATTCCATCGTGCTCGTGCAGGGCGGACGTGTAAAAGACCTTCCGGGAGTTCGTTATCACATTATCCGCGGCACACTTGATGCAAGCGGCGTCAACGATAGAAAAAATAGCCGATCCAGATACGGCACCAAGCGTCCGTCATAATAGGGGTTCATGTATGTCTCGTAGGAAAAAAGTCATTACTCGTCACACATTGCCGGATCCGAAATATAATTCGATCGATGCGGCGCGGTTCATTAGTTATCTTCTGAGAAAAGGAAAAAAGTCGATTGCCGAAAACGTTTTCTACGAAGCGATCGAGATCGTGGAAGAGACGAAAAAAACCAATGGTCTGGATGTGTTCCGCAAAGCCGTCAACAACGTTTCGCCGGTCATGGAAGTGAAATCCAGACGCATCGGCGGCGCGACATATCAGGTCCCGATCGAAGTCAAACCCTCACGCCGGTTTGCGTTAGCTTCCCGCTGGATCAT
Source organism: Fidelibacterota bacterium (assembly GCA_041645495.1). Classification (GTDB taxonomy): domain Bacteria; phylum Fidelibacterota; class UBA2242; order UBA2242; family UBA2242; genus 0-14-0-20-45-22. The sequence continues at coordinate 42,186 of JBAZPZ010000001.1, read as the reverse complement.
TACGTTTGCCAAAGCCAGACCGGGAAAATCGATGGCGGAAAAACTCTCTGCAGAAATCATTGCCGCCGCCGGAAACGAAGGCGGCTCCATCAAGAAAAAAGAAGATACACATCGAATGGCAGAAGCCAACAAGGCGTTTGCCCATTACAAATAAATCAGGAAATTTGTGAAGCAGGAAACTCTCAGCAACGTAAGGAATATTGGTATCATGGCGCACATCGACGCCGGAAAGACCACTACGACTGAGAGAATTCTCTTTTATACCGGCAAGGTTCATCGGATGGGCGAAGTTCATGATGGCTCGGCGACGATGGATTGGATGGCGCAGGAAAAAGAACGCGGCATTACGATTACTTCAGCGGCAACGACCTGTTACTGGGACGAACATCGCATCAATATTATCGATACGCCGGGACACGTGGATTTTACCGCGGAAGTCGAACGCTCGCTGAGAGTTCTGGATGGCGCTATCGCCGTCTTTTGCGCCGTCGGCGGCGTCGAACCGCAGAGCGAAACCGTCTGGAGACAAGCCGACAAATACCATATTCCGCGCATCGCGTTTGTCAACAAAATGGACAGAGCCGGTGCGGACTTTTTCAATGTTCTCGAAATGATGAAAGACCGGCTGAAAGCTAAACCGGTGGCGATCAATCTGCCGCTGGGAACCGGCGAACTGTTCAACGGCGTCATCGACCTCATCGAGAAAAAAAGCGTCGTTTACGATCACAACGGACTCGGAACCGTTTATTACGACGGCGAAATCCCGAACGATTTAAAAGAAGAAGCGGAAAAATATAGAGGCCTTCTTATCGAAGAAGCCGCGAACTTTGACGACGTCGTCTTTGCCAAATATCTGAACGGCGAAGAGATTAAGCCCGAAGAAATCCGACGCGCGATTCGTACCGGGACGCTCCAAAACAAGATCGTTCCGGTTTTTTGTGGCTCCGCCTTCAAAAACAAAGGCGTTCAGCCGCTGTTAAATGCCGTCGTGGAATACCTGCCTTCACCTTTTGACGTCCCGCCAATTCAGGGAATAAATCTGAAAGGTACGCCGATCGAGCGCAAGGCCAGTATCGACGATCCGTTTTCGGCACTCATTTTTAAAATCATGACCGATCCGCACGTCGGACGTCTGAGTTTTATCCGCGTCTATTCGGGAATGCTCGAAAAAGGCACGCTGGTTTACAACTCGACGATCCAGAAAAAAGAGCGGATTTCCAAACTTTTGCTAATGCACGCGAACAAACGCGAAGAAAAGGACGTGCTGACTGTGGGAGAAATCGGCGCGGTCGTCGGCTTGAAAGACAGCATCACGGGTCATACGCTTTGTGACTCCAAGAATCCGATCATCCTCGAATCCATGGTCTTTCCGGAACCGGTCGTTCACGTTTCCATCGAGCCGAAAAGCAAAGCCGATTCGGAACAATTACAGGCTTCTCTGGAAAAATTGGTGACGGAAGATCCGACCTTCCGCGTTGAGATAGACGAAGAGAGCGGACAGACAATCATTTCCGGAATGGGTGAACTTCATCTGGAAATTTTTATCGATCGTCTGCTTCGCGAATTCAACGTCAAGGCGCATATCGGCAAACCACAGGTTTCGTATCGTGAAACCGTTACCAAATCTGCCGTCGGAATCGCAACGTTCGATCGCCAAACGACCGGAAAAGGACAGTATGCCAAAGTTGAATTGCTCGTCGAACCCGCCGGAAACATTCAGGACGCGATCGTCGAGAACCGACTCAATGGCGACGTTTTACCCAAAGAATTTATACCCGCCATCAAGCGCGGCGTTATCAATAGATTGAAAAGCGGAATCTTAGCCGGTTACCCGCTGCAGAAACTCAAAGTGACGATCACCGGCGGCGAATACCGCGAAGACGAATCCACCGAACTGGCGTTTGAAGTCGCAGGTTCGATGGCGCTGGAAGAGGCGCTGATGAAAACCGAACCGGCGATTTTGGAACCGATTATGTCGCTCGAAGTCACCGTTCCGGATACTTATCTCGGCGACGTCATCAACGATTTAAACTCCCGGCGCGCCAACGTGACGGGTATGAACAAGCGCGGAAACATCAACATCGTGGACGCATCCACGCCGCTCAGAGAGATGTTCGGTTATGCAACAGATCTTCGCTCGATCACACAGGGCAGAGCGAATTTTACGATGAAATTTTCGAATCACGATTTTTGTGATAAGAAGGTTCAGAAAACGATTATCGAGAAAACCAGAGGCTTCGTGCCGGACTTTTTTAAAACTTAAGGAGCACCGATGGCAAAGCAACAATTTAAGCGGACGAAACCGCATGTAAACGTAGGGACGATCGGCCACGTGGATCACGGGAAGACGACGTTGACGGCGGCGATGACATTTGTTTTGCATAAGCAAGGATTTGCGGATGTACGGACATTTGACAGTATTGACAACGCGCCGGAAGAGAAAGCGCGCGGGATCACGATCAATACGGCGCACGTGGAATACGAGTCGCCGAAGCGGCATTATGCGCACGTGGATTGTCCGGGACACGCGGATTACATCAAGAACATGATTACGGGTGCGGCACAGATGGACGGCGCGATATTGGTTGTGTCGGCATTTGACGGCCCGATGCCCCAGACGCGAGAGCACGTATTATTGGCACGCCAGGTGAATGTACCGAGCATGGTAGTATTTTTGAACAAGATAGATCTGGTAGATGATCCTGAATTGATAGATTTGGTGGAGATGGAATTAAGGGACTTGCTGAACAAGTACAATTTTCCGGGCGACACAACGCCGATCATTCGGGGAAGCGCATTGGAAGCGTTGAACAATCCGGATGATCCGGAGAAGACGAAGTGCATCATGGAATTGATCGATGCGGTTGACAGTTTCATACCGGAACCGAAGCGCGACATCGAGAAGCCGTTTCTGATGCCGATCGAAGACGTCTTTTCGATCACGGGACGCGGAACGGTAGGCACGGGCAGAATCGACCGGGGCGTCATCAAGGTTGGTGAAGAAGTTGAGATTATCGGTCTGGGCGGCTACAAGAAGACGGTCGTGACGGGCGTTGAAATGTTCCGCAAGTTGTTGGATCGCGGCCAAGCGGGGGACAATGTTGGTTTGCTTCTGCGCGGAATCGAAAAAGATTGGCTGCAGAGAGGCATGGTAGTCGCGGCGCCGAAGAGCATCACGCCCCACAAGAAATTCTTGGGTAAAGTTTATGTATTGACGAAGGAAGAAGGCGGCCGCCACACGCCGTTTTTCAAGGGATATCGTCCGCAGTTTTACTTTCGGACGACCGACGTGACGGGCGTCGTGACCTTGCCGGAAGGCATCGAGATGGTGATGCCGGGTGACAATGTGAACGTGACGGTAGAATTGATCACGGAGATCGCGATGGAAAAAGAGTTGCGGTTTGCGATTCGAGAAGGCGGACGGACGGTCGGTGCCGGCGTCGTAACCGAAATATTGGAATAAAGGAGCATTCTGTGCCAGGACAAAGAATAAGAATCAGTTTGAAAGCGTACGATCACAATCTTTTGGACAAGAGTACCAAGAAGATCGTGGCAACGGCGAAATCGACAGGCGCCCTTGTTTCGGGTCCGATTCCACTGCCCACGCAGAGAACGGTTTACACCGTTTTGCGGTCGCCGCACGTGGATAAAAAGTCCAGAGAACAGTTTCAAACAAAAATCCATAAAAGACTCATTGATATTTTGAATTCCACGTCGAAAACGGTCGATGCTTTGATGAAATTAGACCTTCCGGCGGGCGTCGATATCGAGATTAAGGTATAACGGAAACACGGTTATGATTGGAATTATTGGTAAAAAATTGGGAATGAGCCAGATTTTCAAGGAATCGGGCGAGATCGTGCCGGTCACGGTCGTTCAAGCCGGTCCTTGTCCGGTCATTCAGGTCAAGTCGAAGAAGACGGATGGATATGTCGCGGTGCAGTTGGGGTTCGAGAAAAAAGTCGAACGCCTGATGAAAAAACCCGATCTCGGTCGCTTTAAAGCCGTCAAGGTCGAGCCGCTTCGCTATGTCGCGGAAATTCGGGATTTCGGTCCGACAACTGCGAAAGCCGGCGAGAGCATTACCGTCGAAATTTTCAAGGAAGGCGATATCGTCAAGGTCACCGGCACCTCGAAAGGAAAAGGATTTCAGGGAACCGTCAAACGCCATGGTTTTAAAGGCGGTCCGAAGACGCACGGTCAGAGCGATCGATTGAGAGCGCCGGGTGCGATTGGCGCGTCGGCTTATCCGTCGCGCGTCATCAAGGGAGTCAAGATGGCGGGCAGAATGGGCGGAACACAATCGACGATTCGGAATCTCAAGATTGCCAAAATAGACGCCGCCAATAACTTATTGTATATAAAAGGTGCCATTCCCGGAGCGACCGGCGGTATCGTAACTATTCGGAGGCAGGAACGTTGAGTATAGAATTCACCATTTTTAAGAAAGACGGATCGGAATCCGGCGAGAAGATGGTATTTGACCAACCTTCTTTTACCGTCGAACCGCACGATCACTCGATCTGGCTGGCTGTGAAAGCGGAAATGACAAACAGCCGTCAGGGAACCGCTTCCACCAAGACGCGCGCGGAAGTGCGCGGCGGCGGTAGAAAACCATGGAAGCAAAAAGGCCGCGGCACAGCACGCGCCGGTTCCAACACCAGCCCGGTCTGGGTTGGCGGTGGAAGGGCGTTCGGACCGAAACCGAAAATTTATGGAGTGAAGATAAACCAGAAGGTCAAACGTCTGGCCAGACAGAGCGCTCTCGCTTATAAATATCAGAACGGCGGCATCATCGTCGTTGAGGATTTCAATTTCAGCGATCCGAAAGCCAAAAATGTCCGTGAATTGCTGGACAAGTTCAATATCTCCGAAAAGCGAATCACGATGCTGGCGACGGAAATTACCGAGAACCTTTCGCTGGCGGCGCGCAATTTTTACAACGTTCTGCTGGTCGAAGCCGAACGCGCATCCACTTATGATTTATTGGACTGCGAAGTCTTGCTAATCGACCGGGCAGGCTTCGAGAAATTAAACAATCGTCTCCTCGCGAATAAATAAGGGATCAACGATGTCTATCAAGGAAATTATCATCATCAAACCGCTCCTGACAGAGAAGATGAATGCGCTTCAGGAAAAGGAACGGAAATATGGTTTCGTCATCCATCCGAAAGCGAACAAGATCGAAGTCAAGAAAGCCGTCGAAGACCGTTTCGGCGTGAAAGTCGAGAAGGTTGCGACCATTCAAATGGGCGGCAAGCAAAAACAGATGACGGTCAGAAGCGGCGGCAGAGTCATCCGGACGAACGGAAGACGTGCGAACTGGAAGAAAGCCATCGTGACGCTTAAGGAAGGTGAAAAAATAGATTTTTATCAGGGAGTAACCGCGGTATAAAGCTATGGGTATAAAAAAGATCAAACCGAATACACCTGGACAGCGCTTTAAAACGGTCGATACGTTCGAAGAGATCACGACGACCAAGCCGGAAAAAAATTTACTGGCCGTGCAACTGAGTTCAGGCGGAAGAAATAACCGGGGACGCGTGACCTCGCGTCGGCGTGGCGGCGGCGTCAAACGCGCTTATCGTATCATCGATTTCAAGCGCGATAAATACGGCATCGAAGCCACCGTGAAAACGATCGAATACGATCCGAACCGCAGTTCGCGTATCGCTTTGGTCTGCTATAAAGACGGCGAGAAACGGTATATCATCGCGCCGGACGGACTGGAAGTCGGCAATGTCATTTTATCCGGCTCCGAAGCACCGATCAAAGTCGGCAATACGCTTCAGTTGAAAAATATTCCGGCGGGCACATTCATTCACAATATCGAAATGAAACCGAAAGCAGGCGGACAGATCGCACGCGGCGCCGGTACCTCCGCTCAGATCATGGCGAAGGAAGGCAAGTACGTTACGCTGAAAATGCCCTCCGGCGAGATGCGCTTGATTTTCGAAGAATGTTACGCCACGGTCGGCGTCGTAGGAAACAAGACGCACGAGAATATTTCTTTAGGCAAAGCGGGAAGAAACCGCTGGTTAGGTCGCAGACCCAAGGTCAGAGGAGTCGCGATGAACCCGATCGATCATCCGATGGGTGGTGGTGAAGGAAAGAGTTCCGGCGGCAGACATCCCTGTACGCCTTGGGGAAAACCGACAAAAGGATACCGGACGCGTAAGAAACGGAATCCGAGCAGTAAATTCATTGTAAAAAGACGGGCTAAATAGGGAGAGAGACGAATGAGTCGTTCGCTGAAGAAAGGACCATACATTGACGCCAAATTGCTGGTGAAAATTGAGCAGATGAATGCTTCGGGCAAGAAAAAGGTCATCAAGACCTGGGCCAGAAGATCGACGATTTCTCCCGAATTTGTCGGCCAAACCATCGCCGTTCATAACGGTAATAAGTTTATCCCGGTGTTTGTCACGGAGAACATGGTAGGACATAAACTCGGCGAGTTTTCGCACACGAGAATATTCCGCGGACATGCCGGAGCAGAAAAGAAGGGTGCGAAGTAACGAATATGGAAGCAAAAGCCATCAGCAGACATATCAAACAATCTCCGCGAAAAGTTCGCATGGTTGCAGACCTTGTTCGCGGGAAAGACGTCGAGACGGCGCTGAACCAGTTGCATTTTAGCAACAAGAAAGCGTCGGAATGGGTTGAAAAAACCGTTCGATCCGCCGTTTCAAATCTCATGACACTGGAAGGCGGAGCCAGCGTCAATCCGGAAGATTTATTCGTGAAAACTATATTAGTCGATGCAGGCGCAACGGTCAAGCGTTTTCGCGCCGGTTCGATGGGGCGCGCGTCGATCATCCGCAAGCGCAGTAGTCACATTTCTGTAACCATTGCCGAGAAAAAAGACAAAGTCGGCAAGAATCAAAAGAAAAAATAATCGGAGGTTTCTTGGGTCAAAAAACTCATCCAATAGGTTTTCGTCTGGGGTTTAATAAAGATTGGAGCAGTAACTGGTTCGATGAGAAAAACTTTACAGCCAAACTGACGGAAGATATAACGCTTCGCCGGTATTTATTAAAAAGGATCCCGAACGCCGGAATCGCCAGTATCGACATTCACCGGACTTCGAAAAAGATCACGATCACGATCAATACGTCTCGCCCCGGCATCGTTATCGGCAAGAAGGGCGAGGAAGTCGATCTGCTGAAGCTGGAACTCCAAAAGATTACCAAGACGGACGTTCAGATCAATGTCAATGAGATCAAGAGACCTGAATTGAACGCTGTGTTAGTCGGCAACAATATATCCGCACAGATCGTCAAGAAAGTATCTTACAGAAGAGCGATGAAAAAAGCCATTCAGGCAACCATGCGGATGGGCGCGGAAGGCATTCGTATTCAGTGTAGTGGACGACTCGGTGGCTCGGAAATCGCGCGAAGGGAAACAGCCCGAGAAGGTCGCGTTCCGTTGCATACAATACGCGCCGACATAGATTTTGCTTCGATTACGGCTCATACGACTTATGGATGTATTGGCATCAAGGTTTGGATTTGTAACGGAGAAACTTTTAAGAAAAAGCAATAAAGGAATTGAACAATGCTGGCACCTCGAAAAACTAAACATAGAAAACAGCACAGGGGTAGAATGAAAGGCGTCGCGAGCCGCGGCAGTGAAGTATGCTTCGGACATTACGGTCTAAAAGCGCTGGAATGTGGTTGGATCGACGCCCGTCAGATCGAAGCCGTCCGCGTAGCAATCGCCAGAAAGGTCAGAAAACACGGAAAGATGTGGATTCGGATATTTCCCGACAAACCTGTTACTAAAAAACCGGCAGAAACCCGTATGGGAAAAGGAAAAGGCGCACCCGAGTTTTGGGTCGCCGTTATCAAACCGGGCAGAATTTTATTTGAAGTAGAAGTCGGCAATGAAGCGGAAGCCAAAGAGGCGTTCGAGACGGGTGCTTTTAAATTGCCCATCAAGACGAAGATTGTCGCACGACGAGAGGTAGGAGCGTAACGTGAAGAAAAATAAACTATCGGAATTATCCGTCGCCGAGCTGGAAACGAAACTGAAAGACGACATATCGGCTCTCGAAAACCTTCGTTTCCAAAAAGCGCTTCAGCAGTTGGAGAATCCCCTGAAAATCAAGGAAGTCCGGAAAGAGATCGCGCAAATCAAGACGGTTCTTCGCGAATTCGAACTGGGCAAACGAGTAACCGACGAAAAGAGCAAACAAACGCAGGAAAGTGAAAAATGACGACACAAGAGAAAAGAAAAGTTCTCATCGGTACTGTGGTGAGCAATAAAATGGACAAGACAATCGTCATTTCCGTAGAAAGAACCGTAAAACATGCGACCTATGGAAAATACGTCAGACGGACATCCAAGTTCTATGCCAATGATCCGGAAAACAAATGCACCATCGGCGACGTCGTCAAAGTCGTGGAATCCCGTCCGCTGAGCCGACTGAAGAGATGGACTTTGTTGGAAATCGTCAAATCCGCTGAGAAAGAGTAGGGTGAAGATCCAATGATACAACAAGAAACAAGGTTGAATGTTGCAGACAATACCGGTGCTAAAAAGGTACTTTGCATTCAGGTTTTGGGCGGTTCCGGAAGGAAATTCGGATCGGTCGGCGACGTTCTTGTCGTAACGGTCAAGCAGGCGGCGCCCGGCGGAATGGTGAAAAAAGGCGACAAATCGCGGGCCGTCGTCGTTCGCACGACGAAAGAAATTCGCCGAAAAGACGGTTCCTATATTCGCTTTGATGACAACGCGGTCGTCCTCATCGACAATAATTTAGAGCCAAAAGGCACCCGCATTTTTGGTCCCGTCGCCAGAGAACTGCGAGAAAAGAATTATATGAAAATCGTCTCGATGGCGCCCGAAGTGATTTAAAGGAGAATCAGAATGTTTCGTATTCGGAAAAATGATATGGTAAAAGTGACGACAGGAGAATCCCGCGGAAAGACCGGAAAAGTGCTGAAGGTTTTCCGCGATAAAAATACGGTCATCATTGAAGGCGTCAATTTTATCAAGAGACACATGCGCAAGAGCCAGAAAAATCCGCAGGGCGGAATCATCGAAAAAGAGGCGGCGATCAACGTTTCCAAGGTCGTCCTGGTTCATACGGACGAACCTACCAAGGTTGGCTACCGCTTCCTCAAGGACGGCAAAAAAGTGCGCTATTCCAAGAAAACAGACGAAGTAATCGACAGCATATCATAAGGAGTTGTCAGTGACGAAAAAGTCAGAATATAAATCCAGATTACTCGAATTGTACGGAAAAGAGGTCGTTCCGGCATTGGTTAAAAAGTTCGAGTACAAAAATATCATGCAGGTTCCCAAACTCACCAAGATTACGATCAACGTCGGTATCGGCAAGAGCAAGGAAGACCCGGCGAGCCTAAAGAGTTCCATCGAGGACATCCGCACGATATCAGGTCAGCAACCGGTCACGACCCGCGCGAAGAAAGCGATCTCGAACTTCAAGATTCGCATCGGAGACCCCGTCGGATGCTGTGTGACGCTCAGACACGAAAGAATGTACGAATTTTTAGATAGATTGATCTCGACCGCCATCCCGCGCGTTCGCGATTTTTCGGGATTGTCCGACAAATCGTTTGACGGGCGCGGAAATTATTCGATGGGGTTGAAAGAACAGATCATTTTCCCGGAAATCGACTACGATAAAGTCGACAAGGTCCGTGGAATGAATATAACGATAACGACAAGTGCAAAGACGGATGCCGAGGCATACGAACTCTTGGCCTGCTTCGGTTTCCCATTCAAGAAGCGTGCCGCCGCATCGACTTCTGGGGAGAGAAATTGATATGGCAAAGAAATCTTTGATTGCGAAAGCAAAACGTAAACCGAAGTTTTCAACAAGAAGCGTCAACCGGTGCTCGATCTGCGGCCGTCCGAGAGGATATTATCGCAAATTTGGTCTTTGCCGCTTATGTTTCAGGGAATTGGCGCTCAAGGGCGAGATTCCGGGTATCACAAAAGCCAGCTGGTAAAACAGGAGTATTTTTAATATGCCAGTAACCGATCCAATAGCAGATTTTTTAACACGAGTCAGAAACGCTCAGGTTGCCAATCATCGCTGGGTGGATATTCCCGCGTCCAATTTGAAGAAGAAAATCGCTCTGGTCCTAAAATATGAGAACTATATCAAGGACTTTATTCTGGTCAAAGACGGCAGACAGGGACTGATTCGTATCTATCTCAAATATCAGAAGACGGGCGAACCGGTCATCGAAGGGCTTGAGAGAATCAGCCGTCCCGGCAGACGCTTCTATGTGCCGTCATCGAAGGTTCCCCGCGTTGTCGGAGGATTAGGCATAGCCATCCTCTCCACGCCGCTGGGCGTCATCACCGATAAAGTCGCCCGGAGAAACAACGTCGGCGGCGAAGTGCTTTGCTATATATGGTAACGATAGGTAGTAAGGAGTAAACAGTGTCTCGAATCGGAAAAAAACCTATTGAAATATCTAAAGGCGTAGATATCTCAATTCAAAATAACACCGTCGATGTCAAGGGGCCGAAAGGACAACTGCATTGGCAATACCCGACGGACATGACCGTAACGAAAACCGGAAATGAAATCGTCGTGACCCGCTCCAGCGACAGCAAGACGCATAAGGCTTTACACGGCCTGACTCGCATGCTGATCGCCAACATGGTCGAAGGCGTTTCTAACGGATTTACGAAATTGCTGGAGATCGAAGGCATCGGTTTCTCCGTCGAATTAAGAGGAAAATCGCTCTTTATGAACGTCGGACTTTCTCATCCGATCTTGTTTACGCCTCCGGAAGAAATCACGCTTTCGGTGCCCAAAAACCTCAACATTCTGATTTCCGGCATCAATAAACAAAAAGTCGGACAGGTAGCCGCCAAACTGCGCCTTATCTGCCCGCCGGAACCGTACAAGGGTTTTGGTATTCGTTATCAAGGTGAACATATCCGGAGAAAAGCCGGCAAGAAAGTTGGAGTGAAATAGGGGTAACGGAATGGAAAATATCAAGAAAGAAAAAGAATTCGCTCGGAATAAAAGAAGACGTCGGATCAGAAAAAATGTCCATGGCACTCCGGAAAGACCCCGGCTCGCCGTGTTTCGCAGTCTGACCCACATCTATGCGCAATTGATCGACGATACGAACCACACATCTTTTTTCTCGGTTTCGGACCTGACGCCCGAAGTCAAAGAAAAGATCGCCAAGGATACCAAGAAGATCGATAAGAGTGCGCTCGTCGGACAGTATTTAGCCGAAAAGGCAATATCGAAAAAAATAACGAAAGTAGTTTTCGACCGGGGCGGATACAAATACCATGGTCGCGTCAAAGCCTTGGCCGACGCCGCCAGAAAAGCCGGATTGGAATTCTAAACTCGGGAGGAGTCAAGATTTGAAAACAGTCGATGCTACACAGCTTGAGCTGCTTGAAGAAAAAGTCGTAAAGATCAATAGAGTCTCAAAGGTGGTCACAGGAGGTCGCCGGTTCAGATTCAATGCCATCGTTGCAGTTGGCGACGGAAAAGGTCATGTCGGAATCGGACTCGGAAAGGCGCTGGAAGTGACAACCGCCGTGGCGAAAGGAAAAGAAAGCGCCAAAAAAAGTATCGTTAAAGTACCCGTTATCAACGGCACCATTCCTCACATGGTCACCGCTAAATTCGGTGCGTCGAAAGTGTTCCTCAAACCGGCAACGCCCGGAACAGGGATCATCGCAGGCGGCGCAATTCGTGCGATCATGGAGCAGGCGGGAATCAAAGATATTTTATCCAAATCGATCGGTAGCAACAACACCCACAATGTCGTGAAAGCGACGATGGTCGCTCTCGAAAAGCTGAGAGATCCTTATTTCATCGCTCATAAACGCGAGAAGACGATTCAGGAGATATTTGGATTATGAAAAAAGAAAGCGCAAAAACAATGTTGAAGATTACCCAGATCAGAAGCGGAATCGATTATCGGGCGCGCACCAAACGGACCCTGGAAGCACTGGGACTTCATCGGATGCACCAGACGGTCGTTCAGCAGGACAATCCCGCGATTCGCGGCATGATCAATTCGATTTCACATTTATTAAAAATTGAAGAAGTCAAGGAATAGTTATGAATTTAGGTTCCCTCAAATATGCGCAGGGCGCAAAACAGAATGAAAAAAGAGTGGGCAGAGGAAACGCCTCCGGAACCGGCGGCACCAGCGGACGCGGAAATAAAGGCGCAGGCTCCCGGGCCGGCAATAAATTTCGTCCGTGGCACGAAGGCGGGCAGATGCCGATTTACAGAAGGCTTCCGAAACGCGGATTCACCAATATTTTCAAAGAAGATGTCCAGATCGTCAATTTGGATGTGATCGCGCGTCTGCAACTGCCGGAAGTGACCATCGAAACCCTTCTTCAAAAAGGATATATCAAGACATCGGCAAAACCGGTCAAGATTCTTGGAAATGGCGAGATTACGGAACCCGTTCGCGTCGTCGCCAACGCATTCAGCAAGACTGCAAAAGCAAAAATCGAAGCGTCTGGGGGAAAGGCTGAGATCATATGAAACAACAATTCCAGAGTATCTTTCGAATTCCCGAACTAAGAAAACGTATTTTTTACACCTTAGCGATCCTCATCGTTATCCGGATCGGTTCGCACATCCCCATCCCCGGCATCGACAGCGAAGTCATGGGTGCGGCGATGCGGAATTTCTCTAATACTCTGTTCGGATTGTATGATCTTTTCGCGGGCGGTGCATTTTCGCGCGCAACGCTCTTTGCTCTCGGCATCATGCCGTACATCAGTGCTTCGATCATCATTCAGTTACTCGGCGCTGTGATTCCCTATTTTCAGAAGCTTCAAAAGGAAGGCGAAGAGGGGCGGAAAAAAATTACGCAACTAACCCGTTACGGAACGGTCCTCATCTCGGCACTTCAGGCGTTCGGTATTGCCCAGTTCCTGATGAGTCCGCAGATGTCAGCCCGCATCGGCAACCAGATTCTACCGGTTGTTCCGCATCCCGGATTTGGTTTTACGATGATAGCGATGGTGACTCTGACCGCCGGAACCGTGTTGATCATGTGGCTCGGCGAGAAAATTACAGAGCGCGGTATCGGGAATGGAATTTCACTGATCATCATGATCGGTATCATCGCGCGTCTGCCCAATGTATTTGTCAGTGAAATCTCGTTGATCAAGGAAGATGTCCGGGGGATATTTACGGAAGTCATCCTGGTCGGGTTGATGTTCGCTATCGTCGGATTTGTGGTACTGTTGACGCAGGGACAGCGGAAAATTCCGGTTCAGTATGCCAAACGTGTCGTCGGACGAAAAGTCTATGGCGGTCAGGCGACGCATATTCCATTGCGGGTCAATACGGCAGGCGTCATGCCGATCATTTTTGCGCAATCTATCATGTTCATTCCCAGCACGATCGCAACATTTTTCCCGCAGAGCGATGCGATTCAAGGCATGATGCGGTTCTTTAGCGTGCAATCGCCGGTTTACTGGTTGATTTACGGCCTGTTCATTGTGTTCTTTACCTATTTTTATACGGCGATCGCCTTCAATCCGATCGAGGTTGCCGATAATATGAAGAAATACGGCGGTTTCATTCCCGGCATTCGTCCCGGAAAAAAGACCTCCGAATTCATCGACAATATCCTGACGAAAGTGACCCTGCCGGGTTCTATTTTCCTCGCATTCATCGCCGTTTTTCCGTATATCCTGATGAACGTCATGGACATTAACTACGATCTGGCGTCCTTTTTCGGCGGTACCAGTTTGTTGATTATTGTCGGCGTTGCGCTGGACACGCTTCAGCAAATCGAATCGCATTTGCTGATGCGGCACTACGACGGATTTCTGAAAAGCGGCAAATTGAGAGGTCGTCATTAAAAGACGTCATATGATCTATATTCGCTCAGAAGAAGAAATCGAGAAGATGCGCGAGAGTAACCGAATCGTGTCCGAAACACTTCACGTTCTCGGGTTGGAGATGAAGCCCGGAGTCCAGACGAGGAAACTCGACAGGATTGCGGAAGAATATATTCATAGTCAACATGCTAAATCGGCCTTCAAGGGTTATCGCGGGTATCCGGCGAGTATTTGCATCAGCATCGACGAAGAGGTGGTTCACGGCATTCCGTCAAAGAGAGAACTGCTGGCAGGACAGATCGTCGGGATCGACGTTGGCGTCGAGAAAGATGGTTACTACGGTGACGCCGCTTTCACATTTGCCGTCGGCGAAGTCAGCGAAACCAAAGCCCGCCTGATGCAGGTCACAAAGGAATCTTTATACAAAGGAATCGAAAAAGCGCTTCCGGGCAAGCACCTGTCCGACATCGGAAACGCCGTTCAGTTTTTTGTCGAAGAGAATGGGTTTTCGGTCGTGCGCGACATGGTCGGTCACGGCATCGGTCAGAGACTTCATGAAAGTCCGGAAGTCCCGAATTACGGCGAACCCGGCAGAGGACCGGTTCTCAGACCGGGAATGTGTCTGGCGATCGAACCGATGGTAAACGCCGGGACATTCGAGGTTTATGCTTTAAACGATGGATGGACGGTCGTCACAGTCGATCATCAACCATCGGCACATTACGAACACACAATTGCCATCACCGAGAACGGACCGATTATTCTGTCCGTGAGTGAATGAAAGAACAGAACGCATGACGAAAGAAAAACTAATCAAGGTGGATGGAACGATCAAAGAGAACTTGCCCAATGCTTCGTTTAGGGTTGTCCTTGAAAACGGGCACGAGGTTCTGGCACATGTTTCCGGCAAGATGAGGATGCATTTCATCAAGATTTTGCCGGGCGACAAGGTGACGCTGGAGCTCTCGCCGTACGACCTGAGCAAAGGAAGAATAACTTACAGATATAAATAAAGTGGACAGACCATGAAAGTGAGATCATCAGTCAAGAAAATTTGTGATAAATGCAAAATCATTCGTCGCAAAGGTGTGGTAAGAGTCATTTGTAGCAACCCGAAGCACAAACAACGCCAGGGTTAACAGGTAGTAGGAGGAAATTTTGGCTCGAATTGCCGGTGTAGATTTACCTAATGATAAAAAAGTAAAAATTGCTTTGACCTATATCTTTGGTATAGGTCTAACTACAGCCACGAATATTCTGCTGAAAGCGAATGTCGATCCCGAAATCCGTGTGAAAAATCTGACAGAAGAACAGGTCAAAGACATACGAAACGTGATCAGCAACGAAGAAAAAGTCGAAGGCGCGCTCCGAACGGAAAACCAGATGAATATCAAGCGTCTGATGGAAATCGGAAGCTATCGGGGCCTTAGACACAGACGTGGATTGCCTGTCAGAGGACAGCGCACGAAGACCAACGCCCGCACCGCTAAAGGTCCGAGACGGACGGTCAGCAGGAAGAAGACGAAAGTCGGTAAGAAAGGATAATAAAGGAGGTATCTGAATTGCCACAAAAACGTGCCGCAACGAAGAAGAAGAAAAAAATTAGGGCGGACGCCGAAGGTATAGCGACCGTCAAGGCGACCTTTAATAATACAATCATTTCGCTCACGGATAATTTCGGAAATGTGATCTCGTGGGCATCGGCGGGAGCCGCCGGTTTCAAAGGCTCCCGGAAAAACACTCCGTTTGCCGCTCAGTTGGCATCCACGAAAGCCGCAAAGGAAGCGATGGAACTGGGATTGAGCCGCGTCGAAGTTCGGGTCAAAGGCCCGGGTGCTGGCAGAGAAGCCGCCATACGCGCGCTGAATCTGGCAGGACTCCAGATCATGTCGATCAAAGACGTCACGCCCATCCCGCATAACGGATGCAGGCCTCCGAAACGCAGAAGGGTATAAAGTCAAATCTTGGGAGTATCATAGATGGGAAGATATACAGGTCCGGTTTGTAAGTTGTGCCGCAGAGAAGGCAAGAAGCTCTTTCTGAAAGGCGAGCGGTGCAACGGCACCAAATGCTCTTTCGAGACAAAGAGCTACGTCCCGGGACAACATGGACAGACCAATCGCAGACGGCTGTCAAACTACGGTTTGCAGTTGAGAGAGAAACAAAAAATCAAGAGAATTTACGGGATATTTGAAAAGCAGTTCAGACGCTATTTCGAGATCGCGACCGGACAGAAAGGCATCACAGGCACCAACCTGATGAAACTTTTGGAAACCCGCCTCGACAATGTCGTCTATCGGCTTGGATTCGCATCCTCCAGGAAAATGGCGCGCGAGTTGGTCAGCCACAGACATTTTACCGTCAATGGGAAAATCGTCACCATTCCTTCCTATCTCGTTAAATCAAACGACGTCATTCAGGTCAGAGAAAAAAGCCGGAAAATGGACGCTATCCATGAATCCATGAAACGAATTCACGGCGACCATGAACTTTCCTGGCTGATCCTTGACAAAGCCAAACTGCAGGGCATTTTTGTTCAGGTTCCCGAAAGAGACCAAATGGGTGTGGACGTGAACGAACAATTAGTCGTTGAACTCTATTCTAAATAGTGAGGAGATAAATGACCACACAAGAGCAAATCATAGCCAGAGTTGTAAAAGAACAATCCACAGCCACGCACGGCGTTTATGTCGTACAACCGTTGGAGCGCGGTTTTGGAACGACGATCGGAAATGCGCTCCGACGAGTCCTGTTGACTTCGATTCCCGGCGCCGCAATCTCGTCGATCAAAATAGACGGCGTTCTTCATGAATTTGCCTCCATTACAGGCGTCAAGGAAGATGTGGCGGACATAATCCTCAACTTCAAACAGGTGCGTCTGAAATTGTATGATCCGAAACCGGACAAAATTCATCTTCACTGCAAAGGCGAAGGCGAACTTCTCGCCGGCGAGATCGGCAAAGACACGACGCAGTTCAAGATTCTCAATCCAGAGATTCATATCTGTACGCTGAACGAAAAAGCAGATTTCACGATAGAATTGAAAATATCGCGCGGAACCGGCTGGGTGCCGGCCGAGAAAAACAAGACGATTGATTACCCGATCGGCACGATTTTCATCGACTCCATCTTTTCGCCGATCACCAACGTTTCTTTCCAGGTCGAAAACCTGCCAGGCACGTCCCGGGAAATTCTGGAAAAGATGACGCTGGAAATCGAAACCGACGGAAGCATCACGCCGGAAGAATCCATTGACATTGCCTCGAATCTGCTGAAAGAATATTTCTCGCTCTTTTCCAAAGTGGAATCTAAACCGGTCGATTTCCCGAAGGATATTCCTAACGAGGATATCGTCAAAGTGCGGAACCTGCTGAAGAAGAGTGTCGATGAGATGGAACTTTCCGTTCGTTCGTATAATTGCCTGAAAGCCAATAATATCAGGACGATTGCCGACCTGGTTTCGAAAGAAGAGTCGGAGATGCTGAAGTTCAAGAATTTCGGACGCAAATCGTTGAACGAGCTGATGGCGAAACTCAAAAGCATGAACCTCGAATTCGGAGTCGATGTCGAGAAATATTTAATTGAAAAAGAAGATTAACACCGATAGGAGTTTGTAGAAATGCGCCACCAGAAACGTGTAGCGAAACTTGGGATGGTAGCCAGTCACCGAAAGGCGATGTTATCCAATATGGCAGGTTCGCTGATCCAACATGGAAAAATCAAGACGACCGACGCCCGTGCGAAAGAACTCAGACGCGTCGTCGAACGTCTCATCACCTTTGGGAAAAAAGGCACGATTCACCACAGAAGACTCGCTTACAAAGTTCTGAATGACAGAACCCTCGTCAAGCAGTTATTCGACCACATCGCGCCGCAATATGCGACGCGCAACGGCGGATATACGCGAATCGTCAAATTAGGATTCCGGGATAACGACGCCGCCGCGGTTTCGCTCATCGAATTTGTCGATTATAAAAAACCGGTCGAAGAAAAGAAACCGGCAAAGCCTTCCAAAAAAGAATCCGCCGAAAAAGGGAAGGAAGTTCCCACCGAAGCCAAGGGAAAAACCGAGGCTCCCACTCCGGCTCCAAAAACCGAGAAGAAGGGAGAATAAAAGCGAACTTCCGATTGCATAACGATCGGCGAAATAACCGTTGGGCAGCGATATTCGCTGCCCTCTTTCTTTTTATCCTGATGAATTTCTCCGAACTCTTTTCGCAGGAACGCCATCTTGGTCTGTGGATCGTCCGCAACCAGATGACGGACAAGAAGAACATTGATCGTTTTGTCGAATTTGCGTCACTCAACGGATTCACTGATCTCTTCATTCAGGTCAGAGGTCGCGGCGATGCGTATTACCGTTCGGAAATCGCGCCGATGGCCGACCGACTCAACGGGAGCGATTTCGATCCGCTCGACTATGCGCTCGTCATGGCTCACGCCAACGGGTTGAAAGTTCACGTCTGGCTGAACGTTTATTTATTGTGGTCTTCGGATGACAGACCGAAGAACCGCGAACATCTTTTTTGGAAACATCCGGAATGGTGTGCGATCGATGCAAATGGAATCCGGGATATCGATCGCTCCGCCAACGAATTCAGGAAGAACGGAACGGAAGGAATTTATCTCTCACCGCTCGTCCCGGAAGTTCGGCTTCATCTCATTCAAATAGTCTCCGAATTGGTACAGAAATATCCGATCGACGGTGTGCATTTAGATTATGTCCGGTATCCGAAAAACACCTACGACTTCAACGAGCAGGCGCGGTTTCGATTCAAACAGAAAAGTGGTGTCGATCCGATTCTTCTGTCCATCTCCAACAAATCGTTCTATGCCGGATGGGACGATCGGGTGCTGGAACAGACCATGGACGACTGGAGTGAATTCCGGAGAGAAGGCATCAACGAACTGATTCGCGGTATTCGGGAATCTCTGACGGCCACGCAGAAACCTGTTAAACTTAGCACCGCTGTCAAACCCGATCCGGTCGAAGCGAAAAATCATTTCTTTCAGGATTGGGAAACGTGGCTGAAAAACGATTGGATCGATTTCGCGGTTCCGATGAATTATGCCAGAAACGCCGACAGGTTTGAGACCATCACGCGGGAAATCGATCCGTCCATCCCGAAAAGTAGAATCTGGATGGGAATCGGCGTTTACAACCAGAATAAATTCGATGCGATGGCAAAAACGATGATCAGCCTATCGAGCGGCTTCCGCAATGTGGTTTTCTTTTCTTATGATACGTTTGCCGACGAGCCGTCTTATTTCAACACTCTGCAAAAGGCATTCAATATCGGACAATGATTCTGATGTCCGGCGTACCGGTACCATCCCTTGTAAGAAAGAATATTTAGAATGAAAAAGTTCAAAGATCCCGTCAGCGGATTCATACATTTTCTCGGTGTGTTAGCGTCAGTCGCGGCGCTGGTCATTCTCATCCTTCGTTCCAGCCATCCGGCAAAACCGTGGCATATCGTCAGTTTTTCGATTTACGGGGCAGGAATGCTGTTGTCCTATACAGCGAGCACCGTCTATCATTGGTTAAATTTATCCGAGGAAAATACGCTTCGACTCCGACGGATCGACCACATGATGATCTTCATCTTTATTGCCTCGACCTATACGCCCATCTGCCTGATCCCGATTCGGGGCGGATGGGGCTGGACTTTGTTTGGATTGGTGTGGGCAACGGCGCTTATTGGAATCATCTTGAAAACCGTTTGGATGGAAGCGCCTCGTCGGCTTGCGACAGCAATTTACGTTTTGATGGGCTGGCTGGCAGTGATCGCACTGGTTCCACTCGTTCGCGCAGTTGGGTGGGAAGCGTTGGTCTGGTTGCTGGCCGGTGGACTCTTTTATACAATCGGCGCCGTCATCTATTCAAAAAAATGGCCGAATCCCTTTCCGCCAGTCTTTGGTTTTCATGAAATTTTCCACTTGTTCGTGATTCTGGGCAGTGTTTGCCATTTTATCCTGATGGTCAAATATATTGTACCGCTGAAATAATTTGCGCTTCCGGTTGTATATATAGTGCCACAAAATTTTTTTAAAAATTTCCAAAAATATTTCTTTTATTCTGTGAAAATATACTTAAATTCACCGCGACAAAAATGAAGATCGCTGTCACTTATAGTACGAAAAAAGGTTTAGTGAAGGAGTATAAAAAACGCTTCGCCTCCGAGCTGGATGACGAAGATATTCCTCCCGACCTTTTCGCCGAAGGCGATAGTCTTCGGACGGTACATTCTATCATCAATTCATTCAAAGAAAACGGGCACGAGGTCGTCGGCTTCGAAGGCGATGATGCGATTATGCGGCGGTTGGAAAAAGCCAGGCCGCAAATCGTCTTTAACGTAGCCGAAGGATTATTTGGGGACTTGCGCGAGTCTTATGTTCCGTTGATGTGCGAGCGTTTAGGTTTACCGTATACGGGTTCGGGCCCGCTGACGCTGGCGATTTGCCTGAATAAAGCCCGTTCCAAGGAAATTTTAAGTTATTACGATGTTCCGAATCCGCGGTTCCGGATGATTTTTCCCGATCAGGAAGTTCCGGAAAGCGGCACTCCATTTCCGTCAATCGTCAAGCCGATCTCGGAGGGAAGCAGTAAAGGCATTTTTAACAATTCCGTTGTCAAAGACTATGAATCGTTGAAACGAATTGTGCGGGAAAACTTCGACAAATATCAGCAACCGGTGATCATTGAGGAGTTTTTACCGGGGCGCGAGTTCACCGTCGCTCTCTGGGGAAACGGCGCCGAAGTCGAAGTTCTGCCGATCATCTCGATGAATTTTTCTCAGTTGCCGAAAGACGCGCAACCGATTTATTCCTTCGAAGCAAAATGGGTGTGGGATACCACCGAAAAGCCGCTGGATATTTTTGATTGTCCGGCGAAGATTTCTCCTGAATTAAGAGCGTCGATCGAAAAAACGGTCAAGCGCGCATATCAGGTTCTGAACATTCGCGATTGGTGCCGGATCGACGTGCGTTTGGATGCGGACGGCGTTCCAAATATTCTCGAACTGAACCCGCTTCCGGGAATCTTGCCCGATCCACGCGAGAATTCCTGCTTCCCCAAAGCCGCGCGAACAGCCGGCTATTCATATTCACAAATGCTCAATCGAGTCCTCGACATATCTGCCGCGAGGTGCGGCCTCCGATAATGACTGCCGAAGAAGAACAACGAAAAAAAGTTGCAGTCGTCTATAATTCTTTCGAAGACGTCTCCAGTCCGGAGAATGCCGAATTTTTATCGGAAGCCGGCGTTAAAGATGAGGCGGATGCCGTTTCGCAGTCGCTGGATCGACTCGGATATCAACTTCTCGTTCTGCCGTTGAAGAATCTGACTTCAGATATTCAGATGATTGTTTCGTTTCAACCTGACGTCATTTTCAACCTGTGTGAAGGATTTCGCGGAAACACACAGCAGGAAATGTTCGTTGCCGGAATCTGGGAACTCCTGAACATCCCGTACACCGGGAATTCGGCGCTGACAATTGGAACCGCACAGAATAAGGTGCTGACCAAGCAGATGCTTCGGGCGACCGGTTTAACGACTCCCGATTATGAGACTTTTTCCGATGTACCGGCGGCAACACATTTACGGTTTCCGTTGATCGCCAAACCTTCAAGAGAAGACGGAAGTATCGGAATCGACCGGAACGCCGTGATCCGGAATATGACCGAACTGAAAACCTCGGTCGAACGGTTATTGCAACGATATCATCAGGAAATTTTGGTCGAGCAGTTTGTTGACGGACGGGAATTTGCCGTCGGTATTCTGGAAAACGGTTCGCCGGTTGCCCTGCCGCCATCGGAAATCCTGTTCGATGCGCTCGATGCCGCTTTGCCGCACATCGCAAGTTATGATGCGAAATGGTGCGAAGACGATCCCATTTATCAAAAGACACCTTCCGTCTGTCCGACGACGTTGGATTCCGCCACGCAAGCCCGCCTCCAATCGCTTGCACTTCGGGTGTACGAATTGCTAAACGGAAGCGGTTATGGGCGAGTCGATTTTCGGATGGATAAGCACGGTGAAATTTACATTCTTGAATACAATCCGAATCCCGATATCTCTCCCACGGCGGGATATGTCAAAGCGCTGAAAGCCGCGGGAATTTCATACGATGAATTCGTGACGACACAAATCATCACGGCATTACAAAGAAAGGATCATGATTAACATTCGTTCAATCAAACCGGAAGACCGGTCGGTTCTCCTTCAGATTATCAGGCAGACTGGCATGTTTTCTCCGGCGGAGGTGGATGTAGCGATGGAACTCATCGACGTCTGCCTGAATCAAAAAGAACAAAAGGATTACACCATTCAAGTGGCAACCGACGAAACGGATTCTATTGTCGGTTATGTATGCTACGGACCGACCCCGGCGACAATCGGAACCTTCGATCTTTACTGGATCGTCGTGGACGTGGTTTGCCAAAATCAGGGAATCGGCAAACAATTGCTTCAATTTGTCGAAGGTGAGGTTTCCCGAAAAGTCGGCAGATTGATCATTATCGAAACATCCTCGGTCGAGAAATACTTACCGACCCGCGGATTCTATTTACGAAACGGTTACACGATCGCCGCGCAGATCAGGGATTTTTACCGTGAAGGCGATGACCGTGTTATTTTTGTCAAATATTTTAAACCAAAAGAGAAAGAGTAGGAGTCGAATCAGCCATGGAGCGGTGGCAAAAAATATTAAAGAAAAGTCTGACGACCATCGAGGAAATCTCGGAAAAATTCAACATTCCGATTGAAGAGTTGAAAGGATTGGATAAGGTATTCGATATCAAAATCAATCCGTATTATTTATCGCTGATCAAGGAAAAAGGCGATCCGATCTATAAACAGGTCATTCCCGACTTGGCGGAACTTCAGCAGGATAAACTATTTTCCGATCCGCTTTGCGAGGAAAAGGATTCGCCCGTTCCCAGCATCGTGCATCGGTATCCCGACAGATGCCTGTTTTTGGTTTCGCACGACTGCGCTTCGTACTGCCGGTTTTGCACCCGCAAGCGAAAAGTCGGCGACCCGACCAAGATCAGTCTGAAATTCATCGATCAGGGAATCAAGTACATTGCCAGCCATCCGGAAATCCGGGATGTGATTATTTCGGGCGGCGATCCGTTGCTTCTCAGCGATAAGCAGATCGAGAGCGTCTTATCGAGGCTTCGTAAGATCAAACACATCGAGATTCTCCGAATCGGCACGCGTGTCCCTTGTTACCTGCCCCAGCGAATCACCAGCAAACTCGTCAAGATGCTGAAAAAATATCATCCGCTCTATATGAACGTGCATTTCAATCATCCGGATGAACTGACGCCGGTCGCCGTGAAGGCGCTGGGACGACTTGCCGACGCAGGAATTCCGTTGGGCGATCAGACCGTCCTGCTCAAAGGCGTCAACGATGATCCGGTGGTGATGAAAAAACTCATGCAGAAATTGCTGGCCGCCCGCGTCAAACCCTACTACATTTATCAGGCGGACATGGTTTACGGGACGGAACACTTTCGGACCAGCGTCGAAAAAGGATTAGAGATCATCAAATCGATCCGCGGATGGACATCCGGCATGGCCGTTCCACAGTTTGTCATAGATGCACCTGGCGGTGGTGGAAAGATTCCGCTTCTTCCCGAATACTTGCAGGAAATCAACGAAAACGAAGTCGTCCTGAAGAATTACGAAGGAAAGATATTCCACTATCTGCAACCGACGATAAAATAAACATCCCGGCTACATCATTTCCAAAATAAGCGGTTTCCAATTTAGGGAACTGCTTATTTACTTCTTTTCCCGGAAAAATAAAATTCCGTTCTTGACAAAGAAAAATTTATTAGTAAATTCAAGCGTAAATAAGTTTTAAGGCGTTTGAACAATATGAAAAACGGAAAAAAAGGAGTCGAAGATGCCTTTACTGGAAGTTTGCCTTCTTGATGATTCGCCGATCAATGGCTTTCTCGGTTTGGTACTGAAAAAACCGGACGCCGTCGTCTGGCTTCGGACGCCGCGGCAGAAAGCGATCGCCCAACAAATCGAAACGGCCATTGCAACTTATATGACGCCCATGTTCGAAACGCGTGAAATTCTCGGCGACGACGTTGATTCCTTTGTTAAACTTTGTCAGGGCGTTCTCCGCGATTATCCCGAACACGATATTTTGTTGAATGTTACCGGCGGCGATCGTCTGCAGGCGGCTTTGGCAGTGGACATTTTCCGAAAAGCCAACAAAGAGGTTTTCTACATCGATACGCATCATTCCAAGATTGTCAATATCGGCCAGGGTGAATCGAAATATTACCAGCTTGCGCTGACGGTGAACGAGTTCATCGCGCTACAGGGAATCAAAATGACCTCCGGAACCCGCTTCGATCCGGAAATCGGCAGAAGAAGCCCGCTGACCTATTTCATTGCAGTCAACATGGACAATCTGATGCCGTTTATCGACAAAATCCGGGACGAATGGAATAAAATGGGCAATGTCAAACAAAGCGCGAAATGGAATTATGACGACGGAAGGGTTAAACTCCAGATCGAATATGAAGCAGAACAGGACAGAATGAAATTCAAGTTCGGCGGCGGCGCCAGTCAGAAAATGGTCGAAATCGTCGCGAATCCTGATGAATATCTGCTGAACGGCGGTTGGCTCCGGGAAATGGTCTTCCTCCGTGTGCACAAGAGTCAGTACGACGACGTCCGGTTAGATGTGCGGCTCGACAGAGACTCCGTTCCGGAAGGGATCAAGAACGAGTGCCTGATCGATATTGCGCTGATGAAAGGAAGTTCGCTCTATATTTTCCAGTGTTTTTCGTATCCGATTACGCATGATTCGTTCACGGAACTAAAAGCCTTTCAGCAAACGATCAAACTTCTGAACGCCAAGGGATTTGTCTTCGTTTCACATAAAATCTATCATGGCTTCGTTGAACGGGCGCGTGAACTCGGTGTGAGTGTCGTTGTCGGGCGAAGAATT
Organism: Fidelibacterota bacterium; assembly: GCA_041645495.1. GTDB lineage: Bacteria > Fidelibacterota > UBA2242 > UBA2242 > UBA2242 > 0-14-0-20-45-22. The sequence continues at coordinate 17,380 of JBAZPZ010000001.1, read as the reverse complement.
CCGATTTTTTCGATATAAAAATATTTTCCGATGCGGCTAAGCAAATGCGATACACACCGCGCCGACAATAATGATCGTCCCTCCGAATAGTCGCGCCCGGATGTTTTTCTCGTGGAAAAACCACCATCCGTATAAAATTGCGAACAACAACGAGAGTCGTTTCAGGGAAATCATGTAGGCGACCTGAATCATTCCGATGGCGGTGAAATGAAAGACAGCCATCAATGCCATCGTCAGACCGATTCGTATCCGCTCGCGCGGAAATTGTAACAACGGTTTGATTTTCCCTTTGGTGGAAATCAGCGCGAACGGCGTGAATCCGACAGCTAACAGGAAAAAGTAAATAATGGCAAAGAAAAGCGGTGACGAATGCTGGATCGCCAGTTTGCCGAATGTCGCTGTCACCGCGTAGCACACTGCGACGATGAACATGTATAACGAACCGCGGTTTTTAAAAATAGCCAGCCACGGTTCGAATATTCCGTACTTTGCGCGGTCGATTTGTAACAGATACGTTCCCATCGAGATAAGAATCACGCCAATAATTCCTGCCAGCGAGAGAGTTTCACCCAAAACGATTGTTGGAATCACGAGAAGAAATAACGGCGATAATCCGAGGTACGGAACCGTCAGAGAAAGCGGAGCGATTTGAAGAGCGCGCATGTACAAAAAAGTCGTGATCAGATCGACGACGACGCAAATCGCCAGAGCGCCGATGAAAGTCCAGCCAATCGGTGGAATATCGATAAAGGCGAGAATCGGTAATAGAAACGGAAGCGCATAGGCTTCGCGAATCCATGACAACACGATAGCCTGTGTGCGGGTGGATTCCTTTTTGGTGTACGCATCCGCGGTCGCCATGAAGAAACCGGAAAGGAGAGAAATTAAATACCACATGAATTATCCTTAGAATTTTTATGATAGATTCATCCGAATCAGTCGTATCCGTGAACCAGGAGAATATCGGCTCGTGCAGACCGATGCCGGTATTTGGCTAATTGTTGATATTCCGGGGAATCGTACCAGCGTTTTAACTCGGCTTCATCCTGAAAACGAATCAGGACGACGCGATGATGACGGAAATCGCCTTCAAGGAGCGCCGGTTCGTCGTCAACCGCGAGAACTTCGCCGCGATATTTTGAGAAGACGTCGTCAAAGCCGTCGAGATATTTTTCATATTCGATTGGGTCATCGATAGTGATCTGGGTTATGAAATATGCGGACATGGTTTCTCCATTTATGACTGCGGAGTAAATCGATACGGCGTCGAAGCTGAAAAGACGACCGCTCGCTCCTCTGTCTTTAATTCATAGTGTTCCGAGATCGCCGGGACAAGAACCGATTCCCCGGCTCGGAGGCGAATCGTTTGCGTCGAGCCGTCAACCGGATAGATGAGATCGGCTTCACCTTCGACGCAGATCAGGATTTCCGGGGTTTGGAACTTTTGGATAAGCATCGGTTTTTTAACTGAGAGCCGATACCGTTGAACGACAAACTCATCAGCGGCCGTCGCGTAAACCAGGCGTTCGGCGTTTTCATCGTCGGTCAATATCGTAAGATTTTCTCCGGAATAATCGAGTATGTCGATCAGCGTCGGAATATCCTGAAACTTAGGTGTTAGTCCGGCGCGGACGACATTGTCGGAATTCGCCATACATTCAATGATATTTCCATGGACATAAGCGTGCGGAACGCCAGCCGGTAAAAAGATCGCTTCACCGGTTTTCAGGTGAATCAGATTCAGGAAAAACAGCCCAAACAATCCAATGTCCGGGCCGGGATATTTCTTCCGCAATTCCAGAAAAAGGGATTCGGCTTCGGTCGGCGCGGGAAGCGACAGCAGGCGGCGTTCGAGACGATCGATCGAATTCTGCAACTCGTCCCGCTTTTTGATGGAAAAACGGAAGAAGGCGGAAAAAAACCGTTGTCTGGCTTTCGTTCCGTCCGGTTTCGATTGAAAAGACGATACGGTTTCGTTCCCGATGAAATCTGTGATTTCCGGGTAATCCTTCAGTGCAGCGAGTGTTCCGATCGTATCTTTGAAACCGACCAGTGCCGTCAGTTCGTCCAGCGCGATGGCGATTTCGGGTTTATGCGTTTCGTCGGGATAATGTTTCGGATCGGATTGATGGAGCGCTATCGCCTGTTTTTTATCCGGATGAACCTGAATCGACAGAACCTCTCCGGCGGAAAGGATTTTGAACAAAAACGGCAACTGTTTTCCAAAGTGCGAAACCACCTGCAATCCTAAAATTTCCTGCGGATGCTGACGGATCAACTCCGTTAGCGGAATTTGGGAATTGCCCAGCAAAACTTGTGAAGGAGCGCCGGGATGCGCGCCCATCCAGAGTTCGGCGTATGCCGTGTCCGGTTCGGCGGGAATGCCGAGAAGTTTCGGAATGAATGCGGACTCTCCGCGCATGCCCCATGAATAATGTTGGATAGAATTGACCAGCCTGAGCGGCTGAGGTGTGAGCGGAGAAACGATCTTCATATTTTTCCTGATTTCATGGCTTCTTAAACGAACCGGCCTATGCTACCGATATTTCGATAAATATTCAAGAGGAAAAACCGGATTCCCGAATGCAAATGTTCGGATCGTTTGGGAAAAATCGTTCCAGAAAAAAAACAACGCCGGATTTGAAAGTAGAATGGGTCCGAATTTCTCCGGACCCAGTGTGGGATGTATGTCGTGTCGTGTTTATCGGTTCAACAAATAGCTCAGTTTCACCATCAGCACATTTTCCGGTGAAGCGGCAAACAAGTCGCGGACGTCGTGCCGGAAATCAAACGTTCCGATGCTGTTGGAATCCGTATAACCGTTCGACCAGACCAAATAGATCAGCGATCCCGGAAGATATTCCCAGCGGATTACCAGATTGCTCCGGAATTGTTTATAGTTGAAATCCGGCTGATCGAACCAGTATTCGTAAGAGCCGTCCGTATTGGTATCGACGCCAAATTGTTCGTTTTCGGGGAAATAATCGACTTCGCCGGATGAAAAATCTCTGAATTGATCCCGAAACCGTCCGACACGCGGATAAGCGGCTTCGGTGAAATGCCGATATTTGCCCGCCGTCAGGAAAGGCTCGCCGTAGAATTGAATGGATAAATTCGGCGTCAATGTAAAATCCAGTCGGATAATGCAGGAAAATGTCTTTTGGTGTACATTCGCGAAAATGTAATGATGGCCGCCTGTGCCATCCTTGACATCATCGACCCAGCCCCATGAATCGTATTCGTTTCGGAAGGTCGGGGTTAAAGAGACTTTCAGGTTTGTCGTCGGACGAATTTGAAGTTGAGGCGAGATGATCATTCCGACCGACTGGTCGGCATTGCTCCAGCCGGTAAGGTTTATCTGCCCAAAGATTTTTTTCCGGGAGTCGGAATTGACGCCGCACCAGAAATTGGTTCTGCCCGGCATTTGGAAAGAGGGACCGCCGCGAAGGACATTGTTTGCAATTCCTTGACTGTTATGTTGAACGCCGCCCCGGATTGACCAATAGTTTAAAAAATTGAGAGTAACGTTCGTGCTGAATCCGTTTCCTAAGTATTTCGGCTCGTAATCCCAGATGTTCCAATGAGCAGTGTTCAAGTTGTAACTGCGATACCAACTGCCCGGTGTTCGTTCGGAATAGCCGATCCACTGAAATTCCAGTGTTTCATCGACCTGTCGAACATAACCGACGTCGTTGGTCTCGAATTCCGGGCTGTAAGATAAAACACCCGTCGCCCATTCCCAGTGTTTTCCACCGATTTTCTCCAGAACGAATTTGTAGCATGTGCCTGTCAGCGAAGTCAGCGAACTATCGATGCCCACATGACGCGCGTCCGGTCGCTGGAAATATCGCCGGGGACTTTCCTGTGTTTCCAGAATCGCCTCGCGACTGCCGTGAACGTTGGAAACGGCAAACGCGGCTTCGATCATATACCGGCGGTTCAGGAATTGGTGAGTGAGGTCGATTCCGGATGTCAACGCCCTGTCGTGAAGAAATACGAGATTCGGGTCGTCGATTTTTCGTAGTGTTGCGGTGGCCATTCCGCCGATCGTCGTCTGCCCGTTTCGGAAATCTTTTTGAAACCGTAAAACGGAATAATTTGTCAACGGTTCGACGGTTTCCGTCTCGATTCGTCCGGATTGGTAGATGAATTTCCCGGTTTCCTCTTCGGTGAGAGCATCGATCAATCCGATAGACCAGCCGGTCGTGGTTTTTCCGGTGATCTTTGCGGCGCCGAGGATGCTTGTCATTTTCGGCTCCTCAGTCCAGGTCGTGTCGTTATCATCTTCATCGTCGAGGACGCGGTGCGGCGCTCTGCCGATTCGCCGCGAATAAAAGAGAGAAGTCATCGATTCATCACCATCTCCAAAACCCAAACCGGAATTGAAAATATTGCTACCTTCGGTAAAAAATGGCCGCTTCTCGGACAGATAGGATTCGAAAGCGGTCAGGTTGAATTCGCCCGGATCGGCTTCTACCTGTCCGAAATCCGGATTTATCGTCATGTCCAGCGTCAGGTTGTTGGTCAATCCATATTTGATGTCGGCGCCGATATTGCTGGCGCGATCGTATTTTTCCGGATGAATTTCCGTGACCAGATCTTGAGATATCATCGATCCGGCGGTCAGATACGGCGCGACGTAAATCCGTTTCTGCTTGGGAACCAATGTAATTCCGTTCAACCTGCCGTAATGTGAAACCCAGCCCGGTTCGTTCTTTGGAATCGGCGTCCAGTAGGATTCTTCGTTTTTTCGGGAGATTGTGCGCGTCACGTTGAAGCCCCAGCCGTGACTGTTGTCGTCTGAAAACCGGAGTTCCTTAAATGGAATCCGGAACTCGGCGATCCAGCCGGTCGAATCGATATGGACGGCGCCATCCCAGATCGCATCCCAGTTGAAATCCTGAGAATCGTCGTCGAACCACAAAACGTCGTATTTGACGCCGGCGGCGTTTATTCCGAACTCGAATGCCGTCCGTTTGTCGTTGTAACTGTCGATCGAAATTCCGATCCAGTCCGAGGGTGAATCGTTATCGCGTCTCGTCAGCATTCCGCGGATTTTGGTTGGTTCCGAATCGTATGCCAGAACGCAGATGTACAAATTCCTGTCGTCGTAGAGCACTTTGAAAATCGTTCTTTCGGTGGCTGGTTTTCCTTCATCGGGATCGCGCTGAATGAACGATTCGCCTTCCGGTGCCAGATTCCATGCGGATTCGGTCAATTTTCCATCGATCGTGATTGGCTCGTTGTCTTTCCGAACGGCCTGAACGGTTTTGTCCGTCTCACGGAATTTTCCCCGAACGGAGCGCGATGTTGGGATGGGAAAAAACCGCAAAACTAATTACATTTGGCAGAAATGTGCATGTCACTGACACACACGATACAAACAGAATTTAAGAGAGATAAACGATGAATTTCGGCAGAAATATTTTCCTGACGGCTCTTGGATTGATCGTCTTATCACTCAGCAGTTTAGCCTTTTTATTGGCACAGAATCCTGAAAAAGGAGGAAAATATTCTTACTCCTGCGGCGGAATCGTGCGCGGCGACAGGTCGGCGAAAACCATTGCGCTGATTTTTACCGGCGGCGATTTTTATGACGGCGGCGAGATTATTTTAAAAACGCTGAAGGAACGAAACATCCGGGCGACTTTCTTTTTCACGGGCGATTTTTACCGGAACGCCGGAACACTGGAATTAATTCCGAAACTCGTTCAGGCGGAACATTATCTCGGGCCGCATTCGGACAAACATTTGCTCTATTGCACATGGGAAAAGCGCGATTCGTTGTTGGTCGATCGGGCGCAGTTTCAATCCGATCTTCTGGCTAATTACCGGGAAATGAAACGTTTCGGCATCGACGAAAAATCCCGCTATTTCATGCCGGCCTACGAATGGTACAACGATTCGGTGACTGTCTGGGCCAAACAGATGGACGTCACGTTGATCAACTACACGCCGGGAACGCTTTCCAGCGCCGATTATACCATTCCGTCGGAGAGAAATTACCGACCGACCGAAGCCATTTTCCAAAGCATTCTGGACTATGAGAAAAAAGATCCGAACGGGCTGAACGGTTTCTTTCTGTTGACGCACATCGGAACGCATCCGGAACGGACGGATAAATTCTATCGTCGTCTCGGCGAATTGCTCGATATCCTGATCTCGAAAGGATATCGCTTTGTCAGAATCGACGAAATGTTCTAAACCTCAAGGAATTATGAAAAATCAACTTTTAATTCGCAATTGTAAACTTTACAACTCGGAAAATCCGGCCGCGATGACCGACGTTACCATCGCCGATGGGAAGATCGCGTCGATCGGTAATTTTTCAGAAAATGAACGTTTCCAGCATGAAATCGATGCCGGCGGTCGGACGATGATTCCGGGATTGATCGACATTCACATTCAGGGCGCGGGCGGCGCGGACGTTTTGGACGGAACCGAAGAAGCGCTATCGACGATGTCGCACACGTTAGCGCGGCTGGGAATCACCGGTTTCCTCGCGACCACCGTCGTGAAACCGGCCGAAAAAAATCGTCACCTGCGCGTCGTTACCGAAGAAGTCGGCAAAGACCTCGGCGGAGCTATGGTCCTCGGTATTCATCTCGAAGGACCATTCATCAATCCGGTCAAATGCGGCGGGATTTCGATTCAGAACATTTATCCGCCGAAAGATGGCTCACTTGACGAAATTCTCGACATTACTGGCAATACGCTTAAAATGATGACTATCGCGCCTGAGATAAAAGGCAATCATTCTGTCGTTTGTCAACTGATAGACGCGAACGTCATTCCGTCGTTTGGACATTCAAACGCCAGCTACGATGAAGCCCGGGCGGGATTTAGGATAGGGATTAGCCATGTCACACACATTTTCAATGCCATGCCGTCACTGCATCACCGGTTTCCCGGTCCGGTGGCAGCGATTTTCGAATCTGACACCATCACCGCTCAGATTATCAGCGATGGCGTTCATCTGCACCCGGGAATCATCGACATGCTCTACAGAATTCTGGGCAAAGAACGTTGCATATGTATCACCGACGGAATTCAGGCGATGGGATTGCCGGACGGCCGATACATTTACAATGGCAAAGAATACGACTCGAAGAACGGCGCCGCCGCTTATCCCGACGGAACGCTCATCGGTACTTCGCTGAGCGTACTGGAAATCGCGAAGAGATTCCTGCGGTTTACCGGTTGCGACCTGAAGACGGCGATCGACACCGTGACGATCCAGCCGGCGAAATTGCTGGGAATCAGCGACCGGAAAGGTTCACTCGAAACCGGAAAAGACGCCGACCTTGTTTTGTTGAATCCGGACTTATCCGTCTGGAAAACGGTTATAGGCGGAAAAGTTTTCCTTCCTGAAAATCCTGAAGGTTAGTCATTCATCTACCGGATAAGCGGATCGGTCTGTTGCTCGGCCGATTCGTTCTTTTTATCAGGTTGATTCTGGGATAGTTTGTACCATTTCGATGTGATGAGTTTGACTGCCGGAAACGGTTTACCGTGTGACGGATAGATCGTCAATGCTCCCGCATCCACGACCTTTTTCCAGTTGAGGAAAACCTGTTCGATGTTTTCGCAGTAAATCGGACGGTAACGAATGCCGGTCCATCTGAGAAAATTCATCGCCAGATCGCCGACAAACGCACTCCCGTCGTCCATTACAACCGACATGGAATCGTGCGAATGTCCCGGCGTCATGAGAATTTGCCCATGAATTCCGATACTCCTCAACAATTCGTTGTCGTCTCCGGCGATCAGGATGTCATCCTCTTTCAGAAATACCTGTGGAAATTTGAAGTCGGGATGAATGAGGCGGAAAAGCGGAAACAATTTTTTAATGCGGCGATTGACCGGTTGCATCGTGTTTTCCGATTCCCCTTTTCGCAACGCCGTCACAGATTCTTTATGAACGATGAGCCGGGCGTTCGTGTAGGTTCGCATCTCCGCGATAAAACCGGCGTGATCGTCGTGATGATGCGTCAGTAGGATATATTTGATGTCGACGATTTTGATGCCGACCCGATGAATTTCGCGGATGAATTTCCGGAATTTATGTTTGTACCCGGCGTCGATCAGCAAATAACCGTCCGCGCATTTCAGCAGGTAGCATTTGGTGATGCCGAGATTGAGTCGATAGAACGAGTCGTTGATGAGCGGATTTTTCAGGAGCTCCATGGCTTTTTTCAGCAAACTATTTACCATATGATTTTCCTTTTTGTATTTATCTTCTTTGACTTTCCAAAGACGTTTTTTCCTGCAGTTCGGCTAAGATTCAGACGCCGGCGATTCTCTTTTTGTACATCGCGAGTGCTTCTGAGAGCCGTTCCTTTGCCGTCGTGTCGCCCGGGACGTTGTGCGACGGATGAATGTAGAGTTTGACGCCGCGGTCTGCGAGAATTTCCGCGACGGTCGTTACTGTCATCCAGACCGCCGTGACGAACGCCATCGTCGAAACGGGGCCGATTTTATCGGAGTGGTTTTTTAAAGGAACAGATGCGTCCTGAATCGGAACGCAGGTATCGACCACGATGTCCGCGAGGTCGAAGATTGTCTTGCCGCAGGAATGGCGCGTCTGTTTGCCTTTCGCTTCCGCCGCCGAACCGTACGCGATGACGGTCATGCCGCGTTTTTTTGCCTCCAGCGCGATGTCGATGTTGACGTTATTGATTCCCGTATGCGAAAAAATCCACATGCAGTCGCGCGGATCTAAATTGTATCCTTTCATGATTTCGATGCCGTAGCCTTCGACGCGTTCGAGGAAAACGAACTGGTGCACGCTCATCCCGCCGACAATATTCGTGAAGAATGTGAGCGGAAGTTCGATCATCGGATGAAAGCCGACAAATCCGCCGATGCGCGGGTACATTTCCTCGATCGGCAATGTCGCATGTCCGCAACCGAACGTATGAACCCATCGGCCCGATTCGATGGTATCTGCCATCACTTCGGCGGCTTTCTGGATGTTTTCCATCTGCGTATTATCAATTTTATCCATGATGGTTTTGGCGTTATTCAGCCATTCTTTTGCTAACTGCATGATTTGACTCCTTTATTCTATATTTTTAACTTCGATAAGGTTCGTTTGGTAATCAAGCCGACCAGAATCAGCATGATCACAGCGCTGATTAAAATGACGGTCAGGTAATGTTCGATTCCATAATTTTTGGAAATGACGCCGACCGAATAATTCAGAGCCGTATTTCCCAACAACGCGATCGTCAGGATAATACTGAAGGCTGTCCCGGAGTATTGCGCGTACAGGTTTCCGGCGTAGCCGTAAAGTACGGGAAACGCTGGCGAAAAACCGACGCCGAACAGCGATAAGCCGACGATAGCGACTTGAAACGAGCCGGCAAACTTCAATATCAATCCGGCGCAAATGATGATTACGATGCAGACGAGCAGGATGATATAATCCCGCACTTTCGTCAATAAATATCCGAGGAAAATTCGCGCGACCGTCATTCCCAGCATGACAAAAGAGAGCGCGTACAGAGCCTCTTTTGGCGTTAGGAACAAACGGCTTTCCAAATAAGTCGTTGACCAGTTGCTGACCATTCCTTCCATGCCGCTTTCGAAAAACAGGATGACGCCGATGAGAATGAGCGTACCGTTTTTCAGCAGGCCGAGGCCTTGTTTAAGCGGAAAACCCTGTTTGTGTTTCGGTTCGGGGAAACGGACCAGCGAGAAAAAAACGATCGGCACGACGATCAGCAGTCCAATGCACATCACGATTCGTTCGGTCGAAAAATATTTTCCGAGAACGCCAACCAAAACCGGCATTCCGAGTGCGCCGATTCCGAAAAATACACCCAGCAAACTCAGCTTGGCGCCCTTTTCTTCGGCGCTGATGTCGGCGACGACTGCGTTCGTGCCGCCATTGATTATGCCACCGCCGAATCCGATCAGAAGAAATGCGTAACGAAGTACGGAAAAACTCTTCGCCATTACGGTCATTTCGACGCCGATCAGGATCAGGATTGCGGAAATAATCAGCAGTCCTTTGTAGCCGTAGCGATCACAGATCGGGCCGAAAATCAGGGAACCCGCGAGAATCCCGAACGGCAACAGAGCGGCCAGCGAACCGACGGTTTGCGGATCGAGTTGGAATTTTGCCGTCAAAAATGTGTTGATGGTTCCTAACGAAATCATCACGATTCCGAACAGCAACATGCCCAGACACGCCGCCCCAAAAACCAATTTTCTGTTATACATAAATCCTCGTTGATAAGATTAAATATTTTGTGCTCAATTTATTTATCGGACTCGATCTCCAATTGCGCCAATCGTCCGGCGCCGATCAGGCCGGCGTCACCACCAAGAATACTGACCTCGATGCTGACCTGATGAATGCTGATCGGTTGCGCCCATTTCAGCGCTTCGGCCCGAATCCTATCGATGAATTGCGCCGCAGGACCGAAAACGCCGCCGCCGAAAATGATTTTCTCCGGATTGAACAGGCTGACGTAATTGGCGACTGCCATTCCCCAAAATTCAACGGCGGATTCCAGCGTCTGTTTGGCGATCGGATCTCCGGCAGAAAGGGCGTCGAACACGTCATGAGATGTGACATCTTCGATCGGTTTCTTGTGGAGAATTCCGGAGTAATCCGGATTTTTGGCGAGAAGTTCGCGTGCGACTTTGCCGATGCCTTCGCCGGAAGCGTGGTATTCGAAGCAACCGCATGAAATATATTCCTGCCGGAACGGTTTGTCCAACGCCATCCATCCCGTCGCTCCGGCGATGTCCCGGCTTCCTCGCAGGATTTTTCCGTCGATAAGAATGCCCGCGCCGATTCCGGTTCCGACGGCGACGAAGATGGCGTTCCGGCAACCTTTGGCGCAACCTTGCCACGTTTCGCCCAGAATGTACGCCGCGCGATCGCTGTCGATTTTGATACAGATGGAGGAATCGTTCAGACTCGAAGTCAACTCATCCAGAAGCGGGTAATCCGTCCAGTCGGGAATATTCGGCGCCCAGACTTTCCCGGTCATCGCGTAATAAATTCCGGGAACAGAAACGCCGATTGCGCGAATGTTCAGTTGTTTTTCAACGGCATATTGTCTGAGCGAGGCGATTTGGTTCAGGATCAATTTGCCGACTTCGCCGCCGGTTCGTTTATCTATAGGCGAGATATTTCGATGAATGATTTTCCCATTTTCGTCAAATATTGCGGCCGCGGATTTTGTCCCACCGAGGTCGATGCCGATTACTGCCATGAATGATCCCTTTCTGAAAAAACATCGGATAATTGCTCTCTGTAAATAACCGGAAAAGAATATAGTCATGCACCTCATTTTAAACAATACCGAAGTATCTTGCGTTACGATCGGCAAGAATTCCATAAGCGGTTATATTTTCCGACCAAAGGTTGTCAATCAGGCAACTTTTTGCCGGGATGTTACGTCTTTATGGCGTTATTTGTTTCGTTCACCAACTTGGAGCAAAAATGAAAAAGACGCTTTATTTCTGCATTCTTTTTTTACTTCCCTACAGTCTTTCAGCCAAACTTTCCGACGAAGTTTTGAAAACGCTTCGTTCCCGCGAAACGCAAGCCTTGCCGCTGAACGGACAAAAAATTGAATTGGATGGAAAATTGGACGACGTGGCCTGGAATTCTGCCAAATGGAGTGGAGATTTAGTGCAACGGAATCCCAACGAAGGATCGCCTGCCAGCTTCCGCACCGAGTTTGCCGTCGTTTACGATGAAAATTTTTTATATATTGCCGGAAGAGCGTACGATCCGGAACCGGAGAAAATAACTGCAATTCTCTCGCGTCGTGACGATTATACGGAATCCGACTGGATGTACGTTTCGCTCGACAGTTACGATGATAACCGGACGGCGTTCGAATTCGGGCTGAGCGCCGCGGGCGTTAAGCATGACATCAGACGGTTCGATGATGAAAATATGGATGAAACGTGGGATGCCGTTTGGGATGGGAAAGTCCAGATCGATTCGCAAGGCTGGACGGCCGAATGGAGAATTCCGTTTCGGGAATTGCGGTTTTCATCCGGAAAGGAGATGGCGTGGGGACTTCAGTTCTATCGTGAAATTCCGCGCCAAAACAATGAACTCTCCGTTTGGAATTATTGGTCGCAGGCTGACGACGGTTTCGTTTCCCGATACGGTTCGCTTAAAGGACTTGGCGGTGTGCAGGTTCGCAAGCCGATCTATATTATGCCATATTTGGCAAACCGTGGCGATATTTCAGAGAATCTTGTAAATCCGGCTCATCGGGATAATTACGATCTCTTGATGAATTTGGGCGGCGACGTTCGGTACAGCAGTCCGCTAGGCCTGACGCTGAACGCGACCATCAATCCCGATTTCGGACAGGTGGAAGCAGATCCGGCGGATTTTAATCTGACAGAATTCGAAACCTATTTTTCCGAGAAGCGACCGTTCTTCATGGAAGGAGCGAATATTTTAAGATATTCGTTGGGATTTGGAGACGGAAACAACCAGAATAATTCATTGTTTTATTCACGCCGGATCGGCCGTGCGCCGCAAGGATGGGCGACTCAGGATCCGAATAAAACGGCAGTGAGCATTTCACGGCCGGAAGGCACGAACATTCTCGGTGCGGTCAAAATCACCGGAAAAACGACCAAAGGACTCTCGCTCGGCCTGATGGAAGCGGTGACGACTGAAGAAAACGCCGTCGTTTATTACGATGATGGAACCAAGGATAAGTCCGTCATCGAGCCGAAGACCAATTATGCGCTGGCGCGTTTCCAACAGGATTTCCATGAAGGCCGAACCAGCATCGGCGGGATTTTGACTGGCGTCAATCGCAAACTTGACGGAACCGACATCAATTATCTGACCGACGGTGCTTACACGGGCGGTCTGGATATCGACCACGACTTTTTCGACCGGAAATATTCTTTTCAAGGCGCCGTTGCTTTCAGCCATATTCAAGGCGATACAACTGCCATTCAGCGTGCCCAGAAAAGCGCCGCCAGATATTTTAACCGCGTCGATGCCGAACATCTGGAATACGACCCGCAAGCGACAAGTCTTTCCGGTTACGCAATGAAGGCGATTGTTACAAAAAATGACGGACACATCCGGGCGGCATTGGGAACGCTTGCGTCGAGTCCGGGTTTTGAGATCAACGACCTCGGTTATCTGCGATCGGTGGACAATATCAACCAATTTTCCTGGATGCAGTATTATCTCTGGGAACCGACAAAAATCTATCGGACGTTACGAGTTAATCTGAACCAATGGATGAACTACAATTTCGGCGCGATGCGGAAAGGCTTCGGCGGCAACGTCAACGCGCACATCACCTTTCTTAATAATTGGTACGCAGGCGGCGGACTCAACCGATATTTACACGGGATGGATCCAAGTTTTAACCGCGGCGGTCCGGCCATCTACACTCCGGACGGATATAGTTGGTGGACGTACGTCGATTCGGATGCGCGGCAAAATCTGATTTTTGGCTTGCAATATACTGGCTCGGTCAATGAGGACAATGTGCGAATGGTTGGCTTTTATCCGGAAATCGAGTGGCGTCCGCGGCAAAATCTCAGGTTTTCATCGGTGTTTTCACTCGAAAAATTTAACGATACTTGGGCGTGGATCGGTTCGGCGACCGATCGGAATTCCGACAAGCAATATATCTGGGCATCTCTGAATCAAAAGACCTTCAGTGTGACGTTCCGCGCTGATTTCACGATTTCCACAAACCTGTCGGTTCAGTACTATGCACAGCCTTATTTCACCGCAGGAAATTACTTCGATTACAAAGAGCTGGCCGACGCCGGAAACGCGAACTTTGATAAACGTTTCACAAGACTGCATGATGAAATTACTTACGACAAGTCTGTCGGAAAATATGTCGTGGATCGCGGAAAAGATGGTATCACTGACTATTCTTTCCGTGGACAGGAAGACTTCAATTACAAGCAATTCCGATCAAATCTCGTCTTGCGCTGGGAATACATGACCGGTTCGGTTGTGTATTTTGTGTGGTCTCAGGGCTTGACGGATTATGAAACCTTCAAACGGTTCGACCTTCCTAAAGACACCAAACGGTTGTTCGGAAGCGTTGGAGACAACGTCTTGATGGTCAAAATCAGTCAATTGCTGACATTGTAAAACTTCCCCTAAATGAAAAACGGAGTCCGTCACGATTCGATTCGTGGCGGACTTTCTCTTTAATTGATTAAATGAACTTCGTGAACGGGTCAGGAAAAATCGGATTTTTCAAAGATTGTTCTTGACATCATAACAAAATCAATTTAAAATTTGAGGTACGGTAAAGAGTTATTAGAAATTTGAAATTGTAATGAATTCAGCGCAAAGATTTGTCCTTGTAACGGTCGGACAAATCGGGACAAACAGCTGGGAGTAGTGGGAGAGTGTAAAAAATATTTCATCATGGGGAGGCGAAATGTTTCATCCAATTAAACGGTGCGCGATTCGCTCTTTCTTGACGGGTTGCGTCATATTGAGCCTTTTGGGAAACGCATGGGCTGATTATGGAAAAATCGCGGGGCGGGTGACGGATAAAACGACCGGCACGCCGCTTCCGGGTGCGAACGTCATGATCGAAAGCATCTGGGATAACGGGAAAGTTGTTCAGATCGAAAATAAGCAAGGAGCCTCGTGCGATGAGGATGGCCGTTTCGTCATTCTTAACGTATCGCCGAATATTTATAACATCAAAGCGACGATGATTGGTTACACGCCGCTCCAGATGGAACAGGTTATCGTCAATATCGGCCGCACGATTACGGTTAATTTTGAACTGGAACAATCCTCGATCGAAATGGAGGCCGTTCGGGTTGTCGCTCAGCGCGAAGTGATCAAACCGGACGTTTACGGAACGCAGGAAGTCATCAATGTCGATCGCCTGAGTGAGACGCCGGTTATGCGCGTCGATGAATTCGTTAGCAAGATCAAGGGCGTCGAACTCGTCTCCGATAATGATGGTAACGGGTTGAGTGTGCGTGGTGGTGAAGTACGTGAAACTGACGTTCGCATCGACGGTATGTCTGCCAGAGACCCGCGATCGGAAAACTCCTATCTTTCATTGAATTCAACTTCTGTCGCCGAACTGCAGGTATTGACCGGCGGATTCGAAGCGAAGTACGGCGGTTTTCGTTCTGGTTTGGTCAATGTTGTTACCAAAGAGGGAAGCCGTGATAAAATCAGCATCTCGCTGAAAATAGACAACACGACGACAAATGATTATAAATTCTTCGGAACTAACCAGTGGAGTAAAGATTCGTGGATTTATAAGGTTTTTTCCGATACGACTTACAAGTATGTCGATCCGCGCGACGGAAAGACAAAGACTGTTTGTTACGACGGCTTTCCGATGGATAGTAAAGGACAACCCATCGATTCGTTGATTCCGGAAGGCGTGCCGGAAGACTTCTGGACGTTTAAAGGTTGGAGTAACAAAAATGAAGGCACCAAGAATTACGAGCAAATCGGGCTCATCATACCACGATCAAAAAAGCTGACCGCCGAACAAAAACGCAAACTCTGGGAAACACAACATCCTCTTTACAAATTTGCTACCAAACCGGATATGTATATCGAAGGTACTATGACCGGACCGGTTCCCGGAAAATGGATTCCGTTACTCGGAAACGTTTTGGAAAAATCCACGTTCATGCTGGGCGGAAAATATGAAAATACGCAGTTCGCTTTTCCCATCGGTCCCCGGGATGCATATGTCGATTATAACGGACAGTTGAAAATTACAACGGCGATTTCGCCGAAAACAAAAATTTCGGCCAACGCACTTTATGCGAAGGTCGAAACCAATACGGGCGACCGTCCGACGTCGATGGGCGGCGCCTTGCTCGATTATTCCAGCCGGTTCAATTTTCTCAGCAATACGCAAAGTTCGGTGCAACAACAGGCACGAATTCTGGGAAGCGGCGATGGTTATGTGAATATGTTCAATAGAAGCCGTCTGCAGTATCTCGATCAACGCTGGTTTATGAGCGGCATCAAGCTCAATCATACGGTTTCTCCAAGAGCATTTTTCACGCTCGAAGCGCAATATACTTATCAGGATAACGAAATCCAGCCGTACTCCTCGGACACATCGGATGCGGAGAATTGGGTTTGGGTGGATACGACATTAGGACGAAGTTGGCGCGCGCTGATTTTTCCGAATATCGGGACGCCGAACAGTTCGACAAACATGCTTCAGGACATCAACGATCTGTTCCGGATTTACGGCGGCCTTCAGCAGGTCGATTCCTCGTATTCATGGACATTTAGTCTCAAAGGTGATCTAACGGCTCAACTCGGAAGATTTCACCAGATCGAAGCCGGATTCGCTTTTAAATATTCCTACTCCTTCGTTTATTCGGGAACATGGTATCAGTCCGAAAAGCTCTGGACGCCCGGCATTCCGGACGCATGGCAATACTACAAGATCGCGCCAATCGACGTCGGTTTATATCTGCAGGACAAACTCGAATTCGAAGGGATGATCGCCTCCGTCGGCCTTCGTGCCGATTATTTCAACCCGCAGAAACCATCCTACGAGGTTAGTTTTCCTCTCGACGACAGTTATCAAGAACTCTATACTTTGATCTATGATTATTTGCCCGGCGAGTGGGGAAGTTATGAGCGGTGGCTGGTGTTCCGCGATATATTAGACGACCCGACGGGTTGGCCTTCAAAAAAGATCAGACAGCAGTTTAAACTATCTCCACGTCTTGGCGTCTCTTTTCCCATAACGGTCAATAGCAAATTGTATTTCAACTATGGACATTTCTATCAGCGACCAAACATCACATTCCTTTACAATTTAGGAATTTCGCAGAGAGGCGCCGTGGTTCCTTCGACCGATCTGGAAATGGGAAAGACAGTTGCATACGAATTTGGATACGAACAACGGTTCTTGCGGAGTTTTCTCTTCAACACGACGATGTATTACAAAGACGTGAAAAACGATCCACTCAGCCGTCATTTTATCGACTACTGGCAGGAATTCGATGTCGCTCGATATTATCCGGATTCCTACTCGGATATTCGCGGTATCGAGGTGAGATTGGAAAAGAATCTGGGCCGATTTTTTACATTTTGGGCAAACTACGAATATATGCTCCAGAGCTGGGGGCAGTACGGTCTGGAATATGTCTATGAGAATAAGGTCCTCGCCGTCGATGTGGAACGAAGCCCGAATCTGACCATTACCGAACCCCAACCGCGAGCGCATCTCAATGTGAACCTTCATACACCCAGAAAATGGGGATTGAATCTGTTCGGATTCAGGCCATTGGCCGGGATTATCTTCAACTTCATGGTCGATTGGAAGGATGGCGGAAGAGTGACCATTCTAACAGATCCTATAACAGGTATTGCCCGTAAGGTCGATATCGT